>NZ_JBEDNP010000003.1:0-466089 GCF_040105315.1 Pseudonocardia tropica
TTCTTCGCCGCCATGATCCCCTTGAACGAGGGGTAACGCGGCTCGCCCGCCTTCTCCCCGATCGACACCACGACCGGCAACTCCGCAGTCAGATGGGTGACACCCTCGTCGGTCTCCCGCTTCGCCGCACCGTCGTACCCTCGACCGAGAGCTCGTTGGCGTGGGTCAACGACGGCACACCCAGCAGCTCGGCGACCATCGCCGGGACCGCACCGATCTGGCCGTCGGACGCGGAGTTACCCGCGATGACCACGTCCCAGCCCTCGACCGTGCCGATCAGCGTGGTCAACGCCTTCGCCGTCTGCACCGCACACGAGCCGTGGATCGCCTCATCGGACAGGTGCACCGCGGAATCCGCACCCATCGACAACGCCTTACGGATCGCGTCGGTGGCCCGATCCGGACCCATGCACACCACGACGACCTCCGAGCCGTCGTGCGCCTCCTTCAACTGCAGCGCCTGCTCCACCGCCCGCTCGTTGATCTCATCGATCACCGCCTCGGCACCCTCACGATCGAGGGTGTGGTCGGAGTCGGACAGCGTCCGCTCCGAGTAGGTGTCGGCCACCTGCTTGACCAGCGCGAGGATCCTCATCGGATCGCCCTTTCGTCCGTCGGGTTCGGTCATCGGGTCCGGGGAAGCAGGGCACGGCTGATGATCAGCCGCTGCATCTCGCTGGTCCCCTCGTAGATGCGGGTGATCCGGGCGTCGCGGTAGAGACGCTCGACCTCGTAGCCACGGATGAACCCCGAACCACCGAAGGTCTGGACCGCGACGTCGGCGTGCCGCACCGCGCCCTCGGACGCCGTGAGCTTGGCCATCGAGCACAGCACCGCGGCGTCGTCCGCACCGGAGCCCAGGGCGTGCGCCGCGTCCGCGGCCAGCGCGGTCGCGGCGCGCAGCTCGGTCACCGCCGTCGCGAGCGGGAACGAGATCGCCTGGTTCGCCCCGATCGGGGCGCCGAACTGGGTCCGGTCCGCCGCCTGCTGCACGGCGGCGGCGAGCGCCGCGCGGCTGATCCCGAGTGCGAGCCCCGCGATGCCGAGCCGGCCCTTGGCGAGCACCTCCATCATGTAGCCGAAGGCCTTGCCCTCCTCGCCGAGCAGGGCGTCGGACGGCAGCCGGACACGGTCGAACACCAGCCCGCCGACCTGGCTGGCCCGCTGGCCCATCTTGTGCTCGTGGTAGGCGCGCGTCACGCCGGCCTGCTCCAGGTCGACGACGAACACCGAGATGCCGCCGCGCTTGCCCTTCTCCGGGTCGGTGACGGCCAGTACCAGGGCGAAGTCGGCGACCGGCGCGTTGTGGATGTAGATCTTCTCGCCGGACAGCAGCCAGTCGTCGCCGTCGCGGACCGCCCGGGTGGAGATGCTGCCCAGGTCCGAGCCGGACTCCGCCTCGGTGAGCGCGTACGCGCACGGCCGCTCGTAGGCGAGCAGCGGACGCAGGTAGCGCTCGTGCTGCTCGGCGGTGCCGAACGCGGCCAGCAGCGAGCCGACCATCTCGACGAGCCCGCACTGGTCGGCGACCGAGGAGTAGCCGTAGGACAGGCCCTCCATCAGGAACAGGTAGTCCAGCGGGGTCGCGCCCGTCCCCCCGAGATCGGTGGGGACGGTGACCCCGAACATCCCGATCTTGGCGAGCTCGGTGTACAGCTCACGGGGGAAGCGCTCGGTCTCGTCCAGCTCGGTGGCGAGCGGACGGATCTGCTCGTCGACGAACTCCTCGACGAGCCTGCGCTCGTCGGAGCCGAAGGTGTCGGTGGGCAGGAAGGTGTGGCGCAGGGACAGCGCAGCCATCGGTGGCTCCTCAGGAACGTCGGGACGGGACGGACGCGTCTGCGGCCGCCGTCGGGGCGGGACGCGTGGTCCGCTCCAGGGTTTCGGGCAGGGCGACGATGGCGACCAGGCCGACGAGGCTCAGCACCATCAGGTAGACGGCCACGCCGACCGGCGACCCGCCGCCCCACGCCACCAGTGCGGTCGCGACCAGGGGCGCGGTGCCGCCGACGACGGCGGCCGGGATCTCCCGGGACAGGGCGATGCCGCTCCAGCGGGACCGGGCCGGGAACAGATCGGCCAGCATCGCGCCGGCCGGGCCGGAGGTGCACCCCTGGGAGACGCAGATACCCAGCGTCATCGCGACCGCGATCAGCACCCCGGAGCCGCTCTCGAGCATCCAGAACATCGGCATCGCGAACAGCAGGCAGAACGCGGCGCCGAACAGCATGACCGGGCGCCTGCCGACCCGGTCGGCCAGCCGGCCGCACGCGAGGATGACCGGGATGGCCAGGAACTCGGCGATGATCAGCCCGGTCAGCGCCGTACCCTTCGGGACCTCGAGGGTGTTGGTGACGTAGCTGAGCACGAACACCTGCATCGCGTAGGCCCACGGGATGATCAGGACGAACACGCCCATCCCGAGCAGGACCGAGCGCCGGTTGTTCCGCAGCACCTCGAGCACCGGGGCGCTCTGCACGGAGTCGTTCTGCTCGAGCTTCCTGAACGCGGGGGTCTCCTCGACCCGCCACCGCAGGTAGGCCGCGACCAGCACCATCGCCGCGCTGGCCAGGAACGGGATCCGCCATCCCCAGGCCAGGAAGGCCTCCTCCGGCATGAGGGTGACCAGGGTGAAGACCAGCGTCGCGCCGCCGGTGCCGACGTAGATCGCGGCGCCGGGCAGCGAGGCGGCGTAGGCGCGGCCCCGGTTGCCGGTCACCTCGGTGACCATCGTGATCGCACCGGCGAACTCGGCGCCCGCGCCCGCGCCCTGCAGCAGGCGGAGCACGACGAGGATGACGGCGGCCCAGATGCCGATCGTCTCCGCGGTCGGGAGCAGGCCGATCAGGGTGGTCGAGACGCCCATGACCATCAGGACCAGGAACATCGTGGGCTTGCGGCCGATCCGGTCGCCGTAGTGGGCGAAGATCAGGCCGCCGATCGGGCGCGCGCCGAGACCGACCGCGAAGGTGGCGAGCGAGGCGAGGACCCCGCCGAGCGCGCCGGCGTCGGGGAAGTAGAGGGGGCCGAAGACCAGGGCGGCGGCCAGGCCGTAGAGCGTGAAGTCGTACCACTCGATGACGGTCCCGGAGACGCTCGCGGCGAGCGTGCGCCGGCGCTGTTCCGGGTCACCGACGACCAGGGATCCGGTCTGCGGTTCGGGTGTCGTGGACATGACGGGGCCTCGTTCTCTCGCGTCGGTGGGAGGAGGGTGCGGCGTCCGGTCAGGCGTCGCGGGAACGCAGTGCCGCGATCCGCGAGTGCGGCGGCGCGGCCGGCAGCCGCAGGCCGGTGCGGTGCGGCTGGAAGATCTCGGCGGGCATCGCCTTGAGCTCGTCGGAGACGAGCAGCGGGAACGCGCTGCGGGCCAGGACGTCGCGCTCGAGGTCCACGCCGGGCGCGATCTCGGTGACGGTCAGGCCCTCGGGCCGGAGCTGCAGGACGGCCCGCTCGGTGACGTAGGTGACCTTCTGCCCGCGGGCCAGGGCGTGCGCGCCGGAGAAGGTCGGCGAGGCGACCTGCTCCACGAACTTGGTGTGCGGGCCGTCGGTCCGGATGTCGAGTCCGCCGTCGTCGACGGCGATGTCGCGGCGGCCCGCGGTGAAGGAACCGATGAACACGATCTCCGGGGCGGCCGAGACGATGTCGGCGAAGCCGCCGACGCCCGCCGTGACGTGCCGGCGTCCGGGCAGGTGGTGCACGTTGACCGAGCCGGTGCGGTCGATCTCCAGGAACGACAGCAGCGTCCGGTCGAAACCACCGCCCTGCAGGAGGGTGAACTGGTCGGCGCTGGCCATGATCGCGTCCGGGTTCACGGAGACACCGAAGGTGAAGTCCAGCAGCGGCACGCCGCCGACGGCGCCCTGCTCGATCACCCAGCTGACGGCGCCGGCCAGGTCCTCCTCGACCAGGACGTGCGGGACCAGAGCGGAGACGCCGAACCCGAGGTTGACGACGTCGCCGGAGCGCAGCTCGTGCGCGGCCCGGCGGGCGATCACCTTCTCCAGCGAGAAGGGGACGGGGTCGAGCGCGGACAGCGGGCGCCGCAGCTGCCCGGAGATCGCCGGGTCGTACGGGGTCTGGGTGGTCTGCATCTGGTCCGGCGCGACGACGACGGCGTCGACCAGGATCCCCGGGATGCGGACCTGCTGCGGGGACAGGCTGCCGCCCTCGGCCAGCCGCTTGACCTGGGCGATCACGAGGCCACCCCGGTTGTGCGCGGCGTAGGCGAGGTCCAGCGCGCCGAGCGGGGAGGCCTCCTCCTCGATCGTGAGGTTGCCGTGCTCGTCGGCGGTGGTCGCCCGGATCACCGCCACGTCGGGCACGATCGAGGGGAAGAACAGCCACTCCTCGCCGTCGAGCTCCTCGACCCGGACGAAGCGTTCCGGGGTGGCGTCGTTCATCCGCCCCCCGGTGAGCCGCGGGTCGACGAAGGATCCCAGGCCGACCTTGGTGAACACCCCCGGCTGGCGGGACGCCGCGGCCCGGTGCAGCTGGTACAGCACGCCGGACGGGAAGTTGTACGCCTCGACCTCGCCGTTCTCGATCATCTGCCAGATCCGCGGGGGCTCGGCCTTCGACGGCCCCGACGGGTAGGAACCGGCCACCACCCGGCGCAGCAGGCCGGGCCGGGCCAGGTGGTCGATGCCCTTGATCCCGGACATGTCACCGGCCGCGATCGGGTGCAACGTGGTCAGGTCGCGCGGCCCGGCGGTCTCGGCGAAGCGCTCGCCGATCCCGGCCAGCACGGCGTCCGGGCAGCCGAGGCCGGACGACGAGCTGACGCTGATCACGTCACCGTCGGCGATGAGGTCGGCGGCCTGGCGGGCGGTGAGGACGGCGGGTCGGTGCATGACGTCTGCTCCTGTGAAGTCGTCTGGGTTCGGTCGTCGCGGGCGGTCGGTGCTGCGGGACGGGTCGGTGGGTGCGGGGAGGGTCAGTGCTGCGGGACGGGGACGGTGTCGGTGATCGCGCCCAGGGCGGTGGCGGCGGCGCGGGCCGCGGCCTCGGGACCGGCCGCCCACCACGCGTCGCTGAGCACCTCGACCTCGACGAGACCCTCGAACCCGGCCGCCCGGCTGCGCTGTACGAACCGGTCCATCCCGATCACGCCGTCGCCGGGCATGCCGCGGCTGCTCAGCTGGCCGTGGATGGGCAGCACCCAGTCGGCGAGCTGGACGGTCAGCACCGTCCCGGACGCGCGGTCCAGACCCTCGTCGAGGGCGGCGTCCCACCAGACGTGGTAGCTGTCCAGCGCCAGCCCGAGCATCGGGTGGTCGATCCCGCGGACCAGGTCGACGGCCTCGCCGAGGGAGGTGATCGCGGAGCGGTCCGCGGCCATCATCGGGTGCATCGGTTCGACGGCGAGCGGGACGCCGGCCGCCTCGGCGTGCGGGAGCAGCGCCTCGACGCCGTCCCGGATCGCGCCGCGGGCGGCGGACAGGTCGCCGTCGCAGGCCGGCCCGCAGACCAGGACCAGGCAGTCCGCGCCCAGCACCCGGGCCTCCTCGATCGCGCGGAGGTTGTCGGCCCGCCGCGCCTCCCGCCCGGTGGCCGTGGGCTGCGGGAACATCCCGCCGCGGCACACCGAGGTGACCCGCAGGCCGGCGTCGGCGACCCGGCGGGCGGCCTCGGCGGCCCCGGCCCGCTCGTAGCAGTCGCGCCAGAGGCCGACGCCGCCGAAGCCGAGCCCGGCCGCCAGCGGCACCAGGTCCTCGACGGCCGCGGCGCGCGCGGTCACCGAGTTGAGGCTGCAGTGTGCGAGGTCCACGGCTCAGCCGATCCCGTGCACGGCGAAGTAGCGTCCGGCCCGGTGCGCCGCGACCTCCGGATCCCGGAAGAGGCCGATCCCGTCCGCGGCACGGACCAGGTCCCCGAGGTGACCGAGGGACCTGCCGGACTCCAGGCCACCGAGCATCCGGAAGTGCTCCTGGGCGCCGTCGAGGTAGGCCAGCCACGCGACACCGACCTTGTAGAACCGGGTCGGGGCGGCGAAGACCAGCCTGCTCAGCGGCTCGGTCGGGGCGAGGATCCCCCGGAAGCCGTCGACCCGGCCGGCGTCCAGCTCGGCGAGCGCGGCCGCGGCGTGCCGCCCGACGACCGCGAACGCGCCCAGCAGCGCGTCGCTGTGGTGCTCGCCGTCCCCGGCGATGAGGTCGGTGTAGTGGAAGTCGTCCCCGGTGAACAGGTGCACCCCGGCGGGCAGCCGGGACCGCAGCTCGCGTTCCAGGGCGTCGTCGAGCAGGGACAGCTTGATGCCGCGCACCCGCGAGCGGTGCTCGGTGATCAGGTCGAGCACGACCTCCATCGCCTTGCCCGGTTCGGGGTGGCCCCAGTAGCCGGCGAGCGCCGGGTCGAACGCCTCGCCGAGCCAGTGCAGCACGACCGGCTGCGAGGCGGCCCGCAGGACGTCCCCGTAGACCTCGAGGTAGTCGTCGGGACCGGCGGCGCGGGCGGCGAGCGCGCGGCTGGCCATCAGGACGGTGCCGCCGCCGAGCGACTCGATGTCGGCGAGCTGCTCGAGGTAGGCGTCGCGGACCGCCCGGACGCCACCGGCGTGCTCGGCGAGCTGGTCGGTGGAGATGCCGACGACCACGTCGGCGCCACGGGTGCGGGCCTCGGCGAGGGTCCGGCGCGCGAGCTCGCGCGCCGCGGGCCAGTCCAGCCCCATCCCCCGCTGCGCGGTGTCCATCGACTCGGCGACACCGAGACCGGCGTCCCACAGCCTGTGCCGCAGCGCCATCGTGGCGTCCCAGTCGATCGGACACGGCGCACCGTCGCCCGACGCACGGACGGGGTCGGGGACGACGTGCGCGGCCGCGAAGGCCACCCGGCTCGTCGCCGGTGTGGACGGCACGACGAGCTCGGCGGGCGGGCCCATGGACAGTGGAGCCAGGCTTCCGTCGGAAGCCGGCAGAAGGACCTCGGCCGACATCACACCTCCCAGAAAACGCTTACTTGTTGGAGTCGGCAGCAGCGTATAGCCTGTCATCGCGGGAGGCAAGAGAGCCTCCGCAGTTCAGAAAACGCTTACGAGGAGGTAGCGATGGGGCTGCAGCACGCCATGCCGTCCGCCGTGGTGACGGGCGGGGCCGGCGGGATCGGCTCGGCGATCGCCCGACGGCTCGCCGACCACGGGCACCCGGTCGTCGTGGTCGACCGGACACCGACCGCCCAGGACGTCGCCGACTCGGTCGGCGGACTGGCCCGGGTCGGCGACCTGACCGACCAGGGCTTCACCGACGCGGTCGTGGCGGACGCCGCCGCGCTGCCGGGGGGCCTCGGCGTGCTGGTCAACGCCGCCGGGATCCAGGCCCGGACCGACGCGGTCGACATCGCACCGGAGACCTGGGAGCGCCTCGTCGCGGTGAACCTCACCGCCGCCTACCGGCTGATCGCCGCCGCCGCGGGCCCCCTGGCGGTCGCCGGCGGCTCGGTGGTCAACATCGTGTCGCTGTCCGCGGACCGCGCGGTGCCGGGGATCGTCCCCTACGGCGCGACCAAGGCTGCGTTGGCGCAGCTCACGAAGGGTCTGGCCGTGGAGCTCGGCCCGCGCGGGATCCGGGTGAACGCCGTGGCCCCGGGGTACGTCGTCACCCCGATGACCGCCCCGGTCCTGGACCGGCCGGACTTCCGCGAGCGGGTGCTCGGGCGCATCCCGCTCGGCCGGCTCGCCGACGGGCAGGACATCGCCGACGTCGTCGGGTTCCTGGCCTCGCACGCCGCCCGGTACGTCACGGGCGTGGTCCTGCCGGTCGACGGCGGGTACGCGGTCACGTGACCGGCCCGCTGCGCGTGCTGGTCGCGCCCGACTCGTTCAAGGGGAGCCTGGCCGCGTCGGCGGTCGCCGAGGCACTGGCGGCCGGCTGGCGCGAGGTCCGCCCGCAGGACACGGTGACCCTGCTCCCCCAGGCCGACGGCGGCGAAGGCACCGTGGACGCGGTGGCGCGGTGCGTGCCCGGCGCCGAACCGCGGACCTCCCGTCCGGTGCCCGGCCCGGCCGGGCGACCGGTGACCGCGCACTGGCTGATGCTGCCGGACGGGTCGGCGGTGCTGGACTCGGCGAGCGTCTGCGGTCTGCCCCTTCTCGACCGGCCGGAGCCCGTCGCCGCCTCGACGGACGGGCTCGGTCTGCTCCTGCGGCAGGTACTGGCCGCCGGGGCCACCTCGGTCACCGTCGGTCTCGGCGGTTCGGCGACGACCGACGGTGGCGCCGGGGCGCTGCGGGGGCTCGGGGCCCGGCTGCTGGACCGCGCCGGCGACGAGATCGGCCCGGGCGGCGTGGAGCTGGCGCAGCTGCACCGCATCGACGTCTCCGGCCTGGTGCCGCCCCCGACAGGTGGGGTGCGCCTGCTGACCGACACCCGGGCGGTGCTGACCGGTCCGTCCGGCGCCGCGACCGTGTTCGGCCCGCAGAAGGGCGCGTCCCCTTACCAGGTCGCGCTCCTCGACCGCGCGCTGGCCCGGTTCGCCGATGTCCTCGCCACGGTGCTGCCGGTCGAGGCGGACCGGGCCGGGTCGGGGGCCGCAGGGGGCACCGCGTTCGGGCTGGCCGCCTGGGGCGGGCGGATCCTGCCCGGCGCGCACACGGTCGGCGAACTGACCGGACTGCACGGCCTGCTCCCGCACGCCGACGTCGTCGTCACCGGTGAGGGCCGCTACGACGCCACGTCGGGCACCGGGAAGCTGGTCGGTGCGCTGCTGCAACGGTGTGCGGGGTACCCGGCCGCGCCGCTGGTCGTCGCGGGGCAGATCGCGACCCCGCCGCCGGCCGCCGCGATCGCGCTCACCGACCTGGCCGGCTCGGTCGACGCCGCGATCGCCGACCCTGCCCGCTGGCTGCGCCGAGCCGGGGCGCTCGCCGCCCGGATGCGGGGAGACGCCGGGGACCGGGCGGTGGCCGAGGACGCAGTGGTCCGGGGCGCGGTGGCGGAGGGCGCGCCCGGCTGAGCGGCGCCCCCCGCATCCGGGCCGGCCCCGGCGCCGCGCCGCCGCGGTTCCGGGGCCGGGACACCTCAGAGCCGGCGCACGCTGACCCAGCGCTGCTCGGTGAGCAGCTCGACGTTGGCCGCCCCGCCGAACCGCTGCCCGACCCCGGAGGCACCGACCCCGCCGAACGGGACGTGCGTCTCGTTGAGCGCCGTCATGTCGTTGACGTGCACCATGCCCGCCCGCAGCCGGGACGCGACCGCACGACCGCGCTCGAGGTCCCGGGTGAACACCGACGCCGACAGGCCGTACTCGGTCGCGTTGGCCAGCGCCACGGCCTCGTCGGTGTCCGCGGCCACGGTGACGGCGGCGACCGGGGCGAAGGTCTCCTCCTCGAACAGCGGCATCCCGGGCCGCACCCCGGCGACCACGGTCGCCGGGAAGTACCGTCCCTCGCGGGTGCCGCCGGTGAGCAGCTCGGCCCCCTGCGCGACGGTGTCGGCGACCAGCCGCTGCGCCCGCTCGGCCTGGCGCTCGCTGATCAGCGGACCGAGATCGACCGTGGGGTCGATGGCCGGGTCCCCGACCCGCAGGCCGCGCGCGTGCTCGGCGAGCCGGGCGAGGTAGTCCTCGGCGACGTCGGCGACGACGATGTGCCGGCCGGTGGCGATGCACACCTGTCCCTGGTGGACGAAGGTGCCCCCGGCCGTCAGCGGGACGGTGCGCTCCAGGTCGGCGTCGGCGAGCACGACGGCGGGGTTGTTCCCGCCCAGCTCGAGGGCGACCCGCTTCAGGGCACCGCCGGCGATCCGGGCGATCTCCCGGCCGACCGCGGTCGACCCGGTGAAGTGGATCAGGTCGACGTCCGCGTGCTCGACCAGCGCCGGCCCGGCCGCCCGGCCCGGGAGGACGCCGAGGAGTCCGTCGGGCAGTCCGGCGGCGGTGAGCGCATCGGCCCATCCGGCGCCGCCGGAGAGCGGCGTCTCCGGTGCCGGCTTGACCAGGACCGCGTTGCCCAGGGCCAGCGCGGGCGCCGCGATGCGCAGGGCCAGGTGCATCGGGAAGTTCCAGCCCGTGATCACCCCGACGACGCCGACCGGTACCCGCTCGACCACGTTGGAGCGGCCCGGCACCGCCGACGGCAGTACCTGGGCCGTGGGGTGCAGGGCGAGCGCCGCCGCGGCGTGCAGCTCCTCGATCGAGTCGGCGACCTCGGCCTCGGCCTTGGCCCGGATGCTGCCGGTCTCGGCCGTCACGAGCCCGACCAGCTCCTCGCGCCGCGCCTGCAGACCGTGTGCGGCGCGGCGCAGGACGTCGCGCCGCTCGGGGGCCGGGGTGGCCGCCCAGCGGCGTCCCGCTTCCACCGCGGCGGCCACCGCCCGCTCGACGTCCGCGGCCGTCGCGTCGGGCGCGCCGGCGCCCGGGGCGCCGGCAGACCCGGTGAGTGTCGTCGTCGACATCGTCGCTCCTTCTGTAGAAAACGCTTACTCAATACCCTATCGGAGCTGTTAGAGTCCAGAAAACGCTTGCGACAACGAGGAGGTCGACGTGCGGAGAGCGGTCGTGACGGCACCGGGCCGGATCAGCGCGGAGGAGGTGCCCGAGCCGGCACGGCCGGGCCCCGGTGAGGTCGCGCTGGACCTGCACACGGTAGGGATCTGCGGCGGTGACGTCGCGCTGCTCGCCGGGCGCAACCCGCTGGTGTCCTACCCCGTCGTCCCCGGCCACGAGTGCGTCGCGACGGTCGCCGAGGACCCTTCCGGACGCCTCGCCGGCGGTACCTCGGTCGTGGTCTACCCGACGCTGGCCTGCGGCCGGTGCCGGGCCTGCGCCGATGACCGCCCGAACAACTGCGCCGAGATGACGGTGCTGGGACTCTCCGACCCGCGCGGCTGCCTGGCCGAGCGGTTCGTCGTCCCCGCCGCACACGCGATCCCGCTGCCGGGTGACCTCGGGGCCCGGTTCGGCGCGCTGGTCGAGCCGCTGGCGGTCGCCGAGCACGTCGCGGACCGTTCCGGGATCCGCCCCGGTGACACGGTGCTGGTCGTCGGGGCCGGGGCCATCGGCTCCGCGGTCGGGCTGGCGGCCCGGGCGCGGGGGGCGTCCCGGGTGCTGTTCACCGACACCCTCGCCACTCGCGGCGGCACGCTGGCCGCGCTCGGCTTCACCGACTTCGCGGCCAGCACCGGGGACGGTCCGGTCGAGTGGGTGCGTGACACGGTGGGGTCGGTGGACGTCGTGTTCGACACGGTCACCACCAGCGGGACCGCCGCCGCCGCGACCGCGGTGCTCGCGGGCGGAGGCCGGTACGTCGCGGTCGCCGCGGCCAAACCGGGGCACCGGATCGAGCTGGACTACCAGGCGTTCTACGCCCGGGAGCTGTCACTGGTCGCCTCCCGGAACTACACCCCCGCCGACTTCACGGCGGCGATCGGGCGGCTGGAGCGGGGCGAGGTCGATCCGACCCCGCTGCGCACGGCGGTGTTCGGGCTGGGGGCGGTGGCGGACGCGTTCGCCGAGCTGACCGGGCGTCCCGAGCGCAACGTCAAGGTGCTGCTCACGCGCGACGAGCTGGTCGGCTCCAGCCCGCTGCTCACGAGCGGTTCGCCGTCGTGAAGGTCGCGGTGCTCGGGGCGGGACTGGCCGCGGGCGGTCACCTGCGCGCCCTGCACACGCTGGCCGGCGAGCTGGACCTCGACGTGGTCGCGGTCGCGACCCGCGACGAGACCCGCGCCGAGCGTGTTCGCAGCCTGTTCCCCGGTGCGCAGCGCCGCTGGCCGGCCGAGGCTGCGCTCGACGGGGCCGACCTGGCACTGGTGCTGACCCCGCCGGACACCCACCTGGAGCTGGTAGGTGCCGCGGCCGCGCGCGGGGTCCACGTGCTCGTGGAGAAGCCGCTCGACCTCACCGCGGACCGTGCCGGTCGGCTCGTCGCCGCCACCGAGGCGGCCGGCACCGGACTCGCGGTCTGCTTCCAGCACCGGGCCAAGGAGGCCGGCCGGGGGCTGAAGGAGGCCGTGGCCTCCGGCGCGCTCGGCCCGCTGGTCGGGGGGTCGCTGGAGGTCGCGTGGTGGCGCCCCCAGTCCTACTACGACGAGCCGGGCCGCGGCAGCCACGCGCGCGACGGCGGGGGCGTGCTGATCACGCAGGCGATCCACACCCTCGACCTGCTCGTGTGGGCGCTCGGGCCGCCGCGCCGGGTCGTCGCGACCGCGACCCGCTCCCCCGTCCACGACCTGGAGGCCGAGGACACCGTGACCGGTCTGCTCGACTTCGGCGGCGGGACGGCCGTGTCGGTGTTCGTGACGACCGCGGCGTTCCCCGGCGCCGCGGAGCGGCTCACCCTGGCCGGGGGCCGGGGTACGGCCGTGCTCGACGGACCGCGGCTGGCGCTGCACCCGAACGACGGCGGGCCGGTCCGGACCCTGGGGACAGCGGGACCTGCGGGGATCGGGCCGGACACCGCGGAGATGCCCGCCGAGTGGCACGTCGAGATCCTGCGGGACGCGGTCACCGCGTTCCGCGCCGGTGGCGAGCCGCTGGCCTCCGGACGGTCGGCGCTGGTCACCCAGACGGTCGTGCAGGCGCTCTACGTCTCGGCCCGGAACGGCGCGTGGGAACCGGTTCCCCGGCCCGGGGCCGCTAGGGTCGGTGCCCTGCCGGACGGTGGTGCGGGATGACCGAGGCCGCCGACCGGCCTTCGACCGGGCGGCGATCGGGAGCGGGACGGGTGGACAGGGAGGACGGCCGGAGCCGGCGTCGTACGCCGCGGGGCGGTCGGGTGACGATCGACCAGGTCGCCGCCGCCGCCGGTGTGTCGAACGCGACCGTGTCGCGCGCCATGGCGGGCCGGCCGGTCCGCGCCGACCTGGCCGAGCGGGTGCTGGCCGCGGCCGCCGAGCTCGGCTACCAGCCGAACCGGGCGGCCCAGGCGATCGCGTCGGGCACCTACCAGATGATCGGCGTGGTCGTCCCGGACGTGCAGAACCCCTACTTCAGCGGGGTGCTGAAGCGGATCACCCGCAGCGCGGGCGGAAGCGGCTACCGGGTGCTGGTCGCCGACGCCAACGACGACCCCGGCGAGGAGTTCGCGCTGGCGCGCAGCCTGCTCCCCCAGGTGGACGGGCTGGTCCTGGTCTCCCCCCGTATGCCCGACACGGACCTGCGCCGGCTCGCCGAGGAGTCCGGGCGGATGGTTCTGGTGAACCGGGGGCCGTCCGGTGTCGCCCTGCCGACCATCACCGTGGACGCCTTCGCAGCGACCATGAAGGTGTGCGGGCTCCTGGTGGGCCTGGGCCACCGCGACGTCGTCTACCTCGGCGGGCCGCCGGCCGCGTGGCAGGAACAGCAGCGGTGGCGGGCCCTGCAGCACGCCGAGGCGTTCGGCCTCGGTGCCCGCCGGCTGGCGGGTGGGTCCACGGTGGAGGACGGCTACCGGGTCGCCGAGGAGGCGCTGGCCACCGGCGCGAGCGCGATCGTGGCCTTCAACGACCTGCTGGCCATCGGAGTGGTCCACCGGCTGCTGGAACTCGGCGTCGACGTGCCCGGACGGGTGTCGGTCACCGGGGCGGACGACATCCCGTTCGCGGCCTGCCTGCGCCCGAGCCTGACCACGACCCGCTCGCCGCGCGACGAGCTCGGCGACGCCACCTGGGACGCGCTGGTCGCCGCGATGGCGGGCGAGTCCCCCGAGCCCCCGGCGCTGCCCGAGCCGGAGCTGGTGGTGCGCGACTCGACCGGTCCGGCACCGGGCGGCGGCCGCGCCGGGTGACCCGGCGCGGTCGTCGCCGCGGCGCGGCGATCCCGGGGTGTCAGAACTCCTCGTACTCGTCCGGGTCCTGACCCGACAGCCGCTCGTGGTCGACGCCGGCGATCGTCGCCATCTCCTCGTCGGTGAGCGCGAACCCGAACAGGTCGAGGTTGGCGCGCTGCCGCTGCGGGTCGGACGACTTCGGCAACGGCACCGACCCGACCTGCACCTGCCAGCGCAGGACGGCCTGCGCGGTGGACACCCCGTGGGTCTCGGCGATGGCCGTGACCTCCGCGCTGCGCAGCAGCGCACCCCGCCCGATCGGGCTCCACCCCTCGGTGACGATGCCGTGCTCGGCGTGGAAGGCCCGCAGCGCGTCCTGCGGCCAGTAGGGGTGCAGCTCCACCTGGTTCACCGCCGGGACGACACCGGTCTCCCCGATCAGCCGGGTCAGGTGCGCCTCGGTGAAGTTGCAGACCCCGATCGACCGGACCAGTCCCTCGTCGCGGAACGCGATCAGTTCGCGCCAGGTGTCCACGTAGCGGTCCAGCCGGGGCAGCGGCCAGTGGATCAGGTAGAGGTCGATCCGGTCCAGGCCCAGGTTCCCCAGCGACGTCTCCAGCCTCCCGGGCCGCGCCGCGCCCCTGGAGCCGCCCGGGCAGCTTCGTGGTGACGACGACGTCGTCCCGGTCGAGACCGGAGGCCCGGACCGCGGCGCCGACCGCGTCCTCGTTGTCGTAGCGCAGTGCGGTGTCGAGCAGGCGGTAGCCGGACGCCAGCGCGGACGCGACCAGGGTGGCGGGGTCCCCGCCGGTGCCGGTGTAGCAGCCGAAGCCGACGGCCGGGATCGCGGTGCCGTCGTTCAGCATGTGGGTGGGGACGGCGGGGACTGCTGCCATGGTGGTCTCCTCGGGGGAGGACCGGACCGGCCGGTGCCGTCGGTGGCCGGCCGGCCCGGTCGCTCGTCGCTGCTCGTGGACGTCGGGGCTCGTGGAACCTCGGTGCTCGTGGAACCTCAGTGCTCGTGGACGAGCACGCCCCGCAGGTTGATACCCGCGTGCATGTCCGCGTACGCCTGGTTCACCTCGTCGAGCCGGTAGCGGCGGGTGATCAGCTCGTCCAGCTTGAGCCGGCCCGCGCGGTAGTAGTCGAGCAGCGCCGGGATGTCCCGGGTCGGGTTGCAGTTGCCGAACAGCAGGCCGCGCAGTGTCTTGGCGTAGGTGACGAGCTCCAGCGGGCTGATCGGGATGCCGGGCTCGTTCTGCCCGATGGAGGCGACCGCGATCGTCCCCCGCTTGCGGACGGCGCCGAAGGCCTCCGCCACCAGGTCACCGGTCAGCACGCCGACCGTGACGACCGCGCTGTCGGCACCCTGACCGTTGGTCACCGACCTCACGAACGGCAGGGCCTCGGAGATCGAGGGGAAGGCGTGCGTCGCGCCGAGCTCGAGCGCGCGCTCGCGCTTGTAGGCGACCGGGTCGACGGCCACGACGTACGCGGCGCCGGCGTGGCTCGCCCCCTGGACGGCGTTGATCCCGACCCCACCGACCCCGACGACGAGCACGGTGTCCCGCGGCCGCACCTCGGCCGCGTTGACCGCGGCACCCCAGCCGGTCCCGACCCCGCAGGACACCAGGCAGGCGACCTCGAACGGGATGTCGTCGGCGATCTTGACCGCCTGCGCCTCGTCGGTGACGAGGTGGTCGGCGAAGGTCCCGAGACGCTGCATGGCCCCGATACCGTGCCCGTCGGCCGTGGTGAACCGGGCCGAGCCGTCGAGCGCCATCCCGGTCTCCATACCACCGCCGGTGTCGCAGATGTACTGCATGCCCTGCGCGCACCAGGTGCAGGTGCCGCACGCCGGCAGGTAGGCCGTGGCGACGTGGTCGCCCGGCTTCAACCGGCGGACGGCGCTGCCGACCGACTCCACGATCCCGGCGCCCTCGTGCCCGCCGACCAGCGGCAGCGCGTTCGGGATGTCCCCGGTGACGAGATGGTCGTCCGAGTGGCACAGGCCCGAGGCCATCACCTTGATCCGCACCTCGGTCGGGCCCGGGTCGCGCAGGCGCAGGCGCTCCACCGACCACTTCGATCCGACCTCGTGCACCACCGCGCCGTTGACGTCGATGCTCATGCGGTCCTTCCCTTCCCTGTTCATTTGATGACGGTCAACTTGCTGCGGTCCAGCGTCAGCAGGACGGCGACGATCACGACCACCCCGTAGACGATCTGCTGGTAGCTGGGGTCGATCCCGGCCACGGTGCCGCCGACCCGCAGGACGGTGACGATGAGCGCGCCGACCAGGACCCGCCACGGCCCGCCGATCCCGCCGGTGATCGCACACCCGCTGATCACGACGGCGGCGATCGCGGGCAGCAGCAGCGCGTCGGCGAGCTGCGGTGCCGCGGTCTGCTGCTGGGCCGCCAGGACGATCGCGGCGAGCCCCGCGAAGAGCCCGGACAGCGCGAACGCCGCGACCCGGACGAGCCGGGTCCGCACTCCGGACAGCAGGGCCGCGCGCTCGGCCAGGCCGACGAGATGGAACACGTTCCCGCCCGGCAGCCTGCGCATCGCCAGCCCGACCACCGCCACCAGCACCAGCGTCAGCAGCACCGAGGACGAGACCGACGCGACACCGAGGTTGGTCAGCCAGGAGATCGCCTCGAAGTTCCGGTCGATGTAGACGGTCGAGTTCCCGGACAGCGCCATCGCGACCGCGCCCCACAGACCGAGCGCACCGAGCGAGACGACGAACGACGGGACCTGGCCGTAGGCACCGACCAGGCCGGTGAGGGCACCGATCAGGGTCAGCGCGACGAGGACGAGCGGCACGGCGAGCATCCCCGCGCCGGGGAGCACGAGCGCGAGCACGACGGTGCCCAGCGACGTGACCGCCGCGGCGGACAGGTCGATCCCCCCGGTCAGGACGACGAACATCTGCCCGAGCCCGAGCAGGACGATCGGCACCGCCTGGTTGGCGACGACCAGCATGCTCTGGCCGGACACGAAGGCGGGCTCGGCGACCGTCACCATCGCGACGAGCAGGAGCAGGACGGCGGCCGGCGCCGCCGACCGCAGGTGGCGGCGGGCGTCGCGACCCCGGGGTCGAGGCCGCGCGGGCGGGGCCGCGGGAGCCATGGTCGTGGAGTTCACGGCGTCCTCACATCATCTTCTCGAGCAGCTGGAGCGGGGTCGGCGCGTCGTCCGCGTCGAACTCGCCGGTGATCCGGCCCTCGCGGAGCGCGAGGATCCGGTGCGAGGCGGCGATCGCCTCGTCGAGGGTGTCGGCGAGCAGCAGGATCGCGGTGCCCTGTGCGGTCAGCTCGCGGAACAGCCGGTAGAGGTCGTCGCGGGCACCGACGTCGAGCCCGCGGGCGGGGTGGTCGAGCAGCAGCAGGCGGGGCGGCCCGTTCTGCAGCCAGCGGGCGACCGCCACCTTCTGCTGGTTGCCGCCGGAGAGCCGGCCCACCTCGGCGGCGGGGTCCGGCGGGCGGACGTCGAGCCGCTCGATCCAGGACCGGGCTATCTCGCTACGGCGGCGGGCGGAGAGCACCCCGCGGACGGCGCCGGCCCGTGGGTGGACGGTCAGCAGCGTCTCCGCGACCGTGAGCCCGGCGATCATGCCGTCCGTCCGCCGCTCGGCCGGGACGTGCGCGACGCCGGCCCGGACTGCCTGGGCAGGGCCGGCCGGTGCGTACCGCCGCCCGGCCAGGTGCATCTCGCCGGCACTCGCCGGCTCCGCCCCGAAGACCGCGCGGGCGATCTCCTCCCGGCCCGATCCGGCCACCCCGACGAGCCCGAGGACCTCGCCCGGGCGGATCTCGAACGAGACCTCGTGCACCCGGCCGGCGACGGCGAGGTCGCGCACCCGCAGTACCGGTTCCGCGCTCCGGTCGACCTCGGCCCGGTCGGCCCGCGGCCCGGTGACCTCCCGGCCGACCAACAGCCGGTAGAGCTCGTCGTCACCGGCGTCGGGGCCACGCTCGGCCACCACCCGCCCGCCACGCAGCACGTAGATCCGGTCGCAGAACCGCCGGATCTCCTCCAACCGGTGCGACACGAAGATCACCGAACCGCGCTCGGACAACGCCCGCACCCGGTCGTGCAGGAGGTCGACGTCCTCACTCTCCAGCACCGACGTCGGCTCGTCGAGGATGATCAGCGGCGGGTGCCCGTGGTCCCCGATCTCGGTCGCCCGGGCGATCTCGACCATCTGCCGCTCGGCGAAGCCGAGGTCGGCGGTGGACCCCCGCGGATCGGCCGTCGACCCGACGCCGGCGAGCAGCCCGGCGGCCCGGCTCTCGAGCCGGCGCCGCCGCACCCAGCCGCCCCGGACCGCGTCCCCCTCGGAACCGAGCAGGACGTTCTCCGCCACCCGCAGGTTGGGCACCAGCGCCTGCTCCTGGTGCACGATGCTCACGCCGAGCGCCGCGGCGGCCCGCGGACCGGACGGCGTGACGACCTCGCCCGAGAAGCGGATCTCGCCGGAGTCCGGGCGCAGCTCGCCCGAGAGGATCTTCAGCAGGGTGGACTTGCCGGCCCCGTTCTCCCCGACCAGGCCGACCACCTCGTGCCGGCGGACCTCCAGCGACACCTCGCTCAGCGCGGCGAGCCCGCCGAAGGACTTGCTCACCTCACGCAGCTCCACCACGGGCGCGTTCACTTGATCACCCGCATCCGGTGCCGGACCGGGGTGGCGCCGGCGACGACCGCGGCGACCAGGATCAGTGCCTGCACCGCCTGCTGGACCCACGGCTCGGCACCCAGCAGCAGCAGGCCGTTGCCCAGAACCACCAGCAGGAACACACCGGCGACGGTGTGCAGCGGGCCACCGCGCCCGCCGGCGAGCAGGGTCCCGCCCAGGACCACGGCCGAGAGCGTGAGGAACAGCGTCCCCGAGCCGACCGCGACGTCACCGGCACCGAGCCGGATCGTGGCGAGCACGCCGGCCAGGCCCGACGCGATCCCGGCGAGGGTGAAGACCGCGATCTTGACCCGGCCGGTGGGCAGGCCGGCGAGCCGGGCGATCCGCTCGTCACCCCCCACGGCCAGGACCGTCCGGCCGAACCGGGTCGACCGGCAGGTCACGACGGCGAGCACGACGACCAGCACCGCGACCAGCGCGAAGAGCGGGATCCCGGCGACCGTGGCGCCGGCCCACCCGCGGAAGTTCTCGTCCAGCAGCTCCGGGGTGACCGATCCGAACAGGACGGTCGCCGTGCCGAGACCGACGAACCAGGTCCCGAGGGTCACGATGAACGACGGCACCCGCCCGACGACGTGCAGCACCCCGTTGGCCAGGCCGAACAGGGCCCCGCACCCGACGCCCACGAGCAGCGCGCCCCAGCCGAGGTCGGCCGCGGTCACCGAGTTGCGGGCGAGCAGGACGAAGGTGAGCCCGCTGGCCGCCATCACCCCCTCGACCGAGAGGTCGATCCCGCCGGTGAGGACGACGAGGGAGATGCCCGTGGCGAGGATCAGCGGGATGGCGGCCTGGTCGAGGATCGCCCGCAGGTTCTCCGGCGTCGCGAACCCGGGGGTCGCGACCGCGAACACGAGGCAGAGCACGACGAGGGCGAGGGCGGGGCCGGCGTCGGCGAGCGCGCGCCCGCGCGTCCCGGACGGCGCGGACCGTCCTGCCCCGGTGGGTGGCTTCTGAACGGTGGTCATGTCGCGCCCCTCAGGAGATCCGGCCGGCGTTGCGCTCGAGCGGGTTCCGGACCGACTCGACGATCTGCTCGGGCGTCGGCGGGGTGGCGTACTGCGCGGCGTTCTCGGCGGTGACCAGGAACTGCCGGACGTAGAACGCGCGGTCGGACTCCGGCAGGCCCGCGACGTCGAGCTCCCCCGTCGCGGCCCGGTAGGCGAGCGCGAGTCCCATGGCGCCGTTGAAGTAGGGGTCGGTGGTGTAGGTCGCGACCATCCGGCCCGCCTCGATCGCCTGGAGCCCCTCGGGCGTCGCGTCCGCGGAGCTGGCGATCCGGACGTCGGTCCGCCCGGACTCGGAGACGGCCTGGATCGCGCCGAGCGCCATCGAGTCGGTGGCGGCCCAGATGCCCGTGACCTCCCGGCCGTACTTGCTGAGCAGCGTCTTCGTGGTCGTGTACGCCTTGGTGCGGTCGAAGTCGGCGGGCTGTGCGTCGAGCAGCCGCACGCCGGGGGCCCCGCTCAGGGCCTCCTGCAGACCGTTGAACCGCTCGGTGCTGATGTCGTTCGAGAGCAGGCCCTGCAGGGCCACGACCCCACCCGTCCCACCCATCGACTCCGCGAGCACCCGGCCGGTCTCCCGGCCCTGCTCCACGCCGTCGTAGCCGGCGTAGGCGACCCAGCTGTCGCCGATGTCCCAGGGGTTCAGGTCGTCGGGCTTGCTCCACTGCGTCACCACGCGACCGCCGGCGTTCTTCACCGCCGCGACGATCGCCGGCGTGTCGGCGGTCGAGTTCGGGTTGATGTTGAGCAGGACCGTCCTGCCGGTGGCCAGTACGGACTGCAGCTGGGCCAGCGCCTGCTGCGAGTCGCCGTTGTAGACGATCGTCTTCAGCTCGACGCCGACCGACTCGGCGTAGGCCTTGCTGCCCTCGACCCAGGCCGCCTCGTACGGGTTCGTCAGGGATCGGACCTCGGACACCATGATGATGTCCTCGGGGGCGACCGGGCCTGCCTGCGCCGTCGAGCCGGTGGTGGTCGTCGAGCATCCGGCGAGGGCCACCGCCAGGACGAGTGCGATCGCGGCTGCCGCCGATCGGGCCGTGGCGGCCCGCAGTCGAACGAGGGACCTCATGGGATCCGCCTCCAGGGTGCTTCGTTGCGCCGGCCACACGCTCGTGTGACTGAAAACGTTTTCTACACGAGGATGCTCAGGCAGTCAATGGCTCATCGTGGCGGGGCAAACAGCTGCTCACGGTCGAATCTGGTGTCTGCGTTCACGACGATCTGTCGGGAATGCGCTTTCTCAGAGGCGCCCGGGTACGCGGCCGGGCGACGCCCGGACCGAGTGTCACCCGGCGTGCGCCGCTCGTCACCGACCAGCCGGGCAGCCAGGGCCGTGCCGATCAGGAAGCCGGTGCGGCTCAGTGCGCTGTTCCGGTGAGTCCACCTGGCGGTAGCTGACGCGCCACCCGGCCGCGCGGAGCCACGGCGCAGCCGGTGGCCGATGATCATGACCGGCCACCGGCCCGGAGAGTGGCATCTCGCTACATGATGTAGTCGCAGCCGGAGGGGATGTGGAGGGGGAAGGAGCGTCGCAGCTCCGTCCACACGAACAGACCCGGACCGTTCTCGCTGGTCACAGGGCTTCGCGTGCGGCGGGCCGGGCTCGAACCGGCAACGGCAGGGCGTCGTGCCGGCGGGTTCGGCGTAACGGCAGCGGCACGGCCGAGCCGTCACGCCCGCGCGGCCGAGGTGATCTGTGGCGCCGCAGCTTCGGTCATGCCGGTCGCGGCCTGGCGGTCGAGGGCGTTGTCGATGGCGGCGACGTCGTCGACGTAGGCGTGGAAGGCGATGATCCTGCCGTTGCGCAGGCGCAGGATGTGGGCGCCGTCGTTGCGGTAGTGGGAGCCGTCGGCGAGTTCGGCGTGGCTGCTCCACTGCACCCCCACGGTGGTGTTCCACGGCCACCCGTCGACCGCGACGGCGTGGACGTCGAAGCTCAACCCGGGCAGCACGCGGTAGAGCCGGACGAGCCAGGCCTCGACGTCGTCGCGGTCATCGCGCCGGCCGCCGAGCGCTCCGGCGCCGGGGAAGGAGTGCCGGACATCGGGGGCCATGTCATCAGTGCCCAGCTCGCCGCGCGAGAGGGCGGCGAATGCGGCGCGGACGTTGTGGCGCACGAACATGCGGTACATCGGGATCTCCTTCAGGAACGGATGCGGCGGATCAGCGAGCGCAGCTGCGCCTGCTTCCACAGCACAACGCCGGTGATCGTGAGGGCGGGCACGACGACGACCCGCACGATGTCGAGCAGCGGGTCGGCGATACCGGCTGGGGCGTAGAGCGCGGTACCGAGCACGAGGGCGGCGACGAGGTGGACGACCCGGGACACGGTGCGCACTCGCCGCGGCGATGCCGTTCTCGCCGACTTGTTTGACGCCGTCAAAGTTGCCATGGGGCAGACCATTCCATCGAACTTTGACGCTGTCAAACGATGTGGGATGCTGCTGCCGTGTCTCCCGTTTCCGATCCGGCGTACCCCACCGACGTCAAGGCCGCTCTGCTCACCGCCGCACACACCGAACTCCGCGAGCACGGTGCCGACAAACTCAGCCTGCGTGCAATCGCCGAGCGGGCCGGGGTCTCCCGCGCTACACCCAAGTGGCACTTCGGCGACCGAGCAGGGCTGCTCAGCGCCGTCGCGGCCGAGGGCTACCGGCAGCTGGGTACGCACCTGGACGCCGCGGCCGCCGCCGCGGATCCCGACCCGGGTGCCCGGTTCACCGCGATCGGGCGCGCCTACCTCGACTTCGGCCTGGCCCACCGCGAGCTGTTCACCCTCATGTTCCGCCCCGCGGAGCTGCACGCCGACGACCCCGCGCTGGTCGCCGCACGCAACGCCTCGTTCGCCGGACTCACCGACGTCACCGCCGCCCTGGACCCCGGCGGCGCCGCTCTTGCGCCCGGTTCACCCGACGGGCTGCCTCTGCTCGCGTGGGCCGCGGCGCACGGGCTGGTCGTGCTGGTGAGAGACGGGGCGCTGCAGCGCCTGACCGGTATCGATACCGACGACGGGGCAGCGGACCTGGCTCACAGGCTGGTCGGGGTGTTCACCGCGCTGGCCCGGCCGGCGCGGTAGCACGTCCGCGGCCCCCGGTCTCGGGCCACACCCGAGCGTCCGCGAGGTGTGAACATCAGGAATCCCCGGGTCCGGAGCTACACGA
Organism: Pseudonocardia tropica; assembly: GCF_040105315.1. Taxonomy (NCBI): domain Bacteria; kingdom Bacillati; phylum Actinomycetota; class Actinomycetes; order Pseudonocardiales; family Pseudonocardiaceae; genus Pseudonocardia; species Pseudonocardia tropica. The sequence continues at coordinate 22,552 of NZ_JBEDNP010000003.1, forward strand.
GCCGCCGGTACAGGTCGGCCGTGGTGACCGCACGGGCGCCATCGGCGACCTGGGCGTCGAGCTCGACCAGCCACAGCTCGGCCGCCCGCTCGAAGGTGTGCTCCGGCCGCGGGGCGCGGTCGCGACGCTGCGCGACCGGGTCCGGATCTCGTCCCGGAGCGCGCGGGACGCGGCGGCCTTCGTCGCCCCACTGCGTTCGATCAGCCGGATCCTGCCGTCGAGGTCTCGGAACCGGCATCCGGCGAGGTAGCCGCCGGTGGGGTCGCCCGCTCGTCGGGCGACCTTGATGCTGCAACGGCGGTCGGGCCACGCCGATCACCTGCCGCTCGATCGAACCCCACGTGGTTCCCGTTGGATTCGATCGTCATACGAGCTGCTGCAGCGCCGACGCAACGGGCTGACCTGGGGGAAGTGCGGCGGGCCGGGCTCGAACCGGCAACCTGACGGGTTATGAGTCCGCTGCTCTGACCGATTGAGCTACCGCCGCGGCGAGCCGGAGAGTACCGGAGCAGAGCGATCCCTCCTCCGGAACCTCCTCGGTCAGTCCGCCCCGGCGCGCTCGATCCCGTCGAGGAACGCCAGGTCGGCCAGGTCGACCGCACGCGGCGGGTATCCCTCGTGGAAGCGGCGCTGCGCCTCCACCGACACGCACGGAACGGTGCGACCGCCGATCACCCCCGTCGCGTAGTAGCGGGCCGGGAACTCCCAGAAACCGCCGTCGAGGTCGGCCTGGCGGGCGCTGCCGTCGTCGCTCACCTCCAGCGGGTGGAGGTCCACGCGCGTACCACGCGGCGCCACCAGCTCGACCCGGGTGGGCCGCCAGTCCGTCTCGATCGCGTAGCCGAGACCCGCCAGGACCTCGAGAGCCCGGCCCTCGTGCCGCCCGTCGACGTCCACGTCGAGGTCGCGGTGATCGCGCGTCCGCCGGCCGATCAGGGCGTCCACGCCCCACCCGCCCTCCACCCAGTACGTGCAGCCCGCCGCGTCCAACGCGCCGAGCACGCGCAGGACCTCCGCCTCGTCGGTGACATCCATACCCCACCCTGGCACGGCTCCCCTGGTGCTCTCCTACCCTTTCCCGATGCGGCTCGGTTACCTCACGCACGTCACCGGTGACGATCCGTCACGCGCCTACCGCGAGACGATCCGGTTGGCGGAGCGGGCCGAAGAGCTCGGGTACGACTCGTTCTGGGTGGCCCAGCACCACGACGGGCACCTCGGTGGGCGGCTGCCGTCGCCGCTGGTCCTGCTGGCCGCGGTCGCCGAACGCACCCGGCTGATCCGGCTGGGGACCGCGGTCGTCGCGCTGCCGCTGGAGGACCCGCGTCGGCTCGCCGAGGACGCCGGCGTGCTGGACGCGCTCTCCGGCGGACGCCTGGAGCTCGGCATCGGCGCGGGCGCCGACCCCGACGCGGCGCGACGCTTCGGACGTCACCACGACGACCGGCACCGCGACACCGTCGCCACGCTGGACGTCCTGCTGGAGATGCTGCCGCCCGCGCTCGCCGCGCAGCGGGTGTGGTGGGCGACGGCGACGCCGTCGTCCGTGGACGCCGCCGCGGCCCGCGGGGTGGGGGTGCTGTCGGGCAGGCCGCCGTCGTCGGACGGCGGTGTCGTGCCCGAGCTGGCCCGGTACTGGACCTACGCCCGCGGCGTCCCGCGCGTCGCGCTGTCCCGGCCGTTGCCGGCGGGCCACTCGACCGGCCGGATCATCGACGAACTGCTGGCCGACCCCGCCCTGCCGTGGGCGGGCGAGATCATCGTGCAGGCCCAGCCGTCGACGGTGCGCGCCGACGTCCACGACGAGGTGATGGAGCGGACCGCGCGCTTCGTGCGGCCGTTCCTCGGGGTGGCGGGGCCGGCGCACGGGCCCGCGGTCGTCGAGGAGGGCGACACCGACGACGACCCCACGCCGGCGATGCGGCCGCGGCCGGTGGAGCGGCCGCACCGGTAGAGGGCGGTGGACCGGACGGGGAGCGAAGCGGAGATCACCGCCGCTGCCGAACGCGCCGGCTGCCGCGTCGAGGTGGTGCGGCTCGCCGGTCGGCACCGGCGCGGCGGTTCGGAGTTCCACGAGCAGCGGGTCCGTCGGCCGCCGGGGCTCGATCCGCGCCCACCCGTCCGTTGGTCCGAGCAGGTCGTCGCCGACCCCGACCAGCGCTACGCCGTCACCGCGCTCCCGTCCCCGACCGCTCTGGAGAGCCGGCTGCTCGGCCGTTCCCCGGGGACCGCGCCGTGCCGAGGAGCCGGTCGCACCGGTCGCGGACACGCGTCTGCGACAGACTGTCGGAATGGGTCACGTCTTCGTCGTCCCCGGCGACATCACCCGCTTCGCCTGCGACGCCTGGCTCCTCCCCACCGACTGCACCCTGCACCTGGCGCAGGGCTGGCTGAGCAGCGTCGACGGCCTGCGCGCCGCCCGCGACGCGCTGGGGGGCGAGGCCGATGACCTGCGCACGGAGCACACCGTCGCGCTGGCCCTGCCGCGGTGGGACGGACCCCGTCCGGTCCTGACGGCGGTGCCGTTCCACGGGGTCCGCGACGCCCGTGACGTGGGCGACCGCGTCGGGGCCGGGCTCCGCGAGGCGTCGCGGGTCGCCCGGGACACGCACTCGGCGCGGGGCAGGCCCCTGGTCGCGATGCCGCTGTTCGGCGGTGCGGGCGGCGGCGGTGACGCGTTCCGCGGAACGCTCGTCCGGGCCGCGCTGGAGACCGCGCGGGCCACCGACGCCGACGTCGACGTCGCGCTGGTCCTGCGCGAGGAACGCGACCTCGCCCAGGCCCAGCGGCTGCGACGCCAGGAGGAGGACCGGTGGTGGCCCGGGCTCGACGACGCCCTGCGCGAGCGCTCCGCGACGCTCGCCGGACACGCCGGCCGTGGGCGACTGGTCCCGTTCATCGGGGCCGGGGTCTCGATCTCCGCCGGACTGCCGACCTGGAAGGGCCTGGTCGAGCGACTGACCACCGAGCGCCTCTCCCCGGCGGATCGGACGGAGTTCGGAACGCTCGACGTCCTGGACCAGGCCGAGATCCTCGAACGCGGCTACGCCGACCGGGCCGCGTTCGCCGCGGCCGTCGTCGGCCACACCTCGGCCGACCGGTACGGCATCGCACCCGCGCTGCTGTCCGGGCTCCCGTGCCGTGAGGCCGTCACCCTGAACTACGACCAGCTCTACGAACTCGCCGGGGAGGCGCTCGGGAAGCGGACCGCCGTGCTCCCCGAGGACTCGGCGGCGCTCGGCGAGCGGTGGCTGCTCAAGCTGCACGGGACCGTGACGAGGCCGGAGTCCATCGTCCTGACCCGCCGCGACTACCTGGCCTTCCGCTCCGGCCGTGAGGCGCTGTCGGCGCTCGCGAAGGCGCTGCTGCTGACCCGGCACCTGCTCTTCGTCGGCTTCGGCCTCACCGACGACCACTTCCACGAGGTCGTCCACGACGTCCGGGCCGTCCGTCCGCGCCGGCCGGGCGACCCGAAGCTGGGGACGGCGCTGATGCTGTCGTCGTCGACGCTGCGACGGCGGCTGTGGGGCGACGACCTCGACCTCGTCGCCCTCGACGACGGCGGTGCGCTCACCGACGTCGCCGACCAGGCCCGGCAGATGGAGATCTTCCTCGACCACCTGCTCGCCCACACCGATGCCGGGCCCGGGCACCTCCTCGACGACCGTTTCGCGATGCTGCTGACCCCGCCGGAGCGACGGCTGGCCGACCGGCTCCGCCGCGTGGCCGCGGAGATGGGCGACGACGAGCTGTCGACCACCGCCGGACGGGCCGTGCGCGACCTCCTGGACCGGCTCGGCGACTCCGCACGACGCTGACGCTCACCACGGGGCCCGCACCGGCGGCGTGACCGGTTCCCGGCCCGTCGCGATCCGCCCGGCCAGCGCGACGAGATCCTCCCCGCCCAGCCCCGGCCATCCGTGCAGCTCACGCCGCCACCGCTCGGGGACCGCCGCACCACCGAACCGACCACCCAGCAACGCCCCCGCGATCGCGGCGACGGTGTCGGTGTCCCCTCCCCCACCCACCGCCGCGACCAGGCCGTCGGACAGCGTCGCCGCCCCCTCCACCGCCGACCGGGCGCCGAGCAGCGCCGCGACCACCCACCCGTTCCCGACGGCCCAGGCGCCCGGCCGCAGTCCCTCCGCCCGGTCCAGCCAGACCGTCCACTGCGGATCGACCCGGGACAGCCCGGCACGCAGGTCGGGCTCCCCGGTCCGCACGGCACGGTCGATCGCGAGGCACCACAGGACACACGCCTCGCCGGCGACCGGGTCGTGGTGGGTCAGGGCGCTGACCGCGTGGGCGGCCTCGACGATCCCGTCCGGGTCGCCGAGATGGGCGAGCGCGACCGGCGCGGTGCGCATCAGGGAGCCGTTGCCCGCGGTGCGCCCGGTCTCGGAGTGCACCCGCGCGGCGGCCGCCCGCATCCGGGCCGCCGACCCCGGGCCGGGGGCGAGCCCGGTGAGCACCCGCCGGGTCTGGATCCCGACGTCGGCCGGGCCGGTCGCGAACCAGGCGAGGAAGCCGTCGGCGATCGCGTCGAGCGCGTCCGGGGTCCGCAGGTCGGCGCCGGTGGCGGCGACCCGGGCGATCACGCAGCTCATCTCGGTGTCGTCGCTCCACTGGCCCGGTGCGTAGCCGCCGAGGCCGCCACCGAGCATCGCGGGCTCCCCGACGAGCGGGCGGGAGCCGTACTCGTAGGGGACCCCGAGGGCGTCGCCCGCCGCCGCACCCAGCAGCACCCCGGCGGCCCGGTCCTGCACGGCGCTCACGCCGCCACCACCAGCGGGTGGGCCGGGTTCGTCGCGACGGTGACGACCGCGCGCCCCCGCCAGGACAGGCTGCTCAGGCGGGCCGTCGCCGTCGCACCGGCGAACGCCGTCCCCTCGCCGCCGCCGGACACCGGCGCGGTCGGCACCGCCGCGAGCTGCGCGACGAACCGGCGGGCCCGGTGGCCGGGCGTCACCACCGGGTCGGCGCCGACGGCGTCGACGGCGGTCCCCGCGACCAGCCCGTCCCAGGCCGCGGCCAGGGTGCGCGGCGAGTCGAACACCTCCAGCAGCAGCGGACGGCCGGCGACCCCGGCCAGCACCCCGCACTGGAACGGCAGCGGCGCCAGGTCGCCGACCAGCCGGCGGGCCCGCGCACGGCGGTCACGGGCCGCGTCCTGGAACGACCCGGTGGCACCGGCGCCGTAACCGGCGACCCGCCGCCACACCGTGGCCTGGTCCGCGGTCGCGGCGCGCACCGCGACCGGGGCGCGCTCGCCGTCACGGGCGTGCTCGGTGCCCCCGGACCAGCGCCGCGCCTCGACGCAGCGGACCGCGACCACCGCCGACCGTCCGGCCCCGACCAGCGCGGACCGGGTCACCACCCGGTTCTGCCACCCGCCGGTCAGCAGCTCCCCCTCGGTCAGCAACGCCGGGCGCGGCCCCCGGTTCGTGACGACCAGCTGGTCGACCGCCGGCGTGCCCGCCCGCTCGGCGACGCGCAGCGCGCCGCCGCCCAGGTCGTAGCCGCGGCCGCGCACGGCCCCACCGTTGAAGACCGGGAACAGGGTCAGCGCCCCGCGCACCACCGGGTTGCCCACGTGCAGGTCCATGACGTCCTCCTATTGGCTCAACTCTGCGCTAACCAATAAGAGCATGACCGCGCTAATCTGTCCAGCATGGGATGGACCGACGAGCACGGCAGGCGCCTCACCGACTACGACCGGCCGTCCGTGGCCGTGGACGTCGCCCTGCTGACCCTCGACGCCGGGGGGCGGCTCGCCGTCGTGGTCCACGAGCGCACGGGGGCGCACGCCCGCGGGCTGCCGGCACTGCCGGGGACGTTCCTGCACGTCGACGGCGCGGAGACGTTGCGCGACGCGGCGCTGCGCGCGCTGCGCGACAAGGTGGGCGTGACCGGCCGGGAGCCCGAACAGCTGCGGGTCTTCGACGACCCCGCCCGCGACCCGCGCGGCCGGGTGCTGTCGGTGGCGCACGTCGACCTGGTCGGCCACGACCGGATCGAGGGCACGACCGGCGTCCTCGCCCCGGTCGAGGACGGGACGCTGCCCTACCCGCTGGCCTACGACCACGACCTCGTCGTCGCGCACGCGCTGCGCTGGGCCCGGGACCGCTACGCCGCGGCCCCCGACCCGGCCGGGCTGGCGGGCGGGGAGTTCACGCTGCTGGAGCTGCAGGGCGTGCACGAGGCCGTCGAGGGGCGACGCCTCCAGAAGGACACCTTCCGCCGCCGGGTCGCCGACGGACTGGTCGAGACCGGCCACGTCCGCGCCGGGACGGTCGGGAAGCCGGCCCGGACGTTCCGGCGGCGGTGACGCTCACCCCCGTCGCGCGAGCTCGGCCAGCCACTTCTTGAGCAGCACCGTCTCCGGCGCCCCGAGGACGTCGTTGTCGTCGGGCAGCGCCAGCAGGGCCGCCGCGGCGTCGCCGACCCCCGGCCCGCCGGTCGCGTGCTCCGCATGTCCACCGGTGATCGCGGCGAGGGTGGCCTCGCGCATGTCGGCCGACAGCCCGGGGTCCGGGCGCGCGGTGATGATCTGCCGCAGGGTGACGCCGACGTTGGCGGCGAGGACGTGGGCCGCGGCGCGTTCCGGGCTCACGGTGAGCCGGCCCCGGCGGTCGGCCTCCCGGGTCAGGCCGAGCAGGGCGGTGGCCGGTCCGTCCTGGGCCGACGGCCGTCGCCCGGGCGTGACCTGCCCGTACATCAGGGCGTAGAAGCCGGGGTGGGCGATGCCGAACGCGACGTGGGCGTCCCACCCGTCGCGGATGTCCTGGATCGGGTCACCGCTGGACTCCTGGGCCCGCTTCGCGGACAGGTACCGCTCGAACCCGTGCTCCACCACCGCGTCGAGCAGGCCGTCCTTGCTGCCGAAGAAGTGGTACAGCGTCGGGAGGCGGACGCCGGCGGCGTCGCAGACGGCCCGCAGCGGGACGGTCTCACCCGGCGACGCCGCGATGAGGTCGGCGGCAGCGCGCAGGAGCCGGTCCCGGGTCCCGACCTCGGCCGGTTGATCTGCCACGGCTCCACTGTAGGACGCGCGTGCGGGGCCGGGGCGCCGGCGGCGGACCGGCCGCCGCCCCCGGCGCCCATCGTCACGCCCTCAGCGCGTGGTGTAGCCGCCGTTGGCGAAGATCGTCTGGCCGGTGATCCAGTGCCCCTCGGTGGCGAGGAACCGCACGATCGGCGCGATGTCCTCGATCTTCGTGAGCCGCCCGCCCATGGCCATCGACTTGTGGAACTCGACCCGCTCGGGGGTCTCCTCCGGGTAGAAGAACGGTGTGTCCATCGGGCCGGGGGCGACGTTGTTCACCGAGATGCCCCGGTCGGCGAACTCCTTGGCCGCCGCGCGGGTGAAGTGCTCGACCGGGGCCTTGCCGCCGGCGTAGGTGGAGTAGCCGTCGGTGAAGGCCGCCAGCAGCGACGTGACGACGGTGATGATCGCGCCGTCGTCGGCGACGCTCCGGCCCGCCTCCTTGATGAAGAAGTACGCGGCCTTGGAGTTGATGTCGAACATCGCGTCGTACTCGGCCTCCGTGGTGTCCACGATCGGCTTGCGGAGCACCTTGCCGACGGCGTTGACGGCGACGTCGACGGGACCGAGCGACCCCGTCGCATCGGCGAAGAGCTGCTCGACCTGCGCCGGGACGGTCAGGTCCCCCTGCAGGAGCACCCCTTCGCGGCCGGCCGCCTCGACCGCCTTCAGTGTCTCCTCGGCATCGGAGCGCGAGGACGCGGAGTTGTAGTGGATCGCGACGTTCGCCCCCGCCTCGGCGACCTGGCGGCTGATCAGCCCGCCGAGGTTCTTGCCGCCCGCGGCGACGAGCACGGTCCGGTCCTGCAACGACTGCACACTCATGCGTTCCTCCCGTATCGACTGTATAGCTAGATGTATCAGCTATACAGGGCGATGTCGAACGCGGTCGCGTCAGAAGGCCCAGGTCCCCGTCAGCAGCGCCACGCCGGTGACGGCCAGCAGCCCGACGACGACGTGCTCCCCCGTCCCGCCCGTGCGGAACCGCAGCGCCCGCGGCCAGCGAATCCCCACCAGCGGCCAGAACGCGAACCGGTTGCCGTTCGAGGTCAGCTCGTCGCCGATCGCCCCGACCCAGCAGCCCGCGCCCGCCGCGACACCGGTCCAGACCGCCGTCTCCCCGGGCAGCAGGAACCCGGTCGCCCACCACGCCAGCAGGCCGACCGCGGCCGCGAAGACCGGCGAGTGCGACAGGCCACGGTGCGAGACCCCGGTCGTCACCCGGGACAGCCACCGGATCGCCCGGCACAGGAGCCAGGTGACCGGCGGCAGCGACCGTGCGGCGACGCTCGACGGGTGGTCGAGGTCGGGAGCGAAGGCCGCCAGCGCGCACACCACCACGACCACCGGCACCAGCACCGGTGGCGGCGGGATCGCCGAGCAGACCGCGAGCCCCAGCACCGCGCCCGACAACGCGTGCGTACGACCCATCATCGTGATCCCCCACCCCTGTCCGAACGGACACGGAGGGTAACCGTGCGACACCGTGACGCCGGGGCGCCGACACGCGCGAACCGGCCTTGACCGTGCCCGCCGGGCCGCGCAGGCTCGCAGGGTGACGGACCGGTGGCGCAACTGGGCGGGCAACCAGCGCACCCGTCCGATCAGGACGGTCCACGCCCGCGACGCCGACGACGTCGCCCGGGCGGTGCGCGACGCCGCAGACGGGGACCTGCGGGTCCGCCCGCTCGGCAGCGGCCACTCCTTCACCGGCATCGGCGTGCCCGACGGCATCGCGCTGGCCGTCCCCGCCGACCCGGCCGCGATCCGGCTCGACGGCGGGCTCGTCACCGTCCCGGCCGGGGTCACCCTGCACACGCTGAACCGGTGGCTGTGGGCCCACGGCCGCGCGCTGCCCAACCTCGGCGACATCGAGGCCCAGACCGTCGCCGGTGCGATCTCCACCGGCACCCACGGCACCGGCGCCGGGTACCGCGGCATCGCCGACGGGGTGCGCGGGCTGCACCTCGTCGACGGGCTCGGGGAGCTCCACGAGCTGGGCCCGGCCGCCGACCCCGACCTGTTCGACCTGGCGCGGGTGGGCCTCGGGGCGCTCGGTGTCCTGGTCGGGGTGACGCTGGCGACCGTGCCCGCGTTCCACCTGCACGCCCGCGAGTCCGCGCGCCCGCTCGCCGAGGTCCTCGACGGCCTCGACGACCTCGCCGCCGGTCACGACCACGTCGAGTTCTACTGGTTCCCGCACACCACGACCGCGGTGCTCAAGACCGACGACCGGACGGAACGGCGCTCGCCCGGGCGCGGCCGGGTCGCCGCGCTGGTCGGCGACGAGGTGCTCGGCAACGGGGCGTTCGGGCTCGTCCAGCGCGTCGCCGCGCTCGCCCCGCCGCTGGTCCCGCGGCTCAACCGGGTCATGGCCGGGCAGATGGCCGCCGGGGAGTACGTGGCCCCGTCGTACGCGGTGTTCTGCAGCCCGCGCCGTGTCCGGTTCCTGGAGATGGAGTACGCCGTGCCGCGGGCCGCGCTGCCCGAGGCGTTCGCCGGGCTGCGGGCCGCCGCCGCGCGGCACGCCCACGACGTCGCGTTCCCGGTCGAGGTGCGGATCCTGCGCGGCGACGACATCGCGCTGTCCACCGCGTACGGACGGGACACCGCCTACCTCGCCGTGCACGTCCACTCGGGACGCCCGCACGAGGCGTACTTCGGGGCCGTCGAGTCGGTGCTGTCCGCACTGGACGGACGGCCGCACTGGGGCAAGCTGCACACCCGCACCGCGGAGCAGCTGCGTCCCCGCTACCCGCGGTTCGACGCGTTCGTCGCCGCACGTGACCGACTCGACCCGGCGGGCCGGTTCCGCAACCCCTACCTCGACCGGGTCCTGGGAGTGCCGTGCACGTCGACGACCTGACCACACCCGCGCTGCTCGTCGACGCCGCCGCGCTGGAGGCGAACCTCGCCGACATGGCCGCGCTGCTGCCCGGCCCGCGGCTGCGGCCGCACGTCAAGGCGCACAAGACGACCGAGCTGGCCCGGCGGCAGGCCGCCCACGGCCACACCGGGTTCACCTGCGCCACCGTGCGGGAGGTGGAGGGCATGGCGGCGGCCGGGCTGGGCGCGGACCTGCTGCTCGCCAACGAGGTGCTCGACGCCCGCCGGCTCGGCGCCGTCGTCGGGTCGGGCGCGCGGGTCACCGTCGCGATCGACTCGGAGCAGACGCTGCGGGCCGCCGTGGACGGCGGCGTCCGCGAGGTGCTCGTCGACGTCAACGTCGGCCTGCCCCGCTGCGGCATCGCGCCCGCGCGGGCCGGGGCGCTCGCCGACGCCGCCCGCGCCGCCGGGCTCGTCGTGCGCGGCGTGATGGGCTACGAGGGCCACCTGCAGATGCTCGACGACGCGGCCGAACGCGCCCGGCTCACCACCGAGTGCACCGACCGGCTGCTGGCCGCGCACGCCGACGTCGGCGGCGAGATCGTCTCCGGCGGCGGCACCGGCACGCACGCGATGAACACCGCCTGCACCGAGATCCAGGCCGGGTCCTACGCGCTGATGGACACCGCCTACACCGCCGCCGGGCTGCCGTTCCGCCAGGCGCTGACGGTGCTGTCCACCGTGGTCTCGACGACCGCACCCGACGGCGACATGCCCGGCTGGGCGGTCGCCGACGCGGGCCTCAAGGCGTTCGGCATGGACCACGGCAACCCCACGGTGCCCGGTGGGAACGTGTGGTTCTGCTCCGACGAGCACCTGGTGTTCGCCGCCGACGCCCCGCCGCGCACCGGCGACCGGGTGCGGGTCGTGCCGGCGCACGTCGACCCGACCGTCGCCCTCCACGGGCGGATGCACCTCGTCGACGGCGACGAGGTGCTGGAGACCTGGGCGGTCGACCTGCGCGGCTGGTGAGACCTACCGGCCGAACCTCTCCCCCAGCGCCGCCAGGCCCACCCCGAACACGCCGTTCGCGAACAGGCCCGCGAGGTCGCCCTCGTCGGCGCCGTCGGCGTCGAACTCGGTCCACCACTCGCCGAAGGTGTGCCCGACCGCGGTGACCGGGGCCAGCCGCACGGTGGACACGTAGCGGCGCACCGGGAACGGCGACTCGAGGATCTCGTAGGTCAGGGCGTGGCCGCGCTCGTCGAGTGCGGTCAGCTCCTCGACGACGGTGCCGCCGCCCTCGGCGAGGGTCAGGCGGCGCTGCGCGCCGATCTCGCTGCCGGAGGCGCCGCGGATCAGCTCGCAGGTCGCGATCGCCGGGTGCCAGCGGTGCAGGCCACCGAAGTCGCGGACGTGCGGCCACACCTCGGCCAGCGGTGCCGTGATCACGGCGCTGGAGTAGGGACGGGGCATCGGGGGCTCCTCCTCGGGAGTGTCAGGACTGCCGGCGCAGGTGGGGGGCCTGCGCCGCGAGCTGGTCGAGCTGGCTGCGGACGTCGTCGAAGCCGCTGTCGACCCGCAGGTCCAGCGCGATCGACGCGGCCAGCTCCGCGGTGTCGTGGAAGGCGGTGCGGGCGACCTCGAGCCGGGCGCCGACGGTGCGGGCCACCTCGCTGCCCTGGCCCGCGCTCTCCAGGCTCTCGCCCATCCGCGCGGTGCGCAGGGCCTCGGCGAGCTCGGCGTCGAGGTTGCGGCCGATGTCGTGCAGCCAGTCCTTGGCCGGGCCGTCGGGCACCGTCCGCACGACGCCGTGGAACGCGGTCACCGAGCCGACGCAGCCGGAGTAGGCGCGCGCCCACCGGGACCCCGCGACGAGGCCGTCGGGCAACGAGACGGGGGCGTTCTCGGCGGCCCGGCGCATGGCCTCCTGCTCGGCGGGGCTCGCGGAGCGCAGGTAGGCGCGGGCCAGGGCCTGGGACGGCAGACCGAGGAACAGGACCGCCGGGATCGAGCAGAACAGCACGCCGGCGATCGTGCCGCCGATGCTGCGCCCGATGACCTCCGCCGCCGGGTAGCTCCCGGCCTCGGCGATGCCCATGGCCACCCCGATGCCGATCCCGCAGGCCGCCCCGAGCAGCAGGGCCACCAGCCAGCCGTGCGCGGCGAGGGTGTGCGACACCCTGCCCCCGCGCACCGCCATCCGTCGCCGCCAGTCCCCGCCGGGCGGCGGGGCGGGCATCCCGCGCGCCATCACCGCTCCAGCACGTTCTTGAAGGCGCGCGTCTGCTCGGTCAGCGCGGTCTCGGTCGGCAGCCGCTCCATCGACGAGGCCCCGTAGAAGCCGTGGCAGACCTTCGCCGTGCGGAGCACGTGCGCGGCGTCCTCGGGCATCGCGACCGGCCCGCCGTGGACGAGGACGAGCACGTCGTCGCGGACCTCCAGCGCCGCCTGCGCCCACTCGTCGACGAGCGCGACGCAGTCGTCGAGGGTCTTGGCGGTGCCCGCCCCGATCGCGCCGCCGGTGGTGAGCCCCATGTGGCACACCACGATGTCGGCACCGGCCCGGGCCATGGCGCGGGCGTCGTCGACGGAGAAGACGTACGGCGTGGTCAGCATGTCCTTGGCCCGCGCCGCGGCGACGAGGTCGACCTCCAGCGCGTAGCCCATCCCGGTCTCCTCCAGGTTGGCCCGGAAGGTGCCGTCGATCAGCCCGACGGTCGGGAAGTTCTGGATGCCGGCGAACCCGAGCGAGGACAGCTCGTCGAGGAAGCGGTCGGTGAACAGGAACGGGTCGGTGCCGTTGACCCCGGCCAGCACCGGGGTGCGGCGGACCACCGGCAGCACCTCGGCCGCCATCTCGACGACGATGTCGTTGGCGTTGCCGTAGGCCAGCAGCCCGGCGAGCGAGCCGCGGCCCGCCATCCGGTAGCGCCCGGAGTTGTAGATGACGATGAGGTCGATCCCGCCGGCCTCCTCGCACTTGGCCGACAGCCCGGTGCCCGCGCCGCCGCCGACGATCGGCTCGCCGCGGGCGGCCATCTCGCCGAACCGCTCCATCAGCTCCGCGCGGCCGAACCGCCTCATCGCCGTACCTCCTGCCAGGCCGAGAGCACCGCGTCGGCGAACTCCGGGTCGTTGACGTGGTGCGCGACCCGCCGGACGTTCCCCGGAGAGCCCACACCGGACTCGATCGCGGCGAACAGCGCCGCGTCGGCCTCGGGATCGTGGAACGCCGCGCCCGGTGTGTCCAGTGCGGACACCCCGCCCAGCGGCAGGAGGAACCGCCACGGCCCGGTCAGCGCGTTCAGCTTCGCCGCCAGCCAGGCCCCGATCTCCCGGTTCTCGTCGACGGTGGTGCGCATCAGGGTGACGTTCGCGTTGTGCTCGTACAGCACGCGGTCGGCGAAGCGTTCCGGGACGGTCGCCCGTGCGCCGAAGTTGACCATGTCCAGGGCGCCGCAGGACCCGACCCACGGCACCGCGGCGCGGGCGATCGCGTCGAGCCGGTCCGGGCCGCAGGCCATCACCCCGCCGACGAGCAGGTCCGCGACCTCGGTGGTGGTCAGGTCCAGCACCGAGTCGACCAGGCCGGAGTCGACGAGCTTCTCCATCGACGGCCCGCCCGAGCCGGTGGCGTGGAAGACCAGGGCGTCGACGCCGTCGCCGAGCCGTTCGCGGACCGCGGTGACCAGCGGCGTGGTCACCCCGAACATCGTCAGCCCGACGGCGGGCAGGTCGGCACCGGTCTCCGGCGGCGGGGCGGTGGCGGCGGCGGCCAGCATGTGCGCGGCGTTGCCCAGCACCCGTCGCGAGATGCGGTTGAGGCCCGCGACGTCGGTGAAGGCGTGGAGCATCGCGACGTCGCTCGCCCCCACGTAGGGCGCGGTGTCGCCGGAGGCGACGGTGGAGACCATCAGCTTGGGCACCCCGACCGGGAGGTCGCGCATCGCCGGGGTGACCAGCGCGGTCCCGCCCGAGCCGCCGAGCCCGAGGACGCCGCCGACGTCGTCGCGGCCGGCGAGGAAGGCCCGCAGCGCCTGCGCCATCGCCCCCACCGCGCTGCCGCGGTCGCCGGTGAACACCGCGTCGGCGCCCCCGGGGTGACAGGCGGCGACCTCGGCCGCGGTGACGTCGGGACCGGGGCTCGCCGCACCGGAGGTGGACACGTCCACCCGGCGCACGTCGGCGCCGTCGGCGGCCATCAGCTCCGCCACCCAGGCCAGCTCGGCGCCCTTGGTGTCGAACGTGCCGATCACGTATGCGGTCCCCACACGGGAGTTCTACCCGGACCCGGGTACCCGGGGCGAGAGCCGGAGCCCGGACGGCGCAGGGCACCATGGACACGCCCCTTTCCGCCGGGCTCGTGACCTCGGGGCCCGTGACGTCGTTGGAGAGACATGCTCGGTCAACCGGACGACCCGCGTGGCATCGTGCTCCCGCTCGACGGGCGGCCCGGCGGCACGGAGACCGGCGCCCCCGAACGCAACGGTGGCCCGCGTCCCCTCCGCAACGGGAACCCTCCCCCCGGCCCGGCGCTGCTGCTGAGCTGGACCCCCACCCCGGCCGTCGACGACGACCGCACCTGGGCGACGCTGTCGGCGTCGAGCGAGCTGGCGCGCCGGCTCTCGCCCGACGCCGGCCGCGGACCCGCCGCCGGGCTCACCTTCCGGCTCGCGCTGCCCGAGGCGTTCGGCGCCGAGCCGCTGCTGCGCCTGGCCGGCGGCGAGACGGCCGCCGCGGCCCCCGGGTCGTCGGCGCTGGTGCCGGTCGCGCCCACCGCTCCCGGTGACCGGCACGGCGCCGGGCTGGGCCTGCTCACCCTGACCACCGCGGCCGAGATCGCCGCGACCGGCACCCAGACCCGGGTGCTCGACGCGCTGACCGCCGCGGTCGACCAGCTGGCCCCGTCGTGCGTGATGCGGCTGGACTCGCGGCTGCGGGCGGCCGAGGAGTCGCTGCGCGAGGCCCAGGCCGAGCTGCTCGAACGCGGCTCGCTCGTCGTCGACGGCGACGCGACCGACAGCGGCTCCCCGTCGCGTGGCCTCGAGACGGCGGTCGCGAACCTGTCGGTGCTGCGCCACCAGACGCACGCCTGGATCGCGGGCTGGGAGCGGGTCGTCGCCGGGGCCGACCCGTCGGGCACGCCCGGCCTGGCGCTGCGCGACGCGCTCGGTGAGGTCGGCAAGCTCGGCTGGACCGGGTTCCCGGCCGGGGTGCACGGTGCCTACCAGGCACTCGTCCTGGACGCCCGGCGCATCCTGCTCACCGCGGCCGACCACCTGCTGCGCGCCCCGAACCGGCCGCTGACCGCGCTGCGCCCCCTGGTCGAGAGCGACCTCGCGGGCCGGGCCGCCGACGTCGCTCGGCTGCACCGGCTGCTGACCACGCTGTCGACGCTCCCGCAGACCGTACGCAAGCGCTCCGGCGGGATGATGCCGAACCTGATCGCGGACCAGGCGGCGGCCAACGCGCGCAGCCAGGCGCTGTTCACGCGGATGGCGAACGCGCTGCGCTCACCGGTGTGGGACGGCCGGGTCGTCGTCGAGGTGCGGTCGCTCGACTCGGGCGAGCTGCAGGTGCTGCGCCCGGTCTGACCCCGGACACGCCACGACCCTCCCGTCCGGCACGGAGCCGGTCGGGAGGGCCGTGGCCGGGTGTCGCGGTGGGTCAGCGGGCGACGGCCTCGGCGCGCTTGCGCGCGTCCTTCGCCGACGCCTTGGCCTGCTTGGCGGCCTCGGCACCGGCCACCGACGCGCGGTCGGCGAGGTCCGAACCGAGCTTCGCGGCCTGCGACTGGGCCTGGGTCACCAGGGTGGACAAGCGGTCGGCGTACTCAGGGGCACGCTTCTCGGCGCGGGCGGCGGCCTTGCGGGCCTGCTTCTCCCAGCGGACGCGGCGCTTCTCGGCCTCACGCACCCACCTGTCACCACTGCGCCCGGCGGCCTTGCGGTACCGGGCGCCCTTCTTGTCCACGACCTTCTCCAGCTGGGCGCCACGCTTCTCGGCCGCCTTCGCCAGCTTGGCGCCGCGCTTCTCAGCGACCTCGGCCTGCTTGCGGGCGGCCTCGGCGCCGCGCTCGGCGGCGGCCGAGAGCTGCTCGGACCAGGTGGACGCCCTGTCCGAGGCGACCTCGGACAGGTGCGCGGCCTGCTCGGAGGCCTTGCCGCCCCACTCGGTGGCGCGCTCGCGCACGACCGGGCCGTACTCCTCGACGGCCTCGGCCAGCTTCTCCCGGCTGCCCGCGGCGGCCGCGGCGATCGAGGTGCCCGCGCCGGCCAGTCCCGCGGCGAGCTGGGCACCGGTGTCGGAACCGGAGCCGGAGCCGGAGAGCCGGGCCTGGGCCCGCTCGGCGGCCCGGCGCGTCCGGTAGGCGTGCGACGGCTTGCCGTGGGTGTCGGCGGCCGCGATGAGCAGCCCGCCGAGCAGGCCGACGTTCTTCAGGAAGTGGATCTGCTCGTTGGCGCGCTTCTGCTGGTCGGTCTCCTCCCAGAAGCGGTGCCCGGCCAGGGTGGTCGGGACGAGCGAGGCGGCCAGCGCGGTGGCCGACAGGCGGGGGAACTTGCCCAGGGCGAGGAGCGAGCCCGCCACGATCTTCACCCCGGCATCGACCTTGACCAGGGTCTCGTTGTCCGGGCGCCGGTCCAGCGGGGCGTTCTCCACGACCTTGTCGATGGCCGGGGCGGCCTGGTCGAGAACGGGCTGTGCGGCGGAAGTCAACGCGTCGGCGTTCCGCAGCTCGTTGATTCCGCCGTAGATGAACACGGCCGCGAGGGCGGGTCGGGCTACACGTCGCAAGACTGGCATGGGGCACCTTTCCCCGGCTCGTCCGTCCGCAAACCCGGGGTGGGTGTGGTGTCACCGCCGTGGGATGGCAATCATGCCCGGGTGACGAACGGACGGCGGGCCATCGGGCTCGACATCGGAGGAACGAAGGTCGCCGGAGCGATCGTGGGCGAGGATGGCACGGTCCACGCCGAGCTGCGGCGCAACACCCCGGACACGTCCGATGCGGACACGATGACCACCCTCCTGCGGGAGATGGTCGAGGAGCTGCGCGGTGACGCCGAGGGCGCGGACGTGTGCGCGATCGGCGTCGGAGCCGCGGGGACCGTGGAGTGGCCGGTCGGCCGGATCCGCTGGGCGCCCAACAACAACTACGAGAACTGGGACGTCCGCGGCCTGCTGGAGGCCGCGTGCGGGCTGCCGGTGGTCGTCGACAACGACGGCAACGTCGCCGGTCTGGCCGAGGCCCGGCTCGGCGAGACCCGCAACGACGACATGGTGCTGCTGACCGTCGGCACCGGCGTCGGGGCGGGCATCGTGCTCGACGGGAAGATCTACCGCGGCGCGCACGGGCTCGGTGCCGAGGTCGGGCACATGAACGTCAACCCGGACGGCCCGCAGTGCGGCTGCGGCAACTACGGCTGCCTGGAGGCGGTCGCGTCGGGGACCGCGCTGACCCGGATGGGCCGCAGCGCCGCCCTGCACGACCCGCGGGGCATGATCGCGACCCTGGCCGCGGAGGCCGGGGGCGAGGTCACCGGCCAGCACGTGACGATGGCCGCGATGGCGGGCGACAGCACGGCGGCGTCGCTGTTCCAGCGGCTCGGGCGCTCGCTGGGGATCGGCATCGCCAGCATCAAC
The DNA here is from genome assembly GCF_040105315.1 of Pseudonocardia tropica. Lineage (NCBI taxonomy): Bacteria > Bacillati > Actinomycetota > Actinomycetes > Pseudonocardiales > Pseudonocardiaceae > Pseudonocardia > Pseudonocardia tropica. The sequence goes on from NZ_JBEDNP010000003.1 coordinate 40,070, forward strand.
GCGATCTTCGAGTTCGAGGTCGTGCTGATCGGCGGCGGCCTGGTCGACGCGGGCGAGCTGCTGCTCGAGCCGGCGCGCCGGGCGGCCCGGGAGTTCCACTACGGCCCGCCCGAGGTCCGCCCGATCCCGCCGGTGCTGCCCGCCACCTACAAGGGCGACGCCGGGAAGATCGGTGCGGGGCTGCTGGCGCTGGAGGAGACCTGATCTCGTCCCGCAACGGGGCCGGGGCACGACTACGCTCGGACGGGTGACACTCCTGCTCGGACCGGTGCTGCGGCACGTCGACGAGACCAGCGCGCTGGTCTGGGTGCAGACCTCCGGCCCGTGCCGCGTCTCGGTGCTCGGCTGCGACGCCGCGACCTTCGAGGTGTCGGGCCACCACTTCGCCCTGGTGCGGGTGACCGGGCTGACGCCGGGCACCCGCACCGCCTACGAGGTCCACCTCGACGGCGAGCAGGTCTGGCCGCTGCCGCACTCGCCGTTCCCGCCGAGCCTGATCGCGACACGCGGCGCGGACACCGAGACCCACCAGCGGATCGTCTTCGGCTCCTGCCGCTACGTGAAGCTGGCCGACCCGAAGCTGGCCCGGCAGTACGGCCTCGACGCGCTCGACGTCTACGCCGGCCGGATGGCCGGGCTGCCCCCGGAGACCTGGCCGACCACCCTGCTGCTGCTCGGGGACCAGGTCTACGCCGACGAGCTCACCCCGCAGACCCGGCGGCGGATCGCCGGGCGGCGGGAGCGGCACCCGGACTGGCCCGACGACGAGATCGTCGGCTTCGACGAGTACTCGGGCCTCTACCGCGACACCTGGTCGGACCCCGAGGTGCGGTGGATGCTCTCCACCGTCCCCACCGCGATGATCTTCGACGACCACGACGTCCGCGACGACTGGAACACCTCCGGCGCCTGGCGCGAGCAGATCGCCCGCACGCCCTGGTGGTCCGAGCGCATCCGCTCCGGCCTGGCCTCGTACTGGGTCCACCAGCACCTGGGCAACCTCTCCCCCGCCGAGCTCGCCGCCGACCGGACCTGGCAGGAGGTGCAGGCCGCCGAGGGCGACGTCTGGCCGCTGCTGTCCGAGCGGGCCGCCCTGTGGGACCGCGAGACCGGCGACGGCGACGACACCCGCAAGGACGAGCGGTTCTCCTTCTGCTGGGAGCTCGGCCGCACCCGGCTGATCGTCATCGACTCCCGCAACGGACGGATCGTCGAGTCCACGCCGCGCCGGATGGTGTCCGACGCCGAGTTCGACTGGATCTCCGCGAAGGCGCTCGCCCCCGGCGACGTGGACCACCTCGTCCTGGGCACCTCGGTGCCCTGGCTGATGCCCCAGGTCATCTCCGACCTGGAGGCCGCGACCGAGAAGGGCGCGAACGGCTCCGGCCGGGTCGCCGCCGTCGCCGAGTGGGCCCGCCAGGAGGCCGACCTGGAGCACTGGCCCGCGTTCGGGCGCTCCTTCGCCCGGCTCGCCGAGCTGATCCGCGAGGCGTGCCGCCCGCGCGCCGGGGACGCCCCGCCCGCCACGGTGTCGGTGCTGTCCGGCGACGTCCACCACTCCTACGCCGCCGTCGCCGACGTGCACACCCACACCCCCGGGGACCGGCCCGGCCGCGGCCCGGAGGGCACCCGGGTCCACCAGCTGACCTGCTCACCGGTGCACAACGTGGTCCCCGCGGTGATGCGGGTGATGTTCCGGATCACCTGGTCGCGGCTGCTGGGCAGGATGACGACCCGCTGGACCCGCCGGACCGGGGCCGGCCGCGCGGGCGTGGCCTGGGAGCGGACGACCGGTCCGCTGTTCGGCAACCTCGTCGCGACCCTGGAGACCGACGGGCGACGGGCGTCGTGCCGGTTCGAGCGGCCCCGCTCGGCCGCGGTGCTCGACACCGCCGCCGAGGTCGTCCTGACCCCGCAGGCCCCGCCCATGGCGGCCCGGCAGCGGAGGGGGACCGCCCCGGCGGTCTGACCGCGGCCCGCGGTGACGGCCGGTCAGAACCCGGTCCGGGCCAGCCAGCCCGTCCAGACGCCGGCGTCGCCGAGGACGTGGAGGCGGTCGTCGTCGGCGGGGATCCGGCGGGTGACGCCCCGGAGCAGGTCGGCGGCGGTGCCGCGGACCGCGGCGTCGCCCTTGCCGTGCCCGTGCTCCCAGACCACCCGCCCGCCCGCGCCGCGCACCATCCACTCCCCTGCCGCGTCCGGCACGTCGTCGGTGGCGTGCAGGTGCAGCGTGGCGCCCTCGGCCAGCGGCGGCTCGTCGGCGGCGGGGCGGGCGGCGAGCAGGCCCAGCCACTCCGAGACGCCGTCGGCGGCCACCTGGGGGTCGATCGGGAAGGGCACCCCGAGCGCGACGGCGGCGTCGGCGCGGTGCACCGTCGCCTCGTGCAACCGCCGCCGCACCCACCACGCCGAGGGCCGCGGACCGGTGAAGGTCCACACCGGCGCGGTCGGCCCGGCCGCGACGACGGCGTCGAGCAGCTCGGTCGCGCCGTCGCGCAGCCACTGCGCCGCGACCTCGGGGCCGCCCTCGGGCGGCTTCCCGCCGGGCACCTCGCGCGGGTCGAGGGCCTCGGTCGCGCCGGTGGCGACCATCCGGGCCGCCCACCGGTGCCCGCGCCCGACGTGGCGGAGCAGCTGCAGCAGCGACCAACCCGGGCAGGTCGGGACCGGGGTGGCCGGATCGGCCGTCGTCAGCAGCGTGGCCAGCCGGTCGTTCTCCGCGAGGAGGACGGCGGCGTACGGGTCGACCGCGGTGCGGTCCGGTGTCGTGGTCATGAATTCCTACCCCCGGTCGCGGAACATGTGGGCGGGTTGCGGCGAGTCGTGCATGACGATCGTGCAGTTCGGGTAGGCAGGGATCATGCCGCCTCATCGTGACTGGACGCGACGGGGCGCGGGGCGGGCACTGCTGTACTGGCCGTTGACGGCCTTCCTGTTGGTGGCCGCTTTCCCCGCGTACTCCGTGGTGCTGGTCATCGCCTCCGGGATCCTGCTGCCCACCCTCGGCCTCGTCGCCGGGCTGGCCGGGAAGCGCTGGCGGGCACGCAAGCTCGCCCGGGCGCGTCGCATGCTGTCCGACGTCGTGGACCCCGCCCCACCCGCCGACGACGACCCCGTCGCAGACGAGGACGAACCCGACGCGACCGTTCCGGGGTCGTCCTGGCCGACCGGCCGGCACGCCCGCCGGGTCCGCGAGCAGGCCGCTGCGGCCACCGGGGAGCCCGCGGCACGCGACGCGGCCTGACCCGCACCGCACGCCCCCTGTGACGCTCGCCCGGTTCCTTGTACGTCCGATACTAGGATGTCAAACTAAACCGGCCGGGACACCGCCGTCCGCCCGGCGGGAGGTACGTCGCCGATGAGCACGGACACGGCCGCACAGGCCGAGCTGCACGTCCCCACGCACCCGGTCCGTTTCGTGACCGCGGCCAGCCTGTTCGACGGGCACGACGCCGCCATCAACATCATGCGCCGGATCCTGCAGCGCCAGGGCGCCGAGGTCATCCACCTCGGCCACAACCGCTCGGTCGACGAGGTCGTGACCGCCGCGATCCAGGAGGACGTGCAGGGCGTCGCCATCTCGTCCTACCAGGGCGGGCACGTCGAGTACTTCTCCTACCTGGTCGATCTGCTGCGCGAGCGCGGCGCCGGCCACATCAGGGTCTACGGCGGGGGCGGCGGCGTGATCGTCCCCGAGGAGATCGAGCTGCTGCACTCCCGCGGCGTCGCGCGCATCTTCTCCCCCGAGGACGGCCAGCACCTGGGCCTCCCCGGGATGATCAACATCATGATCCGGGAGTGCGACACGGACCTGGCCGCCGAGCCGCCGTCGTCGTACGACGGGCTGTTCTCCGGCGAGACCGCGACCCTGGCCCGGGCGCTCACCCAGGCCGAGACCGGGACCCTGCCCGACGAGGTCCGCGAGCGCGTCGCCGCGTCCGAGCGCCCCGTGCCGGTCCTCGGCATCACCGGCACCGGCGGCTCCGGCAAGTCCTCGCTGACCGACGAGCTGGTCCGCCGGCTCCGGCTCGACCAGGAGGACAAGCTCCGCATCGCGGTGCTCGCGGTCGACCCGACCCGGCGCAAGGGCGGCGGCGCGCTGCTCGGCGACCGCATCCGGATGAACGCGCTGTCTTCCGGGCCCGCCGGCGCAGGAGGCAGTCACGGCCCGGTGTTCTTCCGCAGCCTCGCCACCCGCGGCAACGACGGCGGCTCGCTGCCCGAGCGGCTCGGCGACACCATCGCGGTGCTCCGCTCCGCCGGGTTCGACCTGGTGGTCGTCGAGACGCCCGGCATCGGCCAGGGCGACGCGGGCATCGTCCCGTTCGTCGACCACTCGCTGTACGTGATGACGCCGGAGTTCGGCGCCGCGTCCCAGCTCGAGAAGATCGACATGCTGGACTTCGCCGACGTCGTCGCGATCAACAAGTTCGAGCGCCGCGGCGCCGAGGACGCCCGCCGCGACGTCGGACGCCAGCTCGTCCGCAACCGCGAGGAGTTCGGCGCGACCTGGGAGGACATGCCGGTCTACGGCACCTCGGCCGCCACCTTCAACGACGACGGCGTCACCGCGCTCTACCAGCACCTGCGCGACCTGCTCGCCGAGGGCGGGCTGACCGTCGGCGAGGGGCGTCTCCCCCGCGTCGACACCAAGACCTCCAGCGACTACGCGGCCGTCATCCCGCCGGAGCGGGTCCGCTACCTCGCCGACATCGCCGGCGCGGTGCGGGAGTACCACGCCGACACCGAGACCCACGCCCGGGCGGCCCGTACCGCGCAGCACCTGCGCACCGCCGCCGAGCTGGTCGGCGGCGACGACCTCGACGAGGCGCTGCGGACCGCGGAGAAGGAGGTCCCCGCCGAGTCCGCCGAGCTGCTGGGGTCCTGGCCGTCGCGGGTCGCGGACTACTCCGGCGACGAGTACGTCTACACCGTGCGGGACAAGGAGTTCCGCACGAAGCTGACCCGCGAGACGCTGTCCGGGAACCCGGTGCGCCGGGTCGCGCTGCCGACGTTCGACGACGACGCCGCGCTGCTGCGCTTCCTGCGCCGGGAGAACCTGCCCGGCTTCTACCCCTTCACCGCCGGGGTGTTCCCGTTCAAGCGGGAGGGCGAGGACCCGGCCCGCATGTTCGCCGGCGAGGGCGACCCGTTCCGCACCAACCGGCGGTTCAGGTACCTGTCGGAGAGCTCGGAGGCCAAGCGCCTGTCGACGGCGTTCGACTCGGTCACCCTCTACGGCCACGACCCGGACACCCGCCCCGACATCTACGGCAAGGTCGGCACCTCGGGCGTCTCGATCGCGACCCTGGACGACCTCAAGGCGCTCTACGACGGCTTCGACCTGTGCTCGCCGACGACCTCGGTGTCGATGACGATCAACGGCCCGGCGCCGACGATCCTCGCCTACTTCCTCAACGCCGCGATCGACCAGCAGGTCGACCGGTTCCGCGACGAGCAGGGCCGCGAGCCCGACGAGGGTGAGCGCGAGGAGCTGGTCGCCTACGCGCTGGCGAACGTCCGGGGCACGGTGCAGGCCGACATCCTCAAGGAGGACCAGGGCCAGAACACCTGCATCTTCTCCACCGAGTTCTCGCTGCGGATGATGGCCGACATCCAGGAGTGGTTCATCGCGCACCAGGTGCGCAACTTCTACTCCGTCTCGATCTCCGGCTACCACATCGCCGAGGCCGGGGCGAACCCCGTCAGCCAGCTCGCCTTCACCCTCGCGAACGGGTTCACCTTCGTCGAGAGCTACCTGGCGCGCGGGATGGACGTCGACGACTTCGCCCCGAACCTGTCGTTCTTCTTCTCCAACGGCATGGACGCCGAGTACACCGTGATCGGCCGGGTCGCCCGCCGCATCTGGGCGGTCGCGATGAAGGAGCGCTACGGGGCCAACGAGCGCTCCCAGAAGCTGAAGTACCACGTCCAGACCTCGGGAAGGTCCCTGCACGCGCAGGAGATGAACTTCAACGACATCCGCACCACGCTGCAGGCGCTCTGCGCGCTCTACGACAACGCGAACTCCCTGCACACCAACGCCTACGACGAGGCGGTCACCACGCCGTTGCAGGAGTCGGTGCGCCGCGCGATGGCCATCCAGATGATCATCAACAAGGAGTGGGGCCTGTCGCTGAACGAGAACCCGCTGCAGGGCTCGTTCGTCGTCGACGAGCTCACCGACCTCGTGGAGGAGGCGGTGCTGCGCGAGTTCGAGTCGATCGCGGACCGCGGCGGCGTGCTCGGGGCGATGGAGACCGGCTACCAGCGCGGCCGGATCCAGGACGAGTCGATGCTCTACGAGCACCGCAAGCACACCGGTGAGCTGCCGATCGTGGGCGTCAACACCTTCCTCAAGCCGGCCGACCCGGACGAGGCGCACCAGGAGATCGAGCTGGCCCGCGCCACCGAGGCCGAGAAGCAGTCCCAGCTCGACCGGCTCGCCGACTTCCAGTCCCGCCACCGCACGGAGGCCGAGCAGGCGCTGCGCCGGCTGCAGGACGTCGCGACCGGCGACGGCAACGTGTTCGACGAGCTGATGACGGCCGCGCGGGTGTGCTCGCTGGGTCAGCTGACGACGGCGTTCTTCGAGGTCGGCGGACAGTACCGGCGCAACATGTGACGGCGGGCGGGGCCGGTCCGTCCGGTCCCGCCCCGCTCACCAGCGGCCGCGCCGGTTCGGGATCCGTGCGGCCGCCAGACCGACCGCGGCGAGCGCCACCGCCAGCACCCCGTAGGCGATCCCGGCGGCGACGCCCGGGTCGTCGGCGGCGGTGACGGCGGCGGTCAGCACCGACACCGCGGCGATGCCGCCCATCTGCCGGAACATGATGCGCAACCCGGACACCGCGGCGACCTCGTCGGGCACCAGGTGCATGCCGGCGTTGTTGGCGGCCGGTCCGGAGAGCCCCGTGCCGAGCCCCAGCAGGGTGGAGCCGGCGAGCAGCCACACCGTGGGTCCGCCGAACGGGGGCGCGACCGCGGTGACCACCAGCCCGGCGACGACGGCGACCAGCCCGCCGAGGAGCAGCGGCCGGAAGCCCAGCCGGCGCAGCAGCGCGACCGCGGCCGCCGAGGTGACGATGGTGCCGATCGCGCGGCCGGTCAGCAGCGCCCCGGCGACGAACGCGGGCAGGTCGTAGCGGACCTGGGCGTAGAGCGGCAGGGTCGCCGAGAACCCGATCACCACGGCGCCGAAGACGACGTTGGTGACGTTCATGATCCCCAGGCCGCGCCCGGCGAGCAGGTGTACCGGGACGACCGCGTCGGGCCGACGCCGGGCGTGCCGGACGAACACCGCACCCGCCGTCAGCGCGACCACACCGGCCAGGACGGTCCAGCCGGGCCCCGAGCCCGGCGAGCCGAGCCGGGTGATGGTGAGCATCGTGGCGAGCAGGGTCGCGACGAGCAGCGCGATCCCGACGGCGTCGATCCGCGCGGTCCGCCGGTGCGGCGGGTCGTCGACCAGGGCGAGCCCGACGGCGACGAGCAGGATCCCGATCGGCACGTTCACCAGGAAGATGCCGTGCCAGGTCCAGGTGGTGAGCACGAGCCCGCCGACCAGCGGCCCGAGGATCGCGCCGATCGGGAAGACGCTGGTGAACAGGGCGAGCGCCCGGTCCCGGTCACGGCCGAACTGGTGGGCGACGATCCCGTTGGCGGCCGGCAGCATCACGCCGCCGGCGAGGCCCTGCACCAGCCGGCAGGCGATGAGCACGCCGATGGAGGGGCTGAGCGCGCTCAGCCCGGACATCACCGTGAACACGGTGACCCCGGCCAGGAACATCCGCCGGCCGCCGAAGCGGTCGGACAGCCACCCGCCCAGTGGCAGCGCCAGGATCTGCCCGACCGCGGCGACGGTCACGACCCAGCCGGTCCAGGCCAGGTCGGCGCCGAGGTCGCCGCTGATCGTCGTCAGCGCGGTGGCGACCGACGTCCCGTCCAGGGAGAACATCAGCAGCGCCAGGCCGACGACGGCGAAGACCGGCACGCGCCGGGGCAGCGGGTCGTCGCCGGGAGGCCCGGCGGGGCCGTCCCCGGTCGGGCGGTGGGTGTCGTGGGCGGCGTCGGTCACGTGGTGGGCACACCTGTCTTCCCGGAGGAACCGGACATGATGTGCTTACCACAAGCTAAACAGTCGGGCGGTGGCAGCGCCCGCCGGCGTCAGCGGCGGGACCGGCTCCGGCGACGCCCGCGGTTCCACCCGCCGAGGATGCCGATGGCCTCGACGAACGACTCGGCGGCCTTGGAGAGCGTGCGACCGGCCTTCTTCATCGGGTCCTCCCGGGGTGCTGCTGGGGTGCTGGGGGCTTCTCCACCGTGGCAGACGGCGGAGCGTGCCGGACGGCGGGGGTGTGCTCCGCACGGGTGACGAAACGGACGGACGTCCTCCCGTTCCGGAGACGATTCCACCCGCCCGGAGCACCCGCTCCCGGCGTGTCGCCCGCCTGCGTGCGCGGACGGAGCAGCGCGCCCCGCGGTCCGGAGCCTCACTCCTCCATGCGGAGGGACCTGCCCGTGCTCACCGCGCGTGATCGCCGGCGGGGCGGGATGCTGCTCGGACGGGTCTCGTCCCGGAGGGGGAACACCGATGTCACCGGACGTCATGCTGTGGGTCGTCGTCGCCGTCGTGGTGCTGGTCGTGCTGGGTCTGGCCCTCGTGGTCGGGTCCCGGGTGCGCGGCCGCCGGCGGACCGCCGCCCTGCGCCGGCACTTCGGGCGGGAGTACGACCACGTCGTCGAGCAGTCCGGCGGGAAGGACCGCGGCGAGACCGAGCTGCGCCGTCGGCTGAGCCGGCGCCGGGAGCTGGACGTGCGCGACCTCGACGCGGACGAGCGCGAGCGGTTCGCCGGGGACTTCGCCGGGGCGCAGAACGCCTTCGTCCGCACCCCGCGGGCCGGGCTGCGCGACACCGACCTGCTGCTGCAGCAGGTGATGCGCACCCGCGGCTACCCGGTCGAGCACTTCTCCGAGCGCGAGGAGATGATCTCGGTCGACCACCCCGACCTGGTCGGGCACTACCGCGCGGCGCACGCCGTGGCCGTCGCCGAGGACGACGCCGACACCGAGTCGCTGCGGAAGGCGATGCTGGACCACGGCTACCTGTTCGACGAGCTGATCGGCGCCGGGCACCCGGAGAGCACGCAGCGGACACTGCCGGCGTCGTGAGCGGGACGGCCGAGCTGCCGGGCGCGGCCGGGCCGGAGCGCACCGACGAGATCCCGGCCGGCCTGCCGGGCGCGGGTGACGTGGTGGGCGGCCGCTACGAGCTGCGCCACGTGCTCGGCCGGGGCGGGATGTCGACGGTGCACCTGGCCCACGACCGGGAGCTGGACCGCCCGGTCGCGGTGAAGCTGCTGGTGCGCGCGGGCGACCCGGGCGACGTCGCCCGGCTGCGCGACGAGGCCCGCGCCGCCGCCGCGATCGACCACCCCGGCGTCGTCACCGTGCACGACACCGGCACGACCGGGCACACGGCCTGGGTCGTCATGTCCTACGTCGAGGGCGAGACCCTCGCCCGGCGCATCGGGCGGACCGGCCCGCTGGAGCCGCAGGAGGTGACCCGGATCGGGGCGGCCGTGGCCGAGGCGCTCGCCGCCGCGCACCGGGCCGGGGTGGTGCACCGCGACGTCACCCCCGGCAACATCATCCTGCGCCCGGACGGGAGCGTCGTCGTGACCGACTTCGGCATCGCGCGCCTCGGCGACGGCGCCGGGCGCACCCGGACCGGGCACGTGATCGGCACCCCGCTCTACCTGGCCCCCGAGCAGGGCCGCGGCGCCGCGCACCTCGACGGCCGGGCGGACCTGTACGCGCTGGCCTGCTGCCTGTTCACCGCGCTCACCGGGCGGCCGCCGTTCACCGACGCCGACCCGCTCGCGGTGGTCGTGGCGCACCTGCGGGAGACGCCGCCGCGGCCCTCGTCGCTGCGCCCGGACGTCCCACCCGCGCTGGAGGAGGTGCTCCTGCAGACCCTGGCCAAGGACCCGGACCGGCGCCCGCGCGACGCCGCGGCACTCGCCGCCCGGCTGCGCGCGGTGCACGGCGACCCGGCTCCCCCGCCGGTCGGCACCCGGGAGCTGCCCGCCGGTGACGGCACCGCCACGGCGGCACCGGCCGCACCCGGGGACGAGGCGGGGACGCACGCGCTGGACAGCACGCTGGCCGAGGTCGAGAACGACGACGGTGCCGCCGCCGACCGCCGTCGCGGGGCCGGTGCGCTGCTGCTGGTGCTGGCCGCGCTGCTGCTGCTCGGCGCGGTCGCGGCCCTCCTGCTGTTCTGAGCCGGGCTCAGGACGGGGCCGGGGTGCGGCGCAGGACCAGCGCGAGCGCCAGTGCCCCGAGCAGCAGCGCGCTGACGTAGCCGGTGACCCCGGCCCAGCCCGCGTGGTCGTAGGCGATCCCGCCCACGGCGCCGCCGATGCTGGACCCGGCGTAGTAGCCGACCAGGTAGAGCGACGACGCCTGGGCCGGCACCGCGCCGGGCAGCATCGCCGAGCGCCGCCCCACCCAGGAGCTGGCGACCGAGTGGGCGCCGAAGAAGCCGACGGTCACCAGCAGCAGCCCGGCCAGGGTGGTGGGGAGCAGGTCGGGCAGGGTCACCCAGATCCCGCCGAGTGCGACCAGCGTCGCCACCCACAGCACCGGGCGGCGCCCGAACCGGTCCCCCAGCCTGCCCGCGCCGGTGGAGGCCCAGCTGCCGGCGAGGTAGCCGAGGAACACCAGTCCGACCAGGGTGCCGGGCACGGAGAACGGCGGGGCCAGCAGCCGGAACCCGAGGTAGTTGTAGACGGTCACGAACGCGCCCATCAGCAGGAACGCCATCCCGAACAGGCAGAGCAGGCCCGGGTCGGTGAGGTGGCGGCGCAGCGGTCCGCCGAGGTCGCGCAGCCGGGTGCGGGCCGGGGCGGGCGCCGTGGCGGGCGGCAGGAGCAACCGGAACGCGACGGTCGCGAGCACCGAGACCGCGCCGACGGCGGCGAGCCCGGCCCGCCGGCCGCCGAGCTCGGCGACCCAGGACGCGACGAGCCGCCCGGACAGCCCGCCGAGGGTGTTGCCGGCGATGAGCAGCCCGACCGCGCCGCCGAGGTGCCGCGGCGCGACCTCGTGGGTGAGGTGGGCCATCGACAGGGCGGGCAGCGCCGCGAGGGCCACGCCCTGCAGCCCGCGGACGACGACGAGCGTCTCGAAGGTGGGCGCCAGCGGGGCGAGCAGCGCGAGCACCGCCGAGGCCGCGAGCGCCCAGGTCATGACCCGCGCGCGGCCCCGGGACTCGGTGAGCGCGGCCAGCGGCAGTACGGCGAGGGCGAGGGTGCCGGTCGTCGCCGACAGCACCAGGCCGGCCGTGGACGAGGACACCCCGAACTCCGCCGAGAGCGTCGGCAGCAGTCCCTGCACGCTGTAGACCAGCACGAACGTCGCCAGACCCGAGAGCCACAGGGCGATGCCGAGCCGCCGGTAGCCGGGGGTGCCGCGCTCGTGGGGCGGGGCGGGCCGGGTGGCGGTCGGAGCCGGGGGACGCTCGGTCGTTGTCATCGCACACGACCGTAGGTGCCGGTCTCGCATGCGTCCAATGCATGCTTCGCCGATCTACCATACGTTGATGCATGAGTCGTTGGCGCCGGCGCTGCACCGCTTCGTCGCGGTCGCGCGCGACGGTCACCTCACCCGCGCCGCGGAGCGGATCGGGGTCCCGCAGCCCACGCTGTCGCGGGCGATCGCCCGGCTGGAGGACGAGCTGGGCGTCGCGCTGTTCCGGCGGGCCGGGCGCGGGTTGGCGCTGACCGCGGCCGGACGGACGCTGCTGCCACGGGCCGAGGCCGCGCTGGCCGAGCTCGGTGCGGGCGTCGCCGAGCTGGCGGGCGACGCCGACCCGGTCACCGGCCGGGTCGCGCTCGGCTTCCTCGCGACGTTGGGCACCACCGCGGTGCCGGGCATCCTGCGGGAGTTCCGGGAGCACCACCCGCGGGTGCGGATCGAGCTGGTGCAGGTGCCGCACGCGGCACTGCTGGAACGGGTCCGCGACGGCCGGGTCGACCTGGCCCTCACCTCCCCCATGCCCGACGAGCCGGGTCTGGTCGCGACCCCGCTGGCCGAGGAGGAGCTGCGCCTCGCGGTGCCGTCCGGGCACCGGCTGGCGGGCGCGGGAACCGCGGACCTCGCCGAGGTCGCCGACGACCCGTTCCTGCTGTTCGCCCGCGGCTACGGGCTGCAGGGGGTGGTGGGGTCGTGGTGCGCGCAGGCCGGGTTCCGCCCGCGCCGGGCGTTCGAGGGCGGGGAGACGGCGACGCTGCGCGGCCTGGTCGGGGCCGGGCTGGGTGTCGCGCTGCTCCCGGCCGGGCCGGACGTTCCGGGGGTGGTGCAGGTGCCGGTGCGCAGCCCGCACACCGTGCGGACGCTGGGGATGGTCCACGCGGCCGACCCGCGGCCGACGGCGCCGGTGCGGGACCTGCGGGCGTTCGTCGTCGCGCACGGGCCGCGGTGGCTGGCCGACCGCGGGTGAGCCGGGGTCTGCGGCGCGGCGGCCGGGGCACGCTCGGCCGCCGGTCCTCCGGCCCGCGGGTTACGGTCGGCCCCATGACTGCGCGGACTGCGGCACCGGTCGACGACGAGGGCCGCGAGGTCCCGGTCCCGGGCACCGTGCGGCGGGTCGTGTCGATCGTGCCGTCGCTGACCGAGGCGCTGGAGGCGACCGCGCCCGGCATCGTGGTCGGCGCGACGGACTGGTGCACCCACCCCGGCGACCTCGGCGCGGAACGGGTCCGGGGCACGAAGAACCCCGACGTCGAGCGGATCGTCGCGCTGGCACCGGACCTGGTCGTCGCCAACCAGGAGGAGAACCGGCCGCCCGACCTCGACGCGCTGCGCGCCGCGGGCCTGCCGGTGTACGTGACCGACATCCGCGACGTCGACGGCGGGCTCGCCTCGCTGGGCCGGATGCTCGCCGCGTGCGGGCTGGACGAGCCGGACTGGCTGCGCGAGGCCCGTGCGCTGTGGGCCGCGGTCGAGCCCGCCCGCGACCGTCGCCGGGCCGTGGTCCCGATCTGGCGCAGGCCCTGGATGGCCGTCGGCTCGGACACCTTCACCAGCGCCGTGCTGGACCGGCTCGGCGTGGTCAACGTCCTGGACGGCTCCCCGGAGCGCTACCCCCGCTTCGACCCCGCCGACCTGCCCGACCACGACCTCGTCGTGCTGCCCGACGAGCCGTACCGGTTCACCGCCGAGGACGGCCCGGAGGCGTTCGACGCGCCGTCGGTGCTGGTCAGCGGGCGGCTGCTGACCTGGTACGGCCCGAGCCTGCTGGCGGCGGCGCGGGAGCTGCCCGGGGCGCTGGCGGACGCGCGTCGTCCGGCCCGCTGACCTTCCCCGGCGTCGGTACGGTCGGGCGCATGGCGCCCGTCGACGAGGACCTGATCACCACGCTCATCGTCCGGCTCGACCTGGAGCGGAAGGTCCGGCTCCTGACCGGGGCCGACTTCTGGTCCACCCCGGCCGAGCCGTCGGTCGGGCTGCGCCGGATGGTGCTGTCCGACGGCCCGTCGGGAGTCCGCGGGGAGAGCTTCGACGAGCGGACCCCGTCGCTGTCGCTGCCGTCGTCGACGGCGCTGGGCGCGACCTGGGACCCGGCCGCGGCCCGCCGCTACGGCTCGGCCCTGGGCGCGGAGGCCCGCCGCCGGGGCGCCGACGTCGTCCTCGGCCCGACGATCAACCTGCACCGCAGCCCGTTCGGCGGCCGGCACTTCGAGTCGCTGTCGGAGGACCCGCTGCTGACCGGCGAGCTCGCCGCGGCCTACGTGGCGGGGCTGCAGTCCCGCGGCGTCGCCGCGACCCCGAAGCACTACGTCGCCAACGACGCCGAGACCGAGCGCTTCACCGTCGACAACCGGGTCGACGAGCGCACCCTGCACGAGCTGTACCTCGCGGCGTTCGAGCCGGTCGTCACGCGGGCCGGGGCCTGGGCGCTCATGTCCGCCTACAACGCCGTCAACGGGCCGACCATGAGCGAGAACCCGCTGCTCGCCGAGCCGCTGACCGGCGAGTGGGGCTTCGACGGGCTGGTCGTGTCCGACTGGGGCGCGGTCCGGACCACCGAGGCCTCGGCGAACGCCGAGCAGCACCTGGTCATGCCCGGCCCGGTGGGCGCCTGGGGCGGGCGGCTCGTCGCCGCCGTCCGCGACGGCCGGGTCGCCGAGGCCACGGTGGACGACAAGGTGCGGCGGCTGCTGCGCCTGGCCGCCCGGGTCGGCGCGCTGGACGGCGTGGGCGCCCCGCCCGTCGCCGCCCCGGCGGCCGAGGACGGGCCCACCGTCGCCCGGGAGCTCGCCGCCGCGGGCAGCGTCCTGGTCCGCAACACAGGTGAGCTGCCGTGGGACGCCGCCACCCTCGGCACGGTCGCGGTGCTCGGCCACAACGCGGAGCTCGCCCGCACCCAGGGCGGTGGCAGCGCCACCGTGCGGCCGGCCGCCGTCGTCTCCCCGCTGGAGGGGCTGCGTGCCGTGCTCGGCGGGGACCGCGTCCGGTACCGGCTGGGCGCGCAGGTCGCCGAGGGTGTCCAGCCGTTCGACCCCGGCCGCATCACCAACCCGGTCACCGGCGGCCCCGGGCTGCGCGCGGTGTTCCGCGACGCCGACGGCGCCGAGCTGCGCGCCGAGGACCGCCTCGGCGCCTCGCTGATCTGGATGGGTTCCGAGATCCCCGAGGGCGCCGACCACGTCGAGATCTCCCTGCGCTGGGACGCCCCGGCCGGGGAGCACCGGATCGGCGCGGCCGCCGTCGGGCACCTGACGCTCGACGCGGGCGGCACCACCGTGCTCGACACCGAGGGCGTCCTGACCGGCGACGAGGGGCCCGGCGCGGCGATCTTCGAGGCACCGTCGGTGACCGCCGGGGTCACCACCGACGGGCCGGTCGACCTGGTGCTGCGGTTCCGCCCGTCCGGGCAGGAGGCCGGGATGGCGCTGGTCGCCGTCACCGTCGGGACCGAGACCGCGGTCGCCGACCCGGACGCCGAGATCACCGCCGCGGCCGCGCTGGCCGGGGAGTCCGACGTCGCCGTCGTCGTGGTGGGCACGAACGACCGGATCGAGAGCGAGGGCTTCGACCGGTCCACCCTGGCGCTGCCCGGGCACCAGGACGCGCTGGTGCGGGCGGTCGCCGCGGCGAACCCGCGCACGGTGGTCGTCGTGAACTCCGGCTCGCCGGTGCTGCTGCCCTGGCGCGACGAGGTCGCCGCGGTCCTGCTCGGCTGGTTCGGCGGGGAGCGGTTCGGCGAGGCCGTCGCCGACGTGCTGCTGGGCGCCGCGGAGCCGGGCGGGCGGCTGCCCACCACCTGGCCGGCGACGGGCGAGGAGCGCTCGGTGCTCTCCGGCGTCCCGGCCGACGGGGTCCTGCGCTACGACGAGGGCGTCCACGTCGGGCACCGCAACTGGCTGCGCCACGGCGAGACGCCGGCGTACCCGTTCGGCCACGGCCTCGGGTACACGACGTGGACCCTCGACGACGCGACGACCGGCCCGTGGTCGCCGGACGGCGTCGAGGTCACCGTGACCCTGACCAACACCGGCACCCGGACCGGGCGCCAGGTCGTGCAGGCCTACCTCTCGCGACGTGGGAGCGACGTCGAGCGCCCGGCCCGGTGGCTGGCCGGGTGGGCCGTCGTCGACGCCGCCCCCGGTACGACGACGGTCACCGTCCCGGTGTCCCGGCGCGCGTTCCGGCACCGGGCCGGGGCCACCTGGGCCACCGAGCCCGGCACCTGGACCCTGCACCTGGGGTTCTCGGTCACCGACACCCCGCTGCAGGCCGACGTCGAGGTCGCCGCGCAGGGGTGAGGCGTCCGGTCAGGCGTGCGCGGCGCGCACCAGGTCCGAGCACTTCTCCCCGATCATCATCGTGGTGATGTTCGGGTTGATCGCCGGCAGGAACGGCATCGCCGACGCGTCGGCGACCCGCAGGCCGCGCACCCCGCGGACCCGCAGCTGCGGGTCCAGGACGGCGCCCGGGTCGTCGTCGGTGCCCATCCGCGCCGTGCACGCCGGGTGGTAGACGGTGTTGTGGGTCTTGCCGACGTAGTCGGCGAGCTCGTCGTCGGTGACGGCGTCCGGGCCCGGCGCCAGCTCGGCGGCGATCCACTCCTTCAGCTCCGGCTGCTCGGCGATGCGGCGGGCGAGCCGGATGCCCGCGGTCATCACCCGCATGTCGTGGCCCTCGGGGTCGGTGAAGTAGCGCGGGTCGACCCGGGCCCGGTCCCGGAAGTCGCGGGTGCGCAGCCGCACGGTCCCCCGGGACCGGCCACGGGTGACGTTCGGGGTGAGGCAGAACCCGTTGTCGGTGGTCGGGTAGCCCCAGCGCAGCGTGTTCATGTCGAACGGCACCGAGCCGTAGTGCATCATCAGGTCCGGCCGGTCCAGGGCGGGGTCGGTGCGGTGGAACAGCCCGATCTCCCACCACTGGGTCGACTCGGTGACCATCGGCTTCGCGGCGTCCCAGAAGACCAGGCCCTCGACGTGGTCGTCGAGGTTCGAGCCGACGCCGGGCAGGTCCGAGCGGACCTCGATGCCGAACTCGCGCAGGTGCTCCCCCGGGCCGATGCCCGAGAGCATCAGCAGCTTCGGGGTGTCGATCGCCCCCGCGGAGAGGATCACCTCGCGTCCGGCGTGCGCGGTCTCGCGGCCCGGGCCGATCCCCCGCTGGTACTCGACGCCGGTGGCGCGGGTGCCGTCGAACAACACCTGCGAGGCCCAGCAGTCGGTGCGCACCTCCAGGTTCGGGCGCGAGCCCAGGATCGGGTGCAGGTAGGACACCGACGCCGAGGCCCGGGTGCCGTCGGGGAAGGAGTTGATCTGGAAGTACCCGGCGCCGTCGGTGACGGTGCGGCCCTCGTTGAACCGCACCGTCGGCATGCCGACCTGTGCGGCGGCGGCCAGCACGGCGTCGCCGCAGGGGTCCTTCGCGGGGATCTGCATGAGGTGGACCGGGCCGGAGCGGCCGTGGCCGTCCCAGTCGCCGTCGTTGGTCTCCAGGCGCCGGATCAGCGGCCAGCACTCGTCGGCGGACCATCCGGTCAGGCCGGACGCGGCCCACTCGTCGAGGTCCTCCCGCGGGGTCCAGAAGGCGATGCAGGAGTTGTGCGAGCCGCAGCCGCCGAGCACCTTCGCCCGGGCGTGGCGCATGTGGGAGTTGCCGCGCTCCTGCGGCTCGACCGGGTAGTCCCAGTCGTAGCCGGAGTCGAGCAGCGCCATCCAGTCGGTGAGCCGCAGGATGTTCGGGTCGCCGACGTCGGAGGGGCCGGCCTCCAGCAGCAGCACCCGCGCCGACGGGTCCTCCGAGAGCCGCGCGGCGAGCGCGCAGCCCGCCGAGCCGCCCCCCACCACGATGTAGTCGAACCGGTCGGTCACGCCGTCTCCCCCATGCCCTGCTCGATCTCCTTCGCCCGGTGCTCGGGCAGGCAGCCCAGCCCGTGCCGGCCGCGCAGCCGGAACCACGCCAGCCCGGCCAGCGCCACGACCCCGATGAACAGGAACGCGACGAACCGCAGCCACCCGGCGCCGTAGACCTCCTCGCGCGGCCAGGCCAGGTTGATCGCCATCGCCGCGCCCCACAGCACCGCCAGCACGTTCACCGGCAGGCCGAGGCGCCCCAGCGAGAAGTACCCCTTCTGGCCCTCGTCCGGCCACTGCCCGCGCAGCCGCCGCACCAGCATCGGCACCGTGACCAGCAGGTACGCGATGTAGATCATGATGATCGCGACGCTGGTGACCGCGGTGAAGACCTCGGGCACGCCGACGTTCGCGACCAGGATCAGGATCGCGACCACCCCGACGACGATCGCCGGCACCACCGGCGTCTTGTGCTTCGGATCGATCCGCGCCAGCACCGAGCCGGCGGGCAGTGCGTTGTCGCGGGCCATCGCGAACATCAGCCGGATCGCCGCGGTGTGCACCGCGAGCAGGCAGACGATCACCGCGATGCTGATCGTGATCAGGAAGACCCGGCCGATCGTGCCGCCGGCGACCTCCAGCAGCACGAGCTGCCCGCCGCCGTCCTTGCTGCCCAGGCGCGGGTCGGCCAGGTCCGGTGCGGCCAGGATGATGCCGAGCAGGATCAGCCCGCCGAGCACGAACGACGCGACGACCGCGCGCAGGATCGCCGCCGGGGCGGTGCGCCGCGGGTCGACCGTCTCCTCGCCGAGCGAGCTGGCGGTGTCGAAGCCGTACATCACGTAGGCCGAGGCGAGCGCCGCGACGAGGAACGTGCCGAAGTACCCGCCGCCGCCCGCCGCCGGGGCCGGGGTCTCGAACAGCACCGAGACCGGGTTGCGGATGCTCAGCAGCAGCGCCACGACGATGACGACGGCGGCGATCAGCTCGATGAACACCCCGGTCGAGTTGATCCGCGCCATCAGCTTCACCCCGACCGCGTTGATCACCGTGGTGAGCACGATGAGGATCGCGCCGAGCAGCACGCCGTTGACCGCGGCGTCGCCCGCGTCGGAGGCGTCGCCGACGAGCTGGAAGCCCGACCAGATCTGCGGGAACGTCAGCTGCGCGGCCAGCGCGACCGCCGACAGCGACACCACCGAGGCGGTGAACATCATCCAGCCGGCCAGCCAGGACACGGTCGGCCCGGCCAGCTGCTTGGACCAGTTGTAGACCGACCCGGCGACCGGGTAGCGCCCGGCCAGCTCGGCGAACGACAGCGCCACCATGAACTGGCCGGCGAACACCATCGGCCAGGACCACCAGTACGCCGCGCCGCCGGTGCCGAAGCCGAAGTAGAACAGCTGGAACGTGCCGGTCAGGATCGAGATGTAGCTGATCCCGGCCGCGAAGCTGGCGAACTTGCCGATGCTGCGGTCGAGGGTCTGGCTGTAGCCGAACTCGGCGAGCCCTCCCCCGTCGCCGTCGGCATCCGGGGAGCGGTCCCGCCGGGCCGGTCCGGGAACCGTCATCGTCGACCTCCTGTGCCGTTGCGTCGCGTCGTCATGGCGGCCTCAGCGGCCCGAGAACCACTCCTGCGGCACCGGGGCGGTGTTGGTCCAGACGTGCTTGATCTCCTGGTACTCCGCCAGCCCGGTCGGGCCCAGCTCGCGGCCGTTGCCGGACCGGCCCATGCCGCCCCACTCCGCGCCCGGGAAGTACGGGTGGAAGTCGTTGATCCAGACGGTGCCGTGGCGCAGCGCGGAGGCGACCCGGTGGGCGCGGCCCATGTCGGCGGTGAACACCGCTCCGGCCAGGCCGTAGGCGGTGTCGTTACCGAGCCGCACGGCCTCCTCCTCGGTGGTGAACCGCTCGACGGTCAGCAGCGGGCCGAAGGTCTCCTCGCGGATCAGCCGCGAGTCCGGGGCGAGGTCGGTGATGACCGTCGGCAGGTAGAAGTAGCCCTTCCCCAGCTCGGGGTCGTCCGGCCGGGCGCCGCCGCAGCGGATCGTGGCGCCCTCGGCGCGGGCGGCCGCGACGAAGTCCTCGATCGTGGCCAGGTGCGCGGCGGAGACCAGCGGCCCGACCTCGACGCCGTCGGTGAGGCCGTTGCCGAGCCGGATCAGCTGCGCGCGGCGCACCACCTCGTCGACGACGGCGTCGGCGACCGAGTCCTCGATGATCAGCCGGGCGCCCGCGGAGCAGACCTGCCCGGAGTGCAGGAACACCGCGAGCATCACGTAGTCGACGGCGAGCTCGAAGTCGGTGTCGGCGAAGACGATGTTCGGGTTCTTCCCGCCCAGCTCGACGGCGGTGCGCTTCACCGTCTCGGCCGAGGCGCGGATGATCTTCTGGCCGGTCGCCAGGCCGCCGGTGAAGCTGACCATGTCGACGTCCGCGTGCTCGGAGAGCGGGCCGCCGACCGACGGGCCGTCGCCGAGGACGATGTTGACCACCCCGGCCGGGATCCCGACCTCCTCGCACAGCTCGACGAGCGCGATCGAGGTGAGCGGGGTGACCTCGCTGGGCTTGACCACCATCGTGTTGCCGGCGGCGATCGCCGGGGCGACCTTCCAGGACAGCTGCAGCAGCGGGTAGTTCCACGGGGTGATCAGGGCGCAGACACCGACCGGCTCGTGCACGATCCGCGAGAGGACGGCCGGATTGCCGGTGTCGACGATCCGACCGGCGTCCTTGTCGGCGAGCCCGGCGTAGTAGCGGAAGACGGCGGTGACGTCGTCGACGTCCTGGCGGCCCTCCGCGATCGTCTTGCC
This sequence comes from Pseudonocardia tropica, assembly GCF_040105315.1. Taxonomy (NCBI): domain Bacteria; kingdom Bacillati; phylum Actinomycetota; class Actinomycetes; order Pseudonocardiales; family Pseudonocardiaceae; genus Pseudonocardia; species Pseudonocardia tropica. Next base: position 60,265 of record NZ_JBEDNP010000003.1, read on the forward strand.
GGTGTCGAGGGTCTCCAGGCGGGCGATCTTCTCCCGGTCGCGGACCAGCAGGTCGGCGATCCGCCCGAGCAGGGTGGCGCGCTCACCGGTCCTGGTCCGTCGCCACGGCCCGGCGTCGAAGGCCCGGCGGGCGGCGGCGACGGCACGGTCGACGTCGTCGGGCCCGGCCTGGTCGACCTCGGTGACCGTCGAGGCGTCGTAGGGGTTGACCACCGGGGCGGTCCCGGCGGACCCGGTGGTCCAGCTTCCGTCGATGTAGAGGCTCGGCACGGCGCGAGCTTTCACCGGGGGCGGGTCGGTGTGCAAACGCGGACCCGGCGTCCTTGCGTGGGGAGACGGTCACGCTTTCCGGTCGCCCCGCGTGGCGACGTGCCGAATGCCGGGATAGGGTTGCGCGATGAGCAACACGGTGCGCGGACGGGAGCCCGGGGTGCAGTCGGTCGACCGGGCCATCACCCTGCTGACGTTGCTGGCCGACCGGAGCGAGGCGGGGGTCAGCGAACTCGCGGCCTCGCTCGAGGTCCACAAGTCGACCGCCTTCCGGCTGCTCGGCGCGCTGGAGGAGCGCGGGCTCGTCGAGCAGATCGCCGACCGCGGCAAGTACCGCCTCGGGTTCGGGCTGATCCCGCTCGCCGGCCGGGTCGCCGAGCGCCTGGAGGTCACCACCCAGGGCCACCCGGTCTGCGAGGCGCTCGCGGAGCGGCTCGGCGAGACCGTCAACATCGCCATCCCCGACCGCGGGTGGGCGGTGAACGTCGACCAGGCGCGTGGCCCGTCGATGGTCACCACGTTCAACTGGCTCGGCCGGATCACCCCGATGCACAACACCTCCAGCGGCAAGGTGCTGCTCGCCTCGGTCGTCCTCGACGATCCGGGGACGATGCCGGACACGGTGCCGGAGCAGGGCCGCGAGACGCTCGTCGCGGAGCTGCGCCGGGTCCGCCGGCACGGGTACGCGTGGTCGATCGAGGAGCTGGAGACCGGCCTCAACGCCGTCGCCGCACCGGTGCTGGACCACGGCGGCGCGGTGGTGGCCGCCCTGTCCGTGTCCGGGCCCGCCTACCGGCTCCCGGCCGACCGGATCGAGCGGATCACCCCGGAGGTCGTCGCCGCGGGGCGGGAGATCAGCCGTCGCATGGGGTTCTGGCGCGACCGCTGAGCCGCGGGCCTACGGCGGCGGGGCCGGCGCGGGCCCCTGCAGGCGTTCCAGCACCGGCGGGAGGGTGCGCTCCAGCTCGTCGCCGTGCCGCTCGAACTCGCGCCGCAGGAACGGCGCCGCCAGCTTCAGCAGCCCCTTGAGCCGCACCCGGGCGTGGAAGCTCACGACGCTCCCCCCACCCTCGGCGGGCTCGACGACGATCTCCTCGGTCGCGGTGACGGTCGGGTTCTCCCCGACGAACACGACCCGGCAGGCCGTGAGTTCCTGCAGCGTGTGGTCGAGCTCGCTCTCCCGCCCGCCCCACACCGACACCGTGTGCCAGGCGGCGCCGACCGCGACCGGGCCGCCCCCGTCGGAGCGGGTGCTGGAGCGCACGGTCGGGTCCCAGATCTCGCTGTGCCCGTGGTCGGCCAGGTAGCCGAGCACCGTCTCGGCAGGGGTGGACACCGTCATCACCCGCTGGACGCCGACCACGACGCTCCTCTCCCCGGCCGGGCGCCGCGCGGGCCCCGGCCCGCTGCTCCCGACCGGCGCAGATGGTCTCACGACGACCGGTCAAGATCGAGAGCACCCGCGCCGGATTCCCCGGAACGCCCGTGCCGGGACCGCGCGGCACGCACACTCCTCCCGACGCGGGCGGGCCGGGCGGGCCCGCCACCGACGACGGAGGTGCCGCGGTGCACGACCGAGACCGACCGGGGACGCCGTGGACGAGCGGTCGGCCACGTCCCGGACCGCACCCGTCGCCGGGCGGGGTGGCGCGCTCCGACCCGGACGGGCTGGCGGCCGCCGCCGCGGCGCTCGACCGCGTCGCCGAGGGCCTGACCGGCGACGCGGTGCTCGTCGGCCCCGCCGTGCCGGTGCCGGGCTTCGCCGCCGGGACGGCCGCAGCGGTCTGGGAGGAGGGGATGGTGCGGGCCGTCCGGGAGCACGCGGGGCACACCGCGTCGACGGCGTCGGCCCTGCGCGCGGCCGCCGCGGCCTGGCGCGCCGCCGACGACGACGCCGCGGTCGCGTTCGCCGGGCGCGCCTCGTGAGCGCCGGGCCCGCGCTGGGCGACCTCGTGGCCGCCGATCCCGGCGCGTGGCTGCGCCGCGCCGGCACCTGGGACGGGCTGTCCCGGGCCCTGTCCGACCACGCGGCCGAGCTGGAACGCTCCGCACCGGGGTCGTGGACCGGGGCCGACGCCGACGCGGCCGCGCTCGCCCGCGCCGAGCGGGTGCGCGGGCTGCGTGCCGACGCGGGCACCGCGTCCCGGGCCGCGCAGGTCCTGGGCACCCACGCCGGTGAGGTGCTCGACGCCCAGCGCCGGCTCGTCGTCGCCGCGCTGGCGGTGCACCCGCAGTTCGTCGTCGACCTCGAGCGCGGCACGCTGTCCGCCGGCGTCGGCGCGCACCCGCTCGGCGTGTGGCGGCTGCCCGCGATGGTCGCGCGCTTCGGCGCGGACCTGGTCCGCCTGACCACCGCGGTGGCCGACGCCGTCGGTGCCGCCGCCCGGTCCGACCGGGCCACGGCCGCCGCGCTCGACGCGCTCCACCCCGCCCCCGCGGCGGTGTCCCGCCCGGTCGCGCCCGCCGCGGCGCCGCCCGTCGGTGCGGGCGCCGGCGCCGTGCGGTCCTGGTGGACCGGGCTGTCCGGGGCCGACCGGGAGCAGCTGCTGCACACCCGCCCCGGGCTGGTCGGCGGGCTGGACGGCGTGCCGGTCACCGACCGGGACCGGGCGAACCGGGTCCTGCTCGACGCCGAGCTGTCCCGGCTGCGGGCCCGGGCGGCGCTGCTGGACCGGGCCGGGGACACCGCGGGCGCGGACCGCGCCCGGCGGGCCTCGGCCGGGCTGGAGACCACCCGTCGACGCCTGGACGGCGGCGACGCGTACCTGCTCCGCCTGGAGCGCGGGGACACCGGCGGGCGGCTCGTGCTCGCCGTCGGCGACCCGGAACGCGCCGCGCACGTGCTCACCCACGTCCCTGGGACGACCGCGGGCTGGGGCACGGTGCCCGGCGACCTGGCCCGGGTCGAGGCGACCCGCGCGGCCGCCCGGGCGGCCGCGCCGGACGGTGCCGTCGCCGCGGTCCTGTGGACCGGCTACGACGCTCCCCCGGACCTGCTCGCGGCGGCGGACCCCGCTGCCGCCCGCGCCGCCGCCGGGGACCTGCGGTCCTTCCAGGACGGCCTGCGGGCCGGGCACGCCGGACCGGTCCACCTGACCGTCGTCGGGCACTCCTACGGCTCGACGGTGCTCGGGAACGCCGCCCGGGGCGGCGGCCTCGCCGCCGACGACGTCGTGTTCGTCGGCAGCCCCGGGACCGGCGCGGGGCACGCCTCCGAGCTCGGCACCGCACCCGGGCACGTCTGGGCGACGACCGCGCGGCACGACCCGATCGGCCGGGTGCCCGGGGTCGAGGTCTTCGCGACCTCGCGCGGTCTCGCCCCGACCGGGCTCCTGCACGGCCCGGACCCGGCGGCACCGGCGTTCGGGGCACGGGTGTTCGGCTCGGCCCCCGGGTCGGCGCTCCCGCGCCCGGACGACCCGGCCACCCCGAACGACGAGTCCGCGTTCGCCGCCGCGCACGGCGGCTACTGGGACCCCGGCTCGCCGAGCCTGAGCACCCTGGGCCGGATCGTCGCCGGAGCGCCCGTTCCGTCGTGACACTCCGTCATGGGCGATCCGCTTTGCGAGACCACCGCACGTCCGTCCGGCCGAACGAACGACCGCTCAACGAACCAGGGATGGGGCAGGTCACACGTAGTCGTCAGACGAACCGCGACTAGCCTGTCCCGGACGTGGGCACGGGCAGTAGCATGCGGGCGTGACCGAGACCGAGAGCAGACCGGCACGGCGCACCGGCCGCCCGCCCCTGACCGACCGCGCGACACTGCTGGCCGCTGCGCGCGAGCTCGGCTTCTCCGACCTTACGGTCGGCGCGGTGACCGCCCGCGTCGGGGTGAAGTACTCCACGTTCTACCGCCACTTCCCCAGCCTGGAGGCGCTCGTCGCCGCGCTGGTCGACGACGTGGTGACCGACGACGTGTTCCCCGCGACCGACGAGGGCCGGTGGCAGGAGCAGATGCTGGCGTTCGCGGCGGCGACGTTCGACGTGATGGCCGAGCACCCGGGCCTCGCCCCCGCGATGGTGCGGCTGCCTGAGTCCCCCGAGGCGGTGCTGTCGGCGTTCCGGCGGCTGACCGACCGGCTGCTGGAGGCGGGCTTCACCGCCGAGGACGCGGTGCTGGGCGCCTCGACCGCCATCCACATGGGAATGCAGCCGTGGCTGACGGCCAACTCCCTCGGGATCGGGGACGCGCGCCGGCGCGACCAGGTGCTGGAGTCGGCCGAGCCGTTCGACGCCCAGGTCCGCGCGGTCTTCCGCGACCGGATCGACGACCCGCCGCGCAGCTGGACCCTGAGCCGCGTCGAGCTGGTCGTCGCCGGGCTGGAGACCCGCCTGGCGTCCTGACCCCCGACACGACGACGCCCGGGGTGCCTCGCGTGGGCACCCCGGGCATCGGCGTCGGATCAGGCGGTCAGGTGGGAACGACCTGGTCCGCCTGCGGACCCTTCTGACCCTGGGTGACCTCGAAGGTCACGGTCTGCCCCTCGTCGAGGCTGCGGTATCCGGAGGACTGGATCGCGCTGAAGTGGACGAACAGGTCCTGCCCGCCTCCGTCCGGCGTGATGAACCCGTACCCCTTCTCCGCGTTGAACCACTTGACGGTTCCCTGTGGCATCCGGATGTCTCCTCGCGTCTTGCCGGTTCCTACGGGGTGGACATTAGCCGTACCGGACCCCGCCGTGCTACAGGCGACGTGCGATCGGGTACCGGCGCGTCGCGTCGGGCGTCCCGTTCGCCCGCTTTTCCGGAGTCCCCCGGGCGCTCAGCCGGGGATCGCGGTGAAGAACGCCGCGGCCGGGCCGCCGACCCGGCGTCACCCTTCGGCGGGCCGGCCGGTGCGGTGCCGTGCGCGATCTCGGCGGCCCCGGAGAGCAGTACGACGTCGTCGGTGTCCGTCGGGACCCACGGCGGGACCTGGCCGGGCGCGCCGGACCGCACCGCCGGGTGCGCTGTCAGGGACGCCCGCGCAGCTCGATCCCGGCCGGGGTGGTGGCCCCCGCCAGCCCGCAGACCAGGTCGAGCTCGGCGACGACGTTCTGCAGCACCTGCGCGACGCCGCGGGCCCCGTCCAGGGCGAGCCCGTGCACGAACGGGCGTCCCAGCAGCACGGCGCGGGCGCCGAGCCGGACGGCGGTCGCGACGTCCGCCCCGGTGCGCACCCCGGAGTCGAGCAGCACCGGCAGCGCGTCGCCGACGGCGTCGACGACACCGGGCAGCGCGTCCAGCGAGGCGACCGCGTGGTCGATCTGGCGGCCGCCGTGGTTGGACACGACGACACCGTCGACACCGGCATCGGCGGCGCGGCGGGCGTCGTCGGGGTGCAGGACCCCCTTGAGCAGGATCGGCAGCCGGGTCCGCGAGCGCAGGGTCGCCAGGTCCTCCCAGGACAGCCGCGGTCGCGAGTAGACCCGCAGGAAGGTCTCCGCCGCCGCCCGCGGGACGGGCGAGAGCAGGTTGTCCCGGAACCGTCCGGGTGCGTTGCGGGTGATCTCGATCAGGGTGCGCACGGCCTGCGGGGTGACCGTCGGCGGCGCCCCGGCCGACGGCGCGGCGAGGGTCTGTTCCACCAGGCCGCGGAACACCGGGTCGGAGGTGTACTGGGCGATCCCGATGCCGCGGGCGAAGGGCAGGTGACCCAGGTCGAGGTCGCGGGGGCGCCAGCCGAGCATCGTCGTGTCGAGGGTGACGACGACGGCGTCGCAGCCGGCGGCCTCGGCGCGGCGCAGGAAGCTGTCGACGAGCTCGTCGGAGGTCGACCAGTACAGCTGGAACCAGGTGGGGCCGCCGACCGCGGCGATGTCCTCCATCGGCGTCCCGGCCTGGTTGGAGATCACCATCGGGACCCCGGCGGCCGCGGCTCCGCGGGCGACGGCGAGGTCGGCGCCGCGCCGGACCAGGTCCAGCGCGCCGACGGGGGCGAGCAGCAGCGGGGCGGGCAGCGTGCGGCCGAACAGCTCGACGGTCAGGTCGCGCTCGCCGACGTCGCGCAGCACCCGCGGCACGATCTCCCGGCGGGCGAACGCCGCCCGGTTGGCGCGCATCGTGGTCTCGGCGCCCGCGCCGCCGGTGACGTAGGCGTCGGCGCGCCGGCTCATGGCCCGCCGCGCGCGGCGCTCCAGCTCGTCGGGACCGGTCGGGACGCGGGGACGGGCGCCGGAGACGCCCTCGCGGTAGATCCGTTCCTGCCGAGCCCGGCCCGGTGCCGTCATGGCGCCCTCCCCCGTCGTCGCGCGGTCAGCCTACGGACCGCGTCGCCGGACCCCGGGCCGGTGCGGTGCCGGGTCGGTACGGGTCGGCCGCGTCCAGCCGGGCGACGACGTCGGTGTACTCGCCGCGGGCCTCCACGTGGCGCAGCCCTCGGCCGAGCAGGTCGCCACCACCGACCTGCTCGTCGAGCAGCTCGCGCGGGTACTCGGCGGACTGGACCGTGCAGCACGGGGCGGGCGGTGGGCGTGACCGGGCGATCCCCGGGTAGCCGCGGCGGATGACCTCCCACCCCGGCCGTGCCCGCACCCTGCTCACCGGCGCCGCCGCCGGGGCGCTCGCCGCCACCGGCGTCCGGCTCGTGCGCCGGGCGGTGACCGTCGTGCGGACCGGCGCCGGGCACCCGCTCTCGCACCGGGTGCTCGACGCCGCGTCCGCGCTGCTGCAGCCGAAGTACCCGCCGGCGGCGATGAGCACCTACCTCAACGGCTTCCACTGCTACGCCGACGACCGCGGCCGCCAGGTGGAGGCCTCGCACTTCTGTGTGCACCTGCGCCACGACCTGCACCAGTGCGTGATCTTCGACCGCAACGCCGCGGACGCCCGGCTGATCGGGATCGAGTACATCGTGAGCGCGGAGCGGTTCGCGGCGCTGCCGGCGGAGGAGAAGCCGCTGTGGCACAGCCACCACCACGAGGTGCGCTCGGGCGTGCTCGTCGCCCCGGGGGTGCCCGACCTCGCGGAGAAGGCGTACTTCCGCGACCTGGTCACCACCTACGGCAAGACGTTCCACACCTGGCAGTACGACCGCGACGACTTCCCCTACGGCGTCCCGGCGCTGATGATGGCGATGACCGGCGACGGCCAGCTCGACGAGGACCTGCTGGCCGCCCGGGACCGGCGGTTGGGGGTGTCGACCGCGCACAAGCGGGCCGGGCGGGCCGACATCCCCGAGCCGCACGTCTCCCCGGAGGCCGACGGCGGACCGGTCAGGGGTGCAGGCGCACCGGGAGTGCGGTGAGCGCGTGGATGAGCGTGCTCTCCCGGTGCTGCCCGGGGGCGCCGGCGAGCGCCATGTCCGGGAACCGGGTGAGCAGCGTCCGGAACGCGACGTCGGCCTCCAGACGGGCCAGCGGCGCGCCGAGGCAGTGGTGGATGCCGTAGCCGAACGCGAGGTGTCCGGAGGTGTCGCGGTCGGGGTCGAACCGCTGCGGGTCCGGGTAGCGCCCGGGGTCGCGGTTGGCCCCGATCAGCGAGACGAGCACGACCTCGCCGGCCGGGATCGTCACGCCGGAGTACTCGACGGGCTCGTCGGTGAAGCGGATCGTGGCGAGGTTGACCGGTCCGTCGTAGCGCAGGAACTCCTCGACCGCCTGTGGCACCCGGTCGGTGTCGGCCCGCAGCCGGGCGTGCTGGCCGGGGTCGCGCAGCAGCGCCAGCATGCCGTTGCCGATGAGGTTGACCGTGGTCTCGTGCCCGGCGACCAGCAGCAGGAACGCCATCGCCGTGACCTCGGTGGGGCTGAGCGAGTCGCCGTCCTCCGAGGCGCGGACGATCTCGGACAGCATGTCGTCGCCGGGGTGGGCGGACTTGTCGGCGACGAGCTCGGACAGGAACTGCGCCATCGACGCGGCCGCCGCGGCGCGCTCGTCGTCGGGTCCGCTGGAGAGCAGCAGGTTCGACCAGTGCCGGAAGTCCTCGCGCCGCTCCCCCGGGACGCCGAGGATCTCGGAGATGACCGTCATCGGCAGCGGGAACGCGAAGTGGTCCAGCAGGTCCAGCTCGGGGCCCGCCTGCGCGGCGGCGTCGGCGAGCTCGCCGGCGATCTGCTCGATCCGCGGCCGCAGCCGGGCGATCGCGCGGACGGTGAACGCCCGTCCGACCAGCTTGCGCAGCCGGGTGTGGTCCGGCGGGTCGGCATTGAGCATGTGCCCGACGAGCGAGTCGGCGAACTGGCGGATCGAGGTCGCGCCGTGCCGCTGCAGCACCTCGGGCAGCCGCCGGGAGTCCTTCTGCAGCCGCGGGTCGTTGAGCGCGGCGCGGGCGTCGGCGTAGCGGGTGATCATCCAGAACGTCAGCCCGTTCGGGCCGGTCGCGCGGGTGACCGGACGCGCCTCGCGCAGCTCGCGGTAGAGCGCGTCGGGGTCGTCGAAGAAGTCCTGGTCCAGCCGTACCGGCCGGGTGTCGTGGTCGATCGTCATCGTCCGCTCCTCGTCCTGGGTGACCTCGGCTCTCGCCAGGATTGCACTCCTCGTGCAAAAATGCACTCGTGAGGAAAGGGACGGAGCGGCGGCCGTCGGCCAGGGAGCGGAACCGGCGGTCCATCCTGGACGCCGCGCAGGCCGTGCTGCGGGAGGACCCGGACGCCTCGCTCGACGAGGTCGCGGCCCGCGCCGGCGTCGTGCGGCGCACCGTCTACGGCCACTTCACCAGCCGTCACGACCTGGTGGTCGCGCTCGTCCGGGCGGCGTCGGCGGACTTCGTCGAACAGGTCGGCGAGGTCGACCCCGACGCACCCGACCCGGCCGGCGAGCTCGCGGCCACCCTCCTGCGCACCTGGAGCACGTCGCGGCGCTACGGCCCGGTCATCGCGCTGGCCCGCCGGACCGCCGACGACGAGATCCGCGCCGCGATGGCGCCGTTCCACACGATCATGATCCGGCTGCTGGAGAACGGGCAGCGGGCCGGTGTGTTCTCCCGGCACGTCGCGGCCCCGGTGCTGGCCGAGGTGCTGCATGCCGGGTCGATGGCCTACCAGCACGCCGCGCAGGACGGGCGGTGGGACGGCGACGAGGCCGACGTCGCCCTCGGACACCTGCTGACCCTCGGGGTGCCGGAGACCGAGGCGCGGGCCGCGGTCGCGCGGGCCACTACTTGACCTGAAGTTTCGTTCAGGTCCTAGGTTCAGCGGCATGTTCACCGACGAGGAGATCGCCTACCTGCGCAGCCGCCGGATCGGGCGGCTGGCCACCGCCCGGCCGGACGGGACGCTGCAGGCCAGCCCGGTGGGCTTCGGCGTCAACACGAGGCTGGGGACCATCGACATCGGCGGCTTCCGCATGGACCGCAGCCGCAAGTTCCGCAACGTCGCCGCGAACGGGCAGGTCGCCTTCGTCGTCGACGACGTGCTGTCGACCGACCCGTGGCGGGTGCGGTTCGTCGAGATCCGGGGACGGGGCGAGGCGCTGACCGAGCCGACGGACTCCGCGGGGCGGTCGGCGGGGTCGGGCCCGATCATCCGGATCCACCCGACGCGGATCCTCACCCTCGCGCTGTCACCCGAGGATCAGCAGGTGGATCCGCACGAGGCAGGGATCCGGGCGCGCGACGTGGGGTGAGACCGCTACAGCAGCGCGTCGATCTCGCCGCGGTGGAACGCGAGCGGCGTGGTGGGGAACCCGTACCGGTCCTGGTGCCGCGTCCCCGAGCCGCACCACCCGCAGCGGCCCACCGCGTCGTAGACCGCCCGACCCTCCAGCTCGGCCCGGCGGGCCGTCACCGCACGGTCGGCGCGGGTGGGCCGCGGGGCCGACCGTCGCGCGGGACTCGCCGTCGAGCGGCCGGACAGGCGCGAGTACAGCCAGATGCCCGCCACCGGCAGCGCGACCAGACCGGCGACGACGACGACCCACTGCAGGATGCCGATCACCGTGCCGACGACGAGGACGGCGAGCACGACGATCCCGATCGCCTGGGCGAGCTTGAGCACGAGGTTCGACATCGCGGTTTCTCCACGTCCGGTGTGGGTGGTTGCGGTCCCGATGTCGGATCGCCGCGGTGTCGCGTTACACCGCGGAGGCGGGCTCGTGCACCGTCGCGCGCGGCGCGGTCAGCCCTCCGCGTCGCGGACGTCGACCCCCCGCTCGGCGAACGCCGCGAAGTCCCGCATGTGCAGCCGTGACTGCTTCTGGAAGGCGCCGCGCACGAGGGGCGCCGCGAGCCGCATCGGCAGGCTGCTGAACCGGTACTCGTTCTCGCTCGTCCAGAGCGTCGTCCCCGGACCGGCCTCGGTGAACCGCTCGCGGGCCGCGCTCCACATGCCCTCGGCGACGATCTCACGGTCGAAGTGGACGACGGTGGCACCCGGGATCCCGTGCAGGTCCACCGGTTCCCGGCGCGTGATCGTCTCGATGGCCTCCATCTCCTGACCGCCCGTCCGCAGCACGACGCGCGACTCGGTCCCGACCTGTCCGTGCTCTCCGTTCAGCGGCTCGTGGTGGACCAGACCCCGCAGCCAGCGCGGCAGGTGCACGGGGTCGGCGAGCAGCCGGACCACCTCCTCCCGCGGGAGGTCGATCTCGATCGAGACGGTGTACCTCATGACCGTGCCACCGCCTCGAGCCAGCTGCTCCAGGTGGCGACGAGGTCCTGCCGGTCCACGGACCCGACCTCGTGGTGTCCGACCGCGAGGCCCATCCCGATCAGGGATCGCTCGTGGAAGCGCACCAACGCGGAGTCGGTACGCACCCCGAGGTGGGTACCGGTCCTGATGTCGACGACGCCGCGCCCCACGGGGGTGGCGACCAGGTCGCCTTCGCGCGGATCGTCCAGTGCTGCCAGCACGTTCGGCCAGACGCTCCGGCCGGGCGGGGCGTCGATCTCGGCGTACACCGCGGGACGCCCGGGGAAGTGGCGGAGGTACTCGGCCAGGGTGAACAGGTAGAGGTCCCAACCGAGGCCCGTCATGGTCTCCCACTCGTCGCCCCAGTCCTCCTCGCGAATGCCGCTGTGCACGAACCGCAGGACCGTGCTGCCACCGCTCGTCGCTTCCACGAGGTACTCGATGGCCTGGGTACCGAAGCGCTGCTCGAGGCGGCGCGGGGGGTCCTCCACGACGTCTCCCGGTGAGTCATCGGGAGCGTCCTCGAAGGTCATGAACCAGCCCGCCTGTCCCTCACGGGTGGCGATCGCCCGCCACACCTCGTCCGGGCCGGCGGGCAGGGCGATCTCGCGGCGGATCTCGAACGTCATGTCTCGTCCTCCGGTGGAAGGCTCGGGTGGAGTGCGACCACCAGGCGGTGGGGTCTGCCCTGGTCCGAGTGGTACTTCGCGGCGAGCGCGCGCACCGACTCGCCGAGCTCCCGAGCGAAAGCCGCGCGGTCCGCCGCGGTGGCGAAAGTGATCTCACCGTCGATCGCGAACGTCGCGACCCGTCGTCCCCGCGCCCCGGTGACGAGCCTGCCGACCTCGCGGAGCAGACGGGCGGCCAGGGCGAGGAGCCACTGGACCGACAGCATGTCCGGCGATCGATCCGGGTCCGGTGCGACGAGCGCCCACGCCCGGGGGGAGATGACGAACGCGTCCGCCGTTGCGCGCACGACACGCTCGGTCATGTTCCCCTTGCGGCGCTCCTCGACCATCTCGACCAGGCCGTGAGCCTCGAGCGCGCGGAGGTGGTAGTTCACCTTCTGCCTGCTCATCGCCATCGCCGAGGCCACCGATGAGGCAGAACCCGGCTCCCGGAGCAGCCCCAGCAGACGCGCACGCACGGGATCGAGGGCGATGGCCGCGGCGGCGGGATCCTCGATCACGGACGTTCTGTCGGTCACAGCGCGAGTGTTTCGCCGACAACAGTAACTGTCAAGGAAGCATCTACTGTCGGAGGCGCCCGCGCCGGTCGGACGAGTCGCCGGTGGACCGGGCGGCCGCCCGGCCGCAGACCCCCGGGTGGCGCCCGGACGGGCCGGTACGGTCGACCGAAGGATCAGGCCATCCGCTGCGGGACCGGCGCCGGCAGATCGTGGAGGCCCCCGGAACGACGTCGACCCCCCGGAACCCGTGGGCGGGAGTTTCCTGGGGGTCGAACTCGAGACACTTTCCGGGTCACGCGACCGACCTCGGAAGGAGCTCCTCCGATTGGACTCGAACCAATAACCGCCCGATTAACAGTCGGGTGCTCTGCCATTGAGCTACGGAGGACCGTTCATGCCGTCCCGGATGTTTTTCCCGGCGATGGGAAGAACTCTACAACACCCCGCACAGCACTCTCGCAACCCCCCGTTCGGCCGCTGTTCCCGCAGGTCGGAGCCCCATCCGGGTGGCGGTCGGACTGCGGGCGCGGTCCGGGTACGGTCGCGGTCGGAGGTGAGGGGAATGGTCAAATTCCTCGTGGGTGTCGCGGTCGGGTACGTCCTCGGCACCAGAGCCGGTCACGAGCGCTACGAACAGCTCGTCCGCGCCTACCACCGGGCGGCGGACCACCCCGCGGTGCAGGGCGCCGCGGGCGTCGCACGGGCGGGTGTCGAGGGTGCGCTCGACAAGGTGCGCGGCGGCCAGAACACCGGCCGCTGAGGACTCGCCCCGTCCCGTGACCCGTCCCCGGGTCACGGGACGGGCGGGTCAGCGTTTGCGGGCGACCGCGAAGACGCGGCGGAACGGGAACCAGGTGCCGCCGTCGGCGCTCGGCGGGTACGCGGCCCGCAGCCGGGGTGCGAGCTCGCGGACGAACGCGTCGTAGGCGTCGTCGTCGAGGGCGTCCCGGACCGGGCGCAGGGCGGTGCCGGAGATCCAGCGCAGGACCGGGTCGTCGCCGTCGAGCCGCTGCAGGTAGGTCGTCTCCCAGGCGTCGACGTCGGCGCCCGCGGCGGCCAGGATGTCGGCGTAGCCGAGCGGGTCGAGCACGGTCTCGTTGCCGCGCAGCACGATCCGGTCGCGCCACTGCGGGAGCGTGGCGGCCTCGCGGGTCTGCACGTGTGAGGGCGCGTCGAAGTTGCCGGGGACCTGCACCGCGATCCACGCGCCGGGCGCCAGCGAGGCCATCCAGCGGCGCAGCACCTCGGGGTGCTCGGGGACCCACTGCAGCACCGCATTGGTCAGGAGCACCCCGGTGTCGCGGGGCGGGGTCCAGTCGCGCACGTCGACCTGCGCGGCGTCGACGCCGGCTGCGCGGGCCGCGGCGACCATGTCCGGGGAGGAGTCGAACGCCTCGACCGTCGCCGTCGGCCAGCGGCGGGCCAGCAGCCCGGTCAGGTGGCCGGGACCGCAGCCGGCGTCGACGACCCGGGTCAGCGCCGGGTCGGTCTCCCCCACCCGGGCCAGCAGGTCGAGGAACGGGCGGGAGCGGTGGTCGTCGAAGGCGCGGTAGAGGGCAGGGTCCCAGCTGGTGCTCACGGGCCCTCCGGGAGACGGGCGGCGATGCCCTCGGCGAGGCGACGCGCGGCGACGGGGTCGGTGCCCGGATCGGGGCGCACCTGCAGGACCAGCCCGTCGCGGCCGGGGACCCGGCGCTGCAGCACCCAGACCCCTCCCCCGGGCAGCTCGCGCCGGTTGCGGGTGCGGATGGACTGGGTGACCCGCTCCTGCACCGCCTTCGGCACCGTCCCCGGGTCGGTGAGCCGGAACCGCAGCGGGCGCCCGTCGGCGAGCAGCTCGGTGCCGGGGGCGATCTGCTCGGCCGAGGTCGGCGTCACGACCAGGCTGACCTTGTCCCAGGTGGCCTTCGCGATCTCGTGCCAGCCCAGCCGTTCCCCACCGGGCGGCCAGATCCCCCACGAGGTGACCACGAGCATCCCGCCCGGGGCCTGCGCCGTGGCGACGACGGCCTCGGAGTCGGCGAGCGCGTCGGCGACCGCGTCCGGCACCGGCTCGCGGCCGAGCAGCCGCGCCCAGAAACCCGTCACGACGCGACCCCGGACGCCTGCTCGCGCAGCTGGATCTTGTACTGCTCCAGCGGGACGAGCACGCCGAACAGGTCCATGTACTCGTCGTGGTCGGTCTCGGCGTTGGTGCGCTGCAGCTGCGACTTGAGGTCGGCGATCTCCCGCTCGACCAGGCCGAGCCGGACCCCGGCGAGGACGCCGTTGACGTAGCGGACCTCGTCGGTGTTGCGCTTGGGGAGCTCCAGGTTCTCCACGGCCAGCTCGCTGACCAGGCGCTTCACGTCGTCGCCCGCACCCTCGGCGACGACGGCGTCGAGCCAGTCCGACCCGTCCAGCCCGGCGCACACCCCGCCCGCGGCCATGATCGCCCGGTGCACCGCGGCCAGCTGCGGATGGGTGAACCCGGCCTCGGGCAGCTCGTCGAACCCGGGTCCGACGACACCGGGGATCTGCAGCGCCGCCTTGAGCGCCTCACGCTGCAGGTGCAGCTGGGTGTCGTCGCGCTTCGGGGCGGGCAGCGGGGCGCGCCGCCGGGAGCGGCCCCCCTCGGGCGACACCCCGGCGCTCTCCCGCACCCGTCGCACGACGACGGCGATGTCGTCCCAGCCGACCCAGCCGGCCAGGCGCCGCGCGTACTCGTCGCGCAGGTCCTCCCGCTTGATCTGCGCGACCAGCGGGACGGTCCGCTGCAGTGCGGCGACCCGGCCCTCGGCGCTGGCGAGGTCGTGGCTGCGCAGCTCGGTGCGGATGGCGAACTCGAACAGCGGCTCGCGCCGGGCGACGAGGTCCTTCACGGCGGCGTCGCCGTGGTTGTTGCGCAGGTCGCAGGGGTCCTGGCCGTCCGGGGCGACGGCGACGAAGGTCTGCGCGGCGAAGTTCTGGTCGCCCTCGAACGCCTTCATCGCGGCGCTCTGACCGGCCGCGTCGCCGTCGAAGGTGTAGACGACCTCGCCGCGGTCGAAGGAGTCGTCGCCGATCAGCCGGCGGATGACCGAGACGTGCTCGGTGCCGAACGCCGTGCCACAGGACGCGACCGCCGTGGTCACCCCGGCCAGGTGCATCGCCATCACGTCGGTGTAGCCCTCGACGACGACCACCTGCCGGGTCTTCGCGATCTCCCGCTTGGCCTGGTCCAGGCCGAACAGCACGTGGGTCTTGCGGTAGACCGGCGTCTCGGAGGTGTTGAGGTACTTGGCCTCGATGCCGTCGTCGTCGAACAGCCGGCGCGCACCGAAGCCGACGACGTCGCCGCCCAGGTCGCGGATCGGCCACAGCAGGCGCCGGTGGAACCGGTCGATCGCGCCGCGCCTGCCCTCCTTGGAGATGCCGGCCTTGATCAGCTCCTCGAGCGCGAACCCCTGGGACAGCAGGTGCTTGGTGACGGTGTCCCAGCCGGCCGGGGCGTAGCCGCAGCCGAACTTCTCGGCGGCGGCGGCGTCGAAGCCGCGGTCGGCCAGGAACTGCACGCCCGCGCGGCCCGCGGGGGTGGCGAGCTGCTCGGCGTAGAACGCCTGCGCCTTCTTGTTGATCTCCAGAAGACGGCTGCGGGTGCCGCGGTCGCGCTGCACCGACGACCCGCCGCCCTCGTAGGTCAGCCGGACCCCGCACCGCTCGGCGAGCCGCTCGACGGCCTCGGGGAACCCGATGACCTCCATCTTCATGACGAAGTCGATGACGCTGCCGTGCTCGCCGCAGCCGAAGCAGTGGAACGTGCCGTGCGAGGGGCGGACGGTGAACGACGGGGACTTCTCGTCGTGGAACGGGCACAGGCCCTTCAGCGAGCCCGCCCCGGCGCGGCGGAGGGCCACGTACTCCTCGACGATCTCCTCGACCCGCGTGCGGTTGCGGACCTCGGTGATGTCGGCGTCCCGGATCCGTCCTGCCACGCCGGCCAGTCTAGGCGCCCCCGGCCCGGCACCCCGGTCCGCCCGCTGCCGGTGCGACGACGTGCCCGTCCGGCTGCTCGGACGGGGCGGCGGCCGCGTCGGCCACCGCCCGGCGGCCGCGCAGACCCGGCACCCGGCCCAGCCCGACGAACATGCCGACCAGGGCGATGCCCAGGCCCAGTACCGCCTGCACGGTGAGCGGCTCCCCGAGCACGGGCACGGCGACCAGCGCCGTCGTCGCCGGGACCAGGTTGAGCAGCGACGACACGAACACCGTGGACCGCAGCCGCAGCAGCACGAACATCAGCACGAAGGCGCCCGCCGAGTTCACGACCCCCAGGAAGGCCACGGCCGCCCAGCCCGACGGCGCGCGGGGGAGCCAGTCCGCACCGAGGAACGGCCAGGCGGCCAGGGTCGCGACCAGCGAGGTCGCCATCTGGACCACGACGCTGGTCACCACGGGCGTGCTGTCGTTGAACCGCTTCTGGTAGAGCGTGCCGGCCGCCAGCGACAGCATGCCCAGCACCGGGAAGACGAGGTTGCCGCCGAGACCGGCGCCCAGGTCGTCGGCCAGCACGACGTGGACGCCGGTGGCCCCGATCAGCAGGCCCAGTACCGGTCCGACGCCCAGGCGGGTGGCCAGCAGCAACGGGGTCAGCAGCCCGACCAGCAGCGGCGCCATCCCGAGGATGAGGCTCGACAGCCCGGCGGGGACGCCCGAGGCGAGCCCGCTGTAGACGAACGTGAACTGCCCGACCTGCAGCAGCAGCGCCGTGACCGCCAGATGCAGCCAGGCCCGGCCGCGCGGCAGGCCCGGCCGCAGCACCGCGACGGCGGTGAGCATCACGACCAGCGCGATCACGAACCGCCAGAACAGGACCGCCGGGACGTCGGTGGACCCGGTCGCGATCTTGCCCGCGATGAAGCCGGACGCCCACAGCGGGACGAAGAGCACGGCCAGCACCGGGACGAGCCAACGCGAGGAGGTCACGCCGCCACTTCATCGCAGTGCTAACGACCGGGCAAGCCGGGGTGGCGGGAGCCTCACCCCCGCCGGGAGGGACCGTCCGGATCGCGCCGGGCGAGCCACGGCGCCGCCGCGACCAGGGCGAGCAGCACCAACGCGACCGTGACCCCGAGTGACCCGGCCGTGGTGACCAGGACCGACGTGAGCGTGACCATGTCGCCATCGTGCGCCCCGAACCTGTGAACGCACTCGGAGCCTCCTGGCAAGAGTCTTCACACCGAGTGACGAACACGCGGCGTGTCCGCACGGCTCCGGCGTTCGCGTTCGCGAACATCTCCGCTGTGCGTGTTCGAGGTGTGCGGGTCGCCGGGCTGCTGGTGACGATGCTGGTGATGGCCGGGTGCGGATCCCCCGGGTCGTTCGTGGACGTGCTGGACGCGGCACTCGACACCGGCGTCGTCGACGTCGGCGTCGTGGCGCCCGTGCCGCCCGGGACCGTCGAGGGTGCGGCCGCGGGCAGCGCGTCGACGACGCTGAGGACGCTGGCGGTGAAGGGCCGGGCACCGAAGACCGGCTACACCCGCGAGCAGTTCGGACGCCGCTGGGCCGACATCGACCGCGACGGCTGCGACCAGCGCAACCAGGTCCTCGCCCGGGACATGGACCGCGAGACGTTCAAGGCGGGCACCCACGACTGCGTCGTGCTCACCGGGTCGCTGCGCGACTCCTACACCGGCACCACCATCTCCTTCACCCGTGGCCAGGGCACCAGCGAGAAGGTGCAGATCGACCACGTCGTCGCGCTGTCCGACGCGTGGCAGAAGGGCGCCCAGCAGCTCGACGCGGCCACCCGGGAGCGGATCGGGAACGACCCGCTGAACCTGATCGCCGTCGACGGCCCGACCAACGCCCGCAAGGGCGACGGCGACGCCGCGACCTGGCTGCCACCGGACAACCGGTACCGCTGCGCCTACGTCGCGCGGCAGATCGCGGTGAAGAAGAAGTACAAGCTGTGGGTGACCGGCGCCGAGCGCGACGCGATCGACCGGGTCCTCGGGACCTGCCCGACCCGCGCCGTGGCCGGCGAGGCCGACGCGGGGAAGCCCGCGATCACCCTGCGCTGACGACTCCGACTCCGACTCCGACCCCGACCCGGCCCCGCCGTCCCACCGGACGGCGGGGCCGTCGGCGTCCCGGGGCCGGCAGGGTCCGGTCTCAGGGCCGGCAGAGCGTGCGGTGCCAGGCGTGCGCCTGCGGGTCGGTCAGCGTCGCCACCTGGTCGATCACCACGCGCAGCCGCGCCCGGTCGTCGGGGGCGGCCGTCCAGTCCTCCGCGCGGGCCGGGTCCAGGGCGTCGGGCCCCCGGGCGCACAGCGCGGCGACGAGGTCGTGCAGCAGGTCGCGCTGGCGGGACTGCATCTCCAGCCGCCGCGGGTCGCTCATCACGTAGCGGGTGGCCAGCGCCTTGAGCACCACGACCTCCGCCGCCGCGACGACCGGGACCACCAGGTCGGCGCGGTGCCGGGCCAGCGGTGCGTCGCCGTAGGTGTCCAGGGTCGCGTCGGTGGCGGCCAGCGCGAACCGGCCCACCAGCTCGGAGGTCATCCGCTTCATCGCGACCAGGTCGTCGCCCGCGGCGGTGGCGGCGTCGAAGCCGCGGACCGCGCGGACCACCGGCAGCGCGTCGAGCCGGGCGGCGGCCTCGGCGCAGGCGCCCTCGTCCTCGCCGAAGCGCAGCGACGCCTCCACCGCGAGCGCCGCACGCTCAGCGGGCGAGGACAGCACCGCCAGGTCCATGCGGCCGGCGTGCACCGCGTCCTCGACGTCGTGCACCGAGTAGGCGACGTCGTCGGCCCAGTCCATCACCTGGGCCTCCATGCTCCGCACCCCCGGCCGGGCCCCGGCGCGCAGCCACTCCAGGGCGGGCAGGTCGTCGGTGTAGGCGCCGAACTTGCGCTCCGCGCCGCGCCGCGCCCACGGGTACTTGGTGGCGGCGTCCAGCGTCGCCCGGGTGAGGTTGAGCCCGCCGGGGACGAGACCGTCGCCGGAGCGGGCCTTGGGCTCCAGGCGGGTCAGGATGCGCAGGGTCTGGGCGTTGCCCTCGAACCCGCCGCACTCCGCGCCCGCGACGTCGAGCGCCCGCTCGCCGTTGTGCCCGAACGGCGGGTGGCCGATGTCGTGGGCGAGCCCGGCGGCGTCGACGACGTCCGGGTCGAGTCCCAGCTCCTCGGCGACACCGCGGCCGATCTGGGCGACCTCCAGCGAGTGCGTCAGCCGGGTCCGCGGGATGCCGCTGACCTCGGCGCCCTCCCCCGGCCCGACCACCTGCGTCTTGCCCGCGAGCCGGCGCAGCGCCGCGCAGTGCAGCACCCGGGCCCGGTCCCGGGAGTAGGGGCTGCGCCGCTCGACGCGGCCGCGCTCCCCCAGCCCGGACCCCTTCGGGTCCTCGGGGTGGCGGCGCTCGGCGTCGGCGGCGGTGTGTCCCGGATCGGCCGGGGCGTGCTGGAGGGTCATCCCAGCCCGCTGCTCGCGGTGTCGACCGAGGCGTGGGTCAGCTCGTAGAACAACAGCGCGCCGGTCTCACGGTAGATGTAGCGCAGCTGCGTCTCGCGGGTCTGCACGATCGGGCCGCTGCGGGTCGGGGAGGTGTAGGCCCTCAGCCCGGCGTCGCGCGCCATGGTGCGGGCCCGCAGGCTGTGCCACGGGTCGGACACCAGCAGCGCCGAGGACCAGCCCTGCTGCCGCGCGGTCGCCGCGACCGCCTGCAGGCTGCCGAGCGTGTCCGCGCCCTCGGGCACGGCCTCGACCGCCGAGGACGGCACGCCCTGCTCGATCAGCCAGTCCCGGCTGGCCTCGGCCTCGGTGTAGCGGTCCCCGGTGCGGCCGCCGCCGACGGTGACGATCCGCGGGGCCACGCCGTCGCGCCACAGCTGCTCGGCGTGCTTGAGACGGTTGGCCAGCACCGCGCTGGGCTCGCCGTTGTACTGGGCGGCGCCGAGCACGACGACCGCGTCACTGGGGCGCTGGTCGTCGACCCGCGCGACCTGCCACACCCGCAGCGCGGTCACCCCGACCACCGCGACGAGCATGACCAGACCGCCGACGAGCAGCCGCGCGCCCCAGGTCATGCCGGTCCGCACCGGGCTGCGCACGGTGCGCCGGTCCGGGCCGGGCTCCGGCGGTGCACCGAGCCCGCGCCGCGACGAGGTGCCGGTCATCCGCCGATCCGACCGGCGGAGGAGGCGAGCGCCGAGGCCGAGCGCCCGGCGCGCAGCGCGACGACCTGGGCGACGATCGACACCGCGGTCTCGGCCGGGGTGCGGGCCCCGAGGTCGAGACCGACCGGCCCGTGGACCGTGGCCAGGGCGTCCTCGGTGACCCCGGCGGCGAGCAGCCGCTCGTGGCGCGCGGCCTGGGTGCGCCGCGACCCGAGCGCCCCGAGGAACCCCCGGCCGTGGGCGAGGCCGTCGAGCAGGGCCGCGTCGAAGGCCGGGTCGTGGTCGAGCAGCACCAGCACGTCGGCCTCGGTGAAGGCGGCGACGGCGGCGCGCGCGTCGTCGACGGTGGTGACGGTGCGGGCGCTCCAGCCGAGCAGGCCCGCCTGGGCGTGCAGGGCGGCCCCCAGCGCACCCTCGCCGACGACCAGCACCGACGGGACCGGCACCAGCAGGTCGACCAGGACCGCGGTGCCGTCGACGTCGAGCCGCTCGGTGGCCGTGGCCCCCCGGCGCAGCAACGCGCGGGCCTGCTCGGCCGCCGCGGAGGTGACCCCGCCGAGGTCACCGGTGGACTCCTCCAGGCCGGGCCCGGTGAGGACGAGGGCCGCGCCGGTGTCCACGACCGACAGCAGCGCGGCGGGCCGCCCGGCCTCCAGTGCCTCCCCCAGCGCGGCGGCGGGACCGGCGGGCAGCGGGTGGGCGAGCAGCGTCGCCCCGCCGGCGCAGGCGAGCCCGGCCGCGACCGCGGAGGACTCCCCGACGTGCGCCTCGCGCACCGTGGCCGTGCCGGACGCCGCCTCCGCGGCGAGCGGGTGCGCGGACTCGTCGAGGGCGCCGAGGTAGAGCAGGCCGCCGACCTCGCCGTCGGTGGTGCCCGCGACCAGCTGGCCGGACTCGACGGAGCCGAAACCGTGCCGGTCGAGCACCCGGACGACGCCGATCCCCGGCCCGCCGGTCACCGCCCAGCGGCGCAGGGCCGCGCCCAGGTCACGACGGGGGTCGGCCGGTGGCCGTGCCGCGGAGGAGGTCGCCGAGGTGCTCACGGTCGCCAGGGTAGCGACGGGGCCTGACGGTGAGCTGAGAACGGGCTACAGCGCGCCGCACAGGTTCAGGGTGTTGCCGTCCGGGTCCCGCACGTGGGCGACCCGCTGCCCCCACGGCATGTCGGTCGGGTCGCCGGACACCGTGCCACCGAGCTCGGCGACCCGCGGCAGGAGCGCGTCGACGTCGGTGGCCGCGCCGACCTCCGCGGAGAGCAGGAACCGCTGCGGCCCGTCCGGGGCCGACGCCTCGCAGACGACGCCGAGCCGGGCGCCCCCCAGCTCCAGCCCGAGGTAGAACGGGGCACCGTCGGCGGGGAAGCGCGCGGTCTCGGTGGCGCCGAGCAGGTCGCGGTAGAAGCGGGCGAGCCGCTCGCCGTCGCCGCTCACGAGGATCGTCTCCAGGGTCATGCTCGTACCGACCGTCGCGGCGACCCGATCTCATCGGCGACGTCGGACGAACGCCGACCGCGCGGCGGGCGCGTTCGTGCCCGTCACCAGGGTGCCGGAGGGGAGGTCAGCGCCCACCGGGAGGCCCCGGAGGTCGTCCCCGGCGCGGGGCGTGGCCGATCGGCACCGCCGACAGCACCGTCCGGCCGGCCGCGGAGCCCCGGACCACCGACCCGGAGCGGGGCGGACCGGCCTGTGTCCGGCGAGACGTGATCACGGACGGGGACGACCGGCCGCGTCGTTGCGCCACACACCGGTACCGCCGTTCGGGCCATCACCGGGTGACCACCGCGACGGCTGCCTGCCGGAACCGTACGATTCCGGCACGCGTTGAACGCGTCGAACACCCATCAGACCGCGAGTCAGGAGTCATGGACCCCACCTGCAGTCCGCGCGCCGACCGTCCCCGTGACGGCCGGCGACCCCGCATCGTCCTCGTCCCCGCCCACGCCGTGCACATCCCGGCCGGGCCCGAGACCCGGGCGGTGACCTCCCGGTGATCGGCACGATCCTCGGCATCCTCCTGGGCATCCTCGTGGTCCTCGTGATCACCGCCCTGACCGGCTACTTCGTGGCCCAGGAGTTCGGCTACATGGCCGTCGACCGCTCCCGCCTCAAGGCCCGTGCGGCCGACGGCGACACCGGAGCGTCCCGTGCCCTCGACATCACCCGTCGCACCTCGTTCATGCTGTCGGGCGCCCAGCTCGGCATCACCGTCACCGGTCTGCTGGTCGGTTACGTCGCCGAGCCGCTGATCGGCAACGGCATCGGTGAGCTGCTGGGCCTGGTCGACGTCCCGCTCGGCGTCGGTGTCGCGATCGGCACCGTGATCGCGCTGCTGTTCGCCACCGTCGTCCAGATGGTGTTCGGCGAGCTGTTCCCGAAGAACCTCGCCATCGCCCGGCCGGAGCCGGTCGCGCGGTGGCTGGCGCTGTCCACCACGACCTACCTGGCGCTGTTCGGGTGGCTCATCCGGATCTTCGACGCGGCCTCCAACCTGCTGCTGCGTGCGCTGCGGATCGAGCCGGTGCACGACGTCGAGCACTCGGCGACCCCGCGCGACCTCGAGGCGATCATCGACGACTCGAAGGACTCGGGCGACCTCAACCCGGAGTTCGCGGTGCTGCTGGACCGCGCCGTCGACTTCGGCGACCGCACCGCGCGGGCCGCGATGATCCCGCGGCCGCGGGTGTCCTGGGTCCGCGCCGACGCGACCGTCGAGAGCCTGGTCGGGCAGATGGCCGTCCAGCACTCCCGGTACCCGGTGCTCGGGCCGCCCGCCGAGGCGGCGGACCCGGAGAACGCACTGGAGCTGGTGGGCGTGGTCTGCCTGAAGGACGTGCTGGCCCTCGCCGACCGCGACGACCGGCCGTTCGACGAGGTGCTGGTGTCGGACCTGATGCGCGCCCCGGTGCTGGTGCCCTCGTCGCTGCCGCTGCCCCAGGTGCTGGCCCAGCTGCGCGCCGACGACGAGGAGCTGGCGTGCGTGCTCGACGAGTACGGCGGCCTGGCCGGCGTCATCACCGTCGAGGACGTCGCCGAGGAGCTCGTCGGTGAGATCACCGACGAGCACGACCAGGCCGGGACGGACCAGGCACTGCGGTCCGACGACGGCTGGGTCGTGCCGGGTGACCGGCACGTCGACGAGGTCGGCAGGCTGATCGACGCCGAGTTGCCCGAGGGCGACTACCAGACCGTCGGCGGTCTGGTGATGGCCGAGCTGCAGCGGCTGCCCGACACCGGGGACGCGGTCGTCGTGACGATCGCGGCCGAGAGCCCCGACGACGAGGACCGCGCACTGCGCCTGGTGGTGCAGGAGGTCGACCGGCGCGTCCCGTCGGCGGTCCGCCTGGAGTGGACCGGGCCGGTGACCGCCGGTTCCGAGCACGACAGCGACGAGCGGGAGGTGCGGGCATGAGTGCCTTCGAGATCGTGGTGTCGATCCTGCTCGTCGCGGCGAGCGCGTTCTTCGTGGCCGTCGAGTTCGCGCTCGTCGCCGCCCGGAACTACCGCCTGGAGGAGGCCGCGCTGACCTCGGCGTCGGCGCGGGCGGCGCTGCGCAGCGCCAAGGACATCTCGCTGCTCCTGGCGGGGTCCCAGCTGGGCATCACGCTGTGCGTGCTGGGGCTCGGTGCGATCACCAAGCCGGCCGTGGACCACGCGCTGCGTCCGGTCCTGGAGGGCTGGGGCCTCCCCGGCGGGGCCGCGGGGGTGGCGTCGTTCGTCATCTCGCTGATCGTCGTGACGTTCCTGCACCTGGTCGTCGGCGAGATGGCGCCGAAGTCCTGGGCGATCTCGCACCCGGAGCGCTCGGCGATCATGCTGGCGATCCCGATGCGCGGGTTCATGGTCGTCGCGCGGCCGCTGCTGCTCCTGCTCAACGGCATGGCGAACCGCTGCCTGCGCTGGTGCGGCGTCGAGCCCGTCGACGAGATGGCCTCGGGCCGCAACGCCGAGGACCTGCGTCAGCTGGTCGACCACTCGGCGAGGACCGGAACCCTGGACCAGGGGCGCCGCGACCAGCTGGTCACGGCGCTGGAGCTGGAGCGGACCCCGCTGGGCGAGCTCGCGCGCGAGCCCTCCGGGGTCGCCGCGGACGACGACGTCGCCGCCATCCAGGCGACCTGTCGGCGGACCGGGCACCTGCGGCTGGTCGTCCGCGACGGCGACACCCCGGTCGGGTACGTGCACGTCCGCGACACCCTGACCCGGGAGCCGGGGACCCGCGCCCGGGACCTGATGCGCCCGGTGCTCACCCTGTCGGCGGACACGCGGTACCACACTGCGGTGAACACGATGCGCGAGCAGCGTGCGCACCTGGCGCTGGTGGAGTCCGACGACCGCCCGGTCGGCGTCGTCACCCTCTCCGACCTGGTGGAGCGGCTCCTTCCGGAGCCGGTGTAGGAGCGACCCCGGACCGGGGACCCGAACTGCGCCCGGTCCGGGGCGGCCTGCTCCGGGTCGCCTCCCGATCACCCACGGAGGTTGCGATGACCGCTCCGACGCGGCGTCCCGCCGATCTCGACGAGACGGCGCCGGCCGGGCTCACGCCGCTCGAGGACCGCATCGGCGGACCGCTCGTGGCCTACCGGCCAGGGTCGCCCTACGCCGCGCTGACCGCCGAGCAGCTGCAGGAGGTGCGCCGCACCGGGTCCGAGCCGGGCATACAGCTGCCGGCCTGCCGGCGCTGACCCAGTCACGACGAACGCCCCCGCCCGGATCCCGGGAGGGGGCGTTCGTGGTCCGGAGCCCGCTCAGCAGCCGAGCAGGCGCGTCGCCAGGTAGGTCTCGACCTGGTCGAGGGCGACCCGCTCCTGCGCCATCGAGTCGCGCTCGCGGATCGTCACCGCCTGGTCGGTCAGGGTGTCGAAGTCGACCGTGATGCAGAACGGGGTGCCGATCTCGTCCTGGCGGCGGTACCGGCGGCCGATGGCGCCGGCGTCGTCGAAGTCGACGTTCCAGTTCTTCCGGAGCTGCGCGGCCAGGTCCTTCGCCTTCGGCGACAGGTCGGCGTTGCGCGACAGCGGCAGCACCGCGGCCTTGACCGGGGCGAGCCTGCGGTCGAGCTTCAGCACGACGCGCTTGTCGACGCCGCCCTTCGCGTTCGGCGCCTCGTCCTCGGTGTAGGCCTCGATGAGGAAGGCCATCATCGACCGGCCGACACCGGCGGCGGGCTCGATCACGTACGGCTTGTAGCGGGTGTCGGAGGCCTGGTCGTAGAACGACAGGTCGACGCCCGAGTGGTTCGAGTGCGTCGTGAGGTCGAAGTCGGTGCGGTTCGCGATGCCCTCGAGCTCGCCCCACTCCTGGCCGGTGAAGTTGAACCGGTACTCGATGTCGACGGTGCGCTTCGAGTAGTGGGAGAGCTTCTCCTTCGGGTGCTCGTACTGCCGCAGGTTCTCACGATCGATGCCCAGGTCGGTGTACCAGCGGGTGCGCTCGTCGATCCAGTACTGGTGGATCTCCTCGTCGCTGCCCGGCTCGACGAAGTACTCCATCTCCATCTGCTCGAACTCGCGGGTCCGGAAGATGAAGTTGCCCGGGGTGATCTCGTTGCGGAAGCTCTTGCCGATCTGGCCGATGCCGAACGGCGGCTTCTTGCGCGAGGTCGTCTGCACGTTCAGGAAGTTGACGAAGATGCCCTGCGCGGTCTCCGGGCGCAGGTAGGCCATGCCCTCCTCGGACTCCACCGGGCCGAGGAATGTCTTCAGCATCATGTTGAACTCGCGCGGCGCGGTGAACTGGCCGCGGGTGCCGCAGTTCGGGCAGGGCACCTCGGACAGGTCGTTCGGGTCGGCCTGCTCCGGGTCGCGGCCCTTGCGCTCGGCGAACTCCTCGGCCAGCTGGTCGGCCCGGTAGCGCTTGTGGCACGAGGTGCACTCGACCAGCGGGTCGGTGAAGGCGTTGACGTGGCCGGAGGCGACCCAGGTCTGGCGCGGGAGGATGACCGAGGAGTCCAGGCCGACGACGTCGTCGCGGCCGGTCACCATGGTCTTCCACCACTGGCGCTTGATGTTGTCCTTCAGCTCCACGCCGAGGGGCCCGTAGTCCCACGCCGAGCGGGTACCGCCGTAGATCTCACCGGAGGCGAAGACGAATCCGCGCCGCTTGGTCAGCGCGACGATGGTCTCGATCTTGGCGGAGGTGGGCTTGCTGGCCACTGGCGGTACTCCAGAGAAGGTGGTTCGGAGGTCCCCGGATACGGGGCGTCCCAGGTTACCGACCCGCCGTGCATCCCCACCCCCTGCCCCGCCCCCCACCCGCCGCGGTGGCTCCGACCGGCCGACCTCGCACAGGTTCCTGCGACCTCGCACACCCTGCAGAGGCTGCGAGGTCGCAGAACGGTCTGCGAGGTCGAGCGCTCACGCGGCACGGTCCAGGGCGCGGTGCAGGCGGGCGACGGTCGGGGCGAACGACGCCGCGCTGTGCAGGTCGGCCCACACCCAGCGCACCACCGCGACGCCCTCGGCCCGGATCGCGTCCTCCCGCAGCTTCTCCCGCCACAGGACCTCCTCGAGGTCGCCACCGGGGTCGAGCCGCCGGCCGTACTTGATGCGCCCGTCGAACTCCCCCGCCACCCGGGCCTGCTCCCACCAGAAGTCGACCCGGCCGAGGAACCGTCCCGCCGGATCCCGCAGCTCCTGCTGGGTGGCCGGTGCGGGCAGGCCGCAGGAGTGGACGAGGAGCCTGCTGCGGGTCTCCCCCGGGCCGTCCGCACCGCCGTCGGCCGCGGCGAGCACCCGGCGGGCGGCCGGGGTGCCGGGACGCCGCGCGGACCGGGCCACTGCGGCGGCGAGCTCGTCGGCGGTGACGGCTCCGGCGTGCAGCGCCGCGTCGGTGACCGCGACCGCCACGACGAAGGGCAGAGCGCGGGCCAGGTCGACGACCGTGCGCGGGACCGTCGTCACCGGGACGCCGTCGACGACGGTGATCTCGTCCGCGGCGAGCGTCGCCGCGTGGAACCGCGCCGACGGCGCCGTCCGCGCACCGCTGCGCCGGTTCCTGGTCACCTCCACCCGGTCGAGCGGGACCCGCCACAGCCCGATCCCGTGCATCGCGGCCGCCGAGACGTGGCTGAACACCGCGTCCGGGGACAGGGTGCGGACCGCCGCACGCACCGTCTGCCGGTGTCGTTCCTCCGGTCCGAGGTCACCGGCCCCGACGTACGCGCCGCGGCGCAGCCGGACGAGCCGGCCCGAGGCCCGGAGCCTGCGGAGCTCGTCGTCGCCCACGCCCGCCGCGACCAGGTCCCGGCGCAGCACCGGGGCGGGCGAACCGGGCGCCGGTCGCGGGTCGGGATCCATGTCCCCACCGTCGCCGTGCACCGGGAGCGGGGGAAGCCCGTCACCCGTCCGGCTGTGGACGGTCCCGGCTCGCGCCGGGCGTCGAGCGCGCGCTGTGGACAACCCGGCCCCCGCCGCACCTCGCACACGTTCCTGCGACCTCGCATGCTCTGCAGCGGCTGCGGGGTCGCAGGAACGTGTGCGAGGTCGGAGGTCAGCTCAGCAGGCTGGGGTGGTGGACGGGGGTGGCGCGGGGGGTCACCGTGATCAGGGACTCGTAGGTCGCCTCGGTGGTCGTGTCGGCCTCGGCCAGCAGCGGGTGCACGTGCTCACGGACCTCGAACGGCCCCAGGGCGCGCCGGTAGGCGTCCACGGAGTCGAAGCGGACGGTCAGGACCCACTGCCCGGCGTCCTCGATCGCCCGGCCCGCCTCACCCCCGCGGCAGCCCGGCCGGGCGGCCAGGAGCTCCAGGGCGCGGGCCGCGCGCGCGGTGAACGCGGCCTCCTCGGAGGGGGACACGCGGAAGCGGCAGACCAGCAGCACGGCGCGACGATAACGAACACGCCTACCATGTCGGGTGCGGCCGGCACGGCACAGCAGCGCCGGGGGGTGTGGCCGCCGCCTCCGGGGAACGGACGGGTCCACCACATGTCTGCCGCAGCCCAGACCACGCACGCACCGGGAGCCGGCCCGGGCGCGGACGACGACCACCACCCCGTGCCCGAGCCCGGCCCGACCCGCGACCCGCGCACCCTGGCCGCCGCGGGCGACCTGCTGCGGGCACTCGCCGCACCGGTCCGGATCGCCATCGTCCTGCAGCTGCTGGAACACTCCCGGTGCGTCCACGACCTGGTGGACGCGCTCGGGGTCACCCAGCCCCTGATCAGCCAGCACCTGCGGGTCCTCAAGGCCGCCGGGGTGGTCGAGGGCGAGCGGAAGGGCCGTGAGGTGCTGTATTCGCTGGTGGACGACCACCTGGCGCACATCGTGGTGGACGCCGTCGCCCACGTCGAGGAGGACACGTGACGGAGACGACCGACCGGACGACCGCGGCGACGATCGCGCAGCGGTCCACCGCCGGGCCGCGCGGCATCCGCGCCACCCGGCAGCGGGCCGCCGTCACCGCGCTGCTCGACCGCCTGGAGGACTTCCGGTCCGCCCAGGAGATCCACGAGGAGCTGCGGCGCGCCGGTGAGGGCATCGGCCTGACCACGGTCTACCGGACCCTGCAGACCCTCGCCGAGGGCGGCGAGGTCGACGTGCTGCGGGTCGCGTCCGGCGAGGCGGTCTACCGGCGCTGCGAGACCGAGCACCACCACCATCACCTGGTGTGCCGCCGGTGCGGCGCCGCCGTCGAGATCGAGGGGCCGACCGTCGAGTCCTGGACCGAGTCGGTCGCACGGCAGCACGGCTTCACCGAGGTGTCGCACACGTGCGAGATCTTCGGCCTCTGCGGCCGCTGCTCGGCGGGCTGACGCGCCGGATCAGTCCCCGCAGCCGGGGACGGCCGGCAGCTCCCGGTCCCGGGCGAACGGGTCGGCCGGGCGCGGGTCCGGGGTGGGCGCCCACCGGCCGTCGACGAGGGCGTAGGTCCAGGCCGGACCGCGCCGCGCCAGGTCGGTCAGCGCGTCGACCAGCCGGTCGACGTCGGAGGAGCCGGTGCGCAGGCCCAGGGAGGCGCGCACCGCGTCACCGCCGCCGGTGAGCCGATCCAGCAGCGGGTGCGCGCAGAACCGCCCGTCGCGGACGCCGATGCCGTACTCGGCGGACAGCGCCGACGCGACGAGGCCCGCGGGCAGCTCGCCGAGGGTGAACGAGACGGTCGCGGTGCGGTCGGCGCCGGGACCGTCGTCGAAGCAGGACAGGATCCGCAGGCCGGGGACGGTCGCCAGGCCCGCGCGCAGCCGGGCGGCGAGCTCGCGCTCGTGGGCGGGCACGGCGTCGTCGATCAGGTCCTCGAGGGTGCGGCAGGCCGCGCCCAGCGCGGCGGCGCCGAGCACGTTCGGGGTGCCGCCCTCGTGGCGCTGCGGGGCGGGCAGCCACTCGGTGACGGTGCAGCCCGGGCCGTCGACGGCGTCGTCGGCCGTGACGCCGACCGACCGGACCGCTCCCCCACCCGCGACGTGCGGCTCGGCGGCGTCGAGCCAGTCCCGGCGGCCGACGAGGACCCCGGCGCCGTAGGGCGCGTAGAGCTTGTGCCCGGACAGTGCGACGTAGTCCGCGCCCCACCCGGCCAGGTCGACGCGCCGGTGCGGGGCCAGCTGCGCCGCGTCGACGCACAACCGGGCGCCCGCGGCGTGGGCGATCCGCGCGATCTCGGCGACCGGGAGGAGCTCGCCGGTCACGTTGGACGCACCGGTGACCGCGACCAGCGCGGCGTCGGGACGGGCGGCGAGCTCGGCCCGCAGCGCGTCGAGGGTCGCAGCGATGCTGCGGCCGGCCCGCACGACCCGGTGCTCGGCGCCGCCGGAACCGCCCCGCCAGGCCAGCAGCGTCGCGTGGTGCTCCAGGTCGAGGGTCACCACCGGGCCGGGCACGGCGCGGGCGAGCAGGCCGAGCGCGTCGGTGGTGTTGCGGGTGAACACCACGACGTCCTCGGCGCGGGCCCGGACGAACCGGGCGACGTCGGCGCGGGCGTTCTCCACCAGCGCGGTGCAGACCTTCGAGGTCCAGCCGGCGCCGCGGTGCACGCTGCCGTGGTAGGGCAGCACCTGCGCGACGTGCGCGGCGACGCTCTCCAGCGCCGGCGCCGACGCGGCGCAGTCGAGGTCGCAGTAGCGGGCCCACCGGCCGTCGACGAGCGGGACGGTGAGGTCCGCACCGACGACGCGGGGCAGCGTGTGCGGGACGGGACGCGACAGGGCGAGGGTCATGATCAGGCCTCCGGCCGATCTCGGGGACCCGGCGTGGCGCACGGATCCGCGCTTGCCGACAGCGGGTGTCGCGTCGGCCCGGTCATCACCCGGGGCACCCCACCGCGGAGGAGGGTTGCCGTCCAGCGAGCCGGGGCTTGACGCTGGCACTCGTGACCTTCGGCGACGAAGCTAGCAGACCGTCTCAGAAGGAGACACCGTGACCGTCGCCACCCCGGATAGCGTCTGAACGATGACCGACACGCAACCCGCCCCGGGCACGGTACGGCGGATCGACGTCCCGGAGTCCGGCGAGCTCGCCCGGCTGGCGGCGGTGTTCGACGATCTGCAGTACGTGTTGCAGTGCTGCGAGCACCTGGTGACCGCGCTCGGTGGCCCGGAGTCCGGCCCGGTCCGGGTGGCCGCCGACCCGGCTCTGGTCGAGGCACTGTGGACGGGCGCGGTGATCGGCTACGTGCGCTGCTTCTCCGGCCGCACCACGACCCTCACGAAGGACGACCTGTCCACCCTGGAGCTCGAGGGTGACGTCACCGGGTTCCACGACATGATGTCCACGCTGCGCGACCACTACGCGTCACGGCACGTCAACCCGCGTGAGTCCTACGAGATCGGCGTCGCCCAGTCCAACGACGGCGCCCCGCGCGGTGTCGCGGTCGTCTCCACCCCGCGCCCCCAGGTCGACGAGACCACGGTGCGGCTGCTCGGCCGGGTCGCCTACAGCCTGTCCGGGCTGGTGGACGCGCGGATGACCACGGTCCAGAACGACGTGCTGGGCGTGGCGCACGCGATGTCCGCGGGCCAGCTGGCGGCGCTGCCGGTCGTGCACCTCAGCGACGTCGGGGAGGCGGACCCCGCCGGGGAGGGCTGACCGGCGTGCGGCCGTCCCGTGCATGGACCGCCGCACAACGGCTACCCGGTCACCGAACGCTCCCGACGAGAGGTGACCCCATGACATCCCGTACGACGACCGCCGACGCCGTCCGCAGCGCCCTGCACGGTCTCGGGTTCCCCGCCTCCAAGGACGACCTGGCGTGGACCGCCGAGCGCAACGGCGCCGACGCCGCGACGGTCGAGGCCCTGCGTTCGGCACCGGCCGAGGACTACACCTCGGTCGACGCCGTCGTCGCGGCCGTCGACACCGGCGACGACCAGGAGTGACCGGGCCGCGGCCGGGGGGTGCGCCCCCGGCCGGGCGGGTCTCAGCTCCCGACCAGCTCCGCGCGCATGCTCGACGCCGAGGACACGACCAGCATCAGCAGGGTGCCCATCGGCCCCTCGCCCAGCCCGGCCGCGGGGAAGGCGTAGCGCAGCGTCACGTCCCAGCCGCGCTCACCGCGCACCACCCGGGGCGTGCCGAACAGGCCCTCCCCCACCCCGAGGCCGACCCGTCGCGGCACGTCGTGCTCCGGGTCGGCGGACTCCGGCAGATCCCACGCGACGACGCAGGTCAGGTTGAGGACGGGCAGGCCCTCCTCCAGCTCGGTGCCCTGCACCACGCACAGCACGCCGCCGTGGGCGAAGGTCAGCGCGCCGTCGTCGTCGGTGGTGACGTCGTGGAACCGCTCCAGCGACCCCTTGGCGGTGGTGAGCATCCCGGAGATCACATCGGTGGTCACGGTGCCGCTCCATCGTTCGGGGCCGCTGCGGCCGTGTCGAGGCTCGCGCCCGCTCCGCGACGCTCGGAAGCTCCCCCGAAGCGCCGGTCCCGGCGCGCGTAGATCTCGATCGCCTGCCAGATGTGGCGGCGGTCGAAGTCCGGGAACAGCGTGTCCAGGAAGACCATCTCGGCGTAGGCGCTCTGCCAGAGCAGGAAGTTCGACGTCCGCTGCTCCCCCGAGGAGCGCACGAACAGGTCGACGTCGGGCATGTCCGGCTCGTCGAGGTACCGGGCCAGCATCCGCTCGTCGATCTTGTCGGGGTTGATCCGGCCCTCCGCGGCGAGCCGGGCGATCTGCCGCACCGAGTCGACGATCTCGGCGCGGCCGCCGTAGTTGACGCACATGGTCAGGTTCAGCACGTCGTTGCCGCGGGTGCGCTCCTCGGCGATCTCCAGCTCCTTGATCACCGAGCGCCACAGCCGCGGGCGCCGGCCCGCCCAGCGGACCCGGACCCCCATCGCGTCCATCTCGTCGACGCGGCGGCGGATCACGTCGCGGTTGAAGCCCATCAGGAACCGGACCTCGTCGGGGCTGCGCCGCCAGTTCTCGGTGGAGAACGCGTACGCCGACAGCCAGCGCACACCCAGGTCGATGCACCCGCGGGCGACGTCCATCAGCGAGGCCTCGCCCCGCTTGTGGCCCTCCGTGCGGGGCAGGCCGCGGGCGTTGGCCCAGCGGCCGTTGCCGTCCATCACGAGGGCGACGTGACGCGGCACCAGCTCCGGCGGGATCGCCGGGGGCCGGGCACCGGACGGGTGCGGTGCGGGAGGCTGGAACGGCACGTCGCCGACCCTACGTCGGGGACGGTGGACGGGGTCAGTCGCGGTGGTCGGGCTGCGGCCAGGCCGGCACGGCCGGGTCCTCCAGCCGCTCGATGGTCTCGCGCAGCCGGCGCATCCCGCGGTGCCCGCGGACCCGGTCGGCCTCCGACATCGGCTCGGACTCGTCGGGCCGGATCACCGGCAGCATCGGGATGGCCGGCCACGCGCCGTCCTCGGTGCGGGCCCGGACCTGGCGCATCGCGCGGGTCGGCCCGTCCTGCGGGGACTCCGGCATGGCCTCGGTGCGGACCGGGAGCTGCTGGGTGGGCGGCACCGGGATGCGCTGCGTGGCGGCCGGGAGACGGTGGGTCCGACCGGTGTGGTCGTCGTCCGGCGGCGGGGTGTGGGGTCGGTTCACGACTGCCTCTCCGACGGGGCTGGGGTCCCCTCGATCACAGGAGCGTAACGAGACGGCGGAACCGGTTGCCCGTCGAAAGCGATGATCACCCGGTGGAGTCGGCGGAAGTCCCGTCCGACGCGACCGGCGGCACCGCGACGGGCGGCGCGCCCGCGCGTCCACCGCTCGACGAAGCGGGCGGGCCGCTCACGGCACTCCACGCCGGGACCAGGAGTCGGATCGGTCTAGTCGGGAGGAGCGTCCGGGGGTGTCACTGCTCCGCCGTCCGGCGGTTCCGGGACGGGCCCCGGGACCCCGGGTGCGACGACGGCGGCGGGCCGGACCCGGGCGCGGCGGTCGACCAGGGGCAGCGAGCGCAGCTGCCGCTCCAGGTGCCACTGCAGGTGCGCCGCGACCAGGCCGCTGGCCTCACGCCGGGTCGGGGTGCCCGAGGCGTCCGCGGTGTCCCAGTCGCCGTGCAGCAGCGCGGACAGCAGGGCCACCGTCTCGGTCGCCGGGGTCACCGAGCCCGGCGGGCGGCAGCGCGGGCACACCATGCCGCCCCCGGCGACGGTGAACGACCGGTGCGGGCCGGGGGTCGCGCAGCGCGCGCACTCCGACAGCGACGGTGCCCACCCCGCGTGGCTCATCGCCCGCAGCAGGAACGCGTCGAGCACCAGGGCCGGTTCACGGGCGCCGTCGGCCAGCGCCCGGGTGGCGCCGAGCAGCAGCAGGTACACCCGCAGGCTCGGCTCACCCTCCTCGGACACCAGCCGGTCCGCGGTCTCCAGGATCGCGCAGCCGCAGGAGTACGCCGACCAGTCCGCGACGATCGCCGGGGCGAACGCGTCGACGGTCTGGGCCTGGGTGACCACGTCCAGCGTGCGGCCGGTGTAGCACTGGACGTCGACGTGGTTGAACGGCTCCAGCCGGGCGCCCCACCGCGACCGGGTGCGGCGCACGCCCTTGGCGACCACCCGGATCTTGCCGTGCCGGCGGGTCAGCATCGTGATGATCCGGTCGGCCTCGCCCAGCTTCTGCACCCGGAGCACGATCCCGGTGTCGCGGTAGAGCTGGGCCACGCGCCCAGTCTAGGTCGTGGTCAGAAGCCCAGCTTGCGCAGCTGCTTGGGGTCGCGCTGCCAGTCCTCGGCGATCTTGACGTGCAGGTCGAGGTGCACCCGGGTGCCCAGCAGCTTCTCGATCTGGCGGCGGGCGTCGGTGCCGACCTGCTTGAGCCGGGCGCCGCCCTTGCCGATCACGATGCCCTTCTGGCTGGACCGCTCGACGTAGATGATCGCGTAGATCTCCAGGAGGTCCCTCTTCTCGATCGTCTCCTCGACGACGACGGCGATCGAGTGCGGCAGCTCGTCGCGCACGCCCTCCAGCGCCGCCTCCCGCACGAGCTCGGCGACGAGCACGTCGGTCGGCTCGTCGGTGAGGTCGCCGTCGGGATAGAGCTGCGGGCCCTCCGGCAGCAGCCCCACCAGCAGGTCCGAGAGCAGCGACACCTGGAAACCCGACCGCGCCGAGGTCGGCACGACCTCGGTGAACTCCATCAGGGCCGACACCTCGGTGAGCCGCTCGGCGACCTGCTCGGGGCGGGCGGTGTCGGTCTTGGTGACGACGGCGACCACCGGGGTGTGCGCGGCGATCCGCCGCAGCTCCTCGGCGATGAACCGGTCGCCCTTGCCGACCTTCTCGTTGGCGGGCACGCAGAACCCGACGACGTCGACCTCGGACCAGGTCTCGCGCACCAGGTCGTTGAGCCGCGACCCGAGCAGGGTCCGCGGGCGGTGCAGCCCCGGGGTGTCGACCAGGACGATCTGGGCGTCCGGGCGGTGCACGATCCCGCGGATCGCGTGCCGGGTGGTCTGCGGGCGCGAGGAGGTGATCGCGATCTTCTCCCCGACCAGCGCGTTGGTCAGCGTCGACTTGCCGGCGTTGGGCCTGCCGACGAAGCAGGCGAACCCGGACCGGAAGCCCTCGGGCTGTGCGCCGGTCACGCCGCACCCAGCCGGTCGAGGATCTCACGGCCGATCGGCAGGGCCGCCGTCGCCGCCGGGGAGGGTGCGTTCAGCACGTGCAGGATCGAGCCGGGGCGGCCCGCGCCGTCCGGACCGGCCTGGTCGAGGAACAGGAAGTCGTCGACCAGGGTGCCGTCGGCCTTCACCGCCTGGGCCCGCACCCCGGCGCCGGCCGGGTGCAGGTCGGAGGCGGTGACGTCGGGCAGCATCCGCTGGATCTGGCGGACCATCGCCCGCGTCGACAGCGAGCGGCGGACCTCGCCGATGCCGTAGCGCCAGTGCGTGCGCGCCACCTTCAGCATCCCCGGGTAGGTCAGCGTGCCGAGCAGCTCCTTCGGCTTCACCGTGCGCCAGTCGTAGCCCTCGCGGGCCATCGCCAGGACGGCGTTCGGGCCGGCGTGCACGGTGCCGTCGATGCCGCGGGTGGCGTGCACCCCGAGGAACGGGAACGCCGGGTCGGGCACCGGGTAGATCAGACCGCGGACCAGCGAGGCGGCCCGCTCGGAGAAGCCGGAGTACTCGCCGCGGAACGGCACGATCCGCACCCCGGGGTCGGCACCGGCCAGGCGGGCGAGCTCGTCGCAGCGCAGGCCGCCGCAGACGACCGCGCGGGTGCCGAGCAGGTCGCCGCGGGTGGTGCGCACGACGACGTC
Organism: Pseudonocardia tropica; assembly: GCF_040105315.1. Classification (NCBI taxonomy): domain Bacteria; kingdom Bacillati; phylum Actinomycetota; class Actinomycetes; order Pseudonocardiales; family Pseudonocardiaceae; genus Pseudonocardia; species Pseudonocardia tropica. The sequence continues at coordinate 96,053 of NZ_JBEDNP010000003.1, forward strand.
GGACGGGCGGCGGGCCAACCCGGTGACGGTGCGGCCCAGGTGGACCTCGCCGCCGTTCTTCTCCACCAGCTCGCCCAGCTTCTCCGCGACCAGCCGGTAGTCGGTGATGCCGGTCGAGGGCACCCACAGCGCGGCGAGACCGCGGACGTCGGGCTCGTAGGTGCGGATGCCGTGCTCGTCGAGGCGGTGGTTCTCCACGCCGTTGGCGTCGCCACGGCGGGCCAGCTCGTCGAGCCGGGGCAGCTCCTCGGGCTCGGTCGCCACGACGAGCTTGCCGCACACCTGGTGCGGCAGGTCGTGCTCGCGGCAGAACGCGATGGTCTCGGCACACCCGGCGACGGCCAGGCGGGCCTTGTAGCCGCCCGGCGCGTAGTACAGCCCGGAGTGCACGACGTTGGAGTTGTTGCCGGTCTGGTGGTTCGCCAGGCGCTGCTCACGCTCGACGACGGCGACGCTGAGCCCGTTGCGGGTGGCGGCGTACGCGGTGGCCAGGCCGACGATCCCACCGCCGACGACGACCAGGTCGTAGCGCGGTGTCGCGGGCAGCCCGGTCACCGGGCACGCTCCGCGGGGATGGTCGTGCGGGCAGCCATCAGATCCTCCTCGCGTCCCACCCGTGGCGGGACGGTCACGTCCGTCGGTCGCTCCCCGTGGCCGGGGACGGCCAGGTCAGTGCCGGTCGGCGCCGGCGTGCTCGGTGGGGTCGCCCGCGACGTGGTCGGGCACGTCGGACTCCCGGGTGTCCCCGCGCGGCTCGTCGTGGTCGGTGTCCTCGGTCTCGGCCGGCTCCAGCGGGCTGACCAGCACCGAGGTGATGCGGACACGGCCGCGGGCGTCCTTGCCGCCCTCGCCCTGCAGCCGCAGCAGGCCGTCCAGCTCGGCGGTGGCGCCGGGCAGCGGCACCTTGCCCAGCCGCTGGGCGAGCAGCCCGCCGACGGTGTCGACGTCGGCGTTCTCCAGCGCCTCGTGCAGCTCGTCCTCGCGCGGGGTGCCGCGGAACCGGCCGGCGAACAGCTCCTCGAGGTCCTCGGCGGGCAGCCGGGCGGAGACCCGGAAGGCGCCGTCGGAGGCCTCGGCGACCTCGGGCACCTCCTCGGTGTCGTACTCGTCGGTGATCTCGCCGACGATCTCCTCGAGGATGTCCTCGATCGTCACCACGCCCGCGGTGCCGCCGTACTCGTCGACGACGACGGCCATGTGGTTGCGGGTGCGCTGCATCTCGCGCATGAGGTCGTCGCTGCGCTTGGAGTCCGGCACGAAGGCGGCGGGGCGCAGGATGTCGAGCAGCGGGACCTCCCGCTCGCCGCGCCGGGCCTCCTCACGGGCCCGGACCAGGTCCTTGAGGTAGGCGATGCCGATGACGTCGTCCACGCCCTCGCCGAGCACCGGGATGCGCGAGTAGCCGCTCTTGAGCGCCAGGCGCAGCACCTTCTCCACCGGGGTGTCGCGCTCGGTCCAGATCAGGTCCGGCCGCGGCACCATGATGTCGCGGACCGGGGTCTCCCCCAGCTCGAACACCGAGTGGATCATCTTGCGCTCGCCCTCGTCGACCACGCCGCGGTTGCTGGCCATGTCGACGAGCTCGCGCAGCTCGACCTCGGTGGAGAACGGGCCGTCGCGGAAACCGGGGCCCGGGGTGATCGCGTTGCCCAGCAGGATCAGCAGCTTGGCCAGCGGGGACAGCACGACGCCGATCGCGCGGATCGGGCCCGCGAGCAGCAGCCCGATCCGGTACGGGTGCTGGCGGCCCAGCGTCCGCGGGCCGACACCGATCAGGACGTAGCTGGCGAGCACCATGAGCACGCCGGTGAGCAGCAGCCCGATCCAGGTGGCGGAGAACAGCGGCGCGAGCGCGAGGGCCAGCAGGATGATCGCGACCGTCTCGCAGGTGACCCGCAGCAGCATCAGCAGGTTGACGTGCCGCGGCCGGTCCGCGACGACGGCGGCGAGCGCCTTCGCGCCGGCGCGGCCGGCGCGCACCACGGCGTCCACCCGGGCGCGCGAGATCGACATGAGGGCCGAGTCCGCGGCGGCGAACACCCCGGCCAGCAGCACGAGCAGGACCGTCGCGACGATCAGCCAGACGGTGGTCACTTCTGCTCCTCGGAGAACGTGGTCGTGGGTCTTCCGGTCACCGGCCGGACTCGTCCTCGAAGCCGGCGGCACCGAGGAGGCGGTCGTCGCTGCGCTTCTGGGCGTCCCGCGCGCGCTCGCGGGCCCGGTCGGACCGCCAGCGGACCAGCAGCCGGTTCTGCAGCGCGAACATCTCGCGCTCGTCCTCGGGCTCGAGGTGGTCGTACCCCAGCAGGTGCAGGATGCCGTGCACGGTCAGCAGGTGCAGCTCGTCGGCCAGGGTGTGCCCGGCCTTGCGCGCCTGGTCCCGGGCGAAGGCCGGGCAGAGCACGACGTCGCCGAGCAGGGCGGGGCCCAGGTCCGGCGCGTCGGGACGCCGGGTGTCCTCGGCGAGGGAGTCCATGGGGAACGCCATGACGTCGGTGGGGCCCGGCTCGTCCATCCAGCGGACGTGCAGCTCCTCCATCGCGTCGAGCCCGACGGCGGTGATCGCCAGCTCGGCGGACGGGCTCACCTTCATCGCGTCCAGCGCGTACCGGGCGACCGACACGATCTGCGCCTCGTCGACCGTGATCCCGGACTCGTTGACGACCTCGATGCTCACGCCGCCGCTGCCCTGCCCCTGCTCGCCGATACGGATGTAGGGGGCAGCCTAGACGGCCGCACCGACGGTCCCGGTGCCACCCGTCCCCCGGTCACCGCCGCCGGTCGGGACGCCGCGCGGGGCCGTTGCGGGGTGCGCCGTTGCCGACGGCGGCCGTGCGGTGCTCGGTCGCGTCGAACCGGGCGTAGGCGTCGACGATGTCGGACACCAGGCGGTGCCGGACCACGTCGGCGCTCTCGAGCCGGGAGAAGTGCACGTCGTCGACACCGTCGAGGATGTCCTGCACGACGGCCAGACCGGACCGGGCGTTGCCCGGGAGGTCGACCTGGGTGATGTCGCCGGTCACGACGATCCGCGAGCCGAAGCCGAGCCGGGTGAGGAACATCTTCATCTGCTCGGGCGTGGTGTTCTGCGCCTCGTCGAGGATGATGAACGCGTCGTTGAGGGTCCGGCCGCGCATGTAGGCCAGCGGCGCGACCTCGATCGTCCCGGCGGCCATCAGCTTCGGGATGGACTCCGGGTCGATCATGTCGTGCAGCGCGTCGTAGAGCGGGCGCAGGTACGGGTCGATCTTCTCGAACAGCGTGCCGGGCAGGTAGCCCAGCCGCTCCCCCGCCTCGACCGCGGGCCGGGTCAGGATGATCCGGTTGACCTGCTTGGCCTGCAGCGCCTGCACGGCCTTCGCCATCGCCAGGTAGGTCTTGCCGGTACCGGCCGGGCCGATGCCGAAGACGATCGTGAACGCGTCGATGGCGTCGACGTAGCGCTTCTGGTTGAGCGTCTTGGGCCGGATGGTCTTCCCGCGCCGGGACAGGATGTCCAGGCTCAGGACCTCGGCCGGGGACTCGCCCAGGCGCTCGTCGGCGGTGTTCTCCGCCGAGAGCATCTGCACGGTGCGGCGCACGGTGTCCGCGCCGACCAGCTGGCCGCGCTCGGCCAGGGTGATCAGCTCGGTGAAGACCCGCTCGGCGAACGCGACGTCGCCCGGGTCCCCGGACAGGGTCAGCTCGTTGCCGCGGACGTGGACGTCGGCGGTCAGCTCCTCCTCGGCGGCGCGCAGGCTCTCGTCGCGCGAGCCGAGCAGGGACAGGACGGCGGTGTCCGGCACGGCCATCCTCGACCGGACGGTCCCGCCCGGTGCCGCGGTGGACCGCAGGTCGGTCCGGGGGGTGGAGCCGGGTTCGGTGCCGGTCAAGAGTGTGTTCGCCTGCCTCGTACGTCGGGTCGCCGGACTGCGCCGATCGTACCGGTCGGACCGCCGACGGCACCCGCGGATTCTCCCCGCGGATCAGGCGGGGGTGCTCAGCCGTTCCACGGCCTGCAGCGCGGCGGCCCAGCCGGGGTGGGCGACGTCGATGAGCTGCAGGTGGTTCGCGCCCTCGACCCGCACGAGCTCCGACCGGTCCCCGGCGGCGGTCGCGGCGGCGACGAAGTCCTCGCTCTGGGAGAGCGGGACCACCTCGTCGGCGGTGCCGTGCACGCACACCGACGGCACCCCGAGCGGGACGGCCTCCAGCGGGCTGGTCGCCCGGAAGCGGGCCGGGTCGGCACCCGGGGTCGCCGCGACGAGGTCGGCCACGGCGCCGTCGCCGAGCAGCATCCCGCCGGCCAGGTCGAGCACCCCGGCCAGCGAGACCACCCCGGCCGGGCGGACCGCGGGCGTCGCGCCCGGGTCGCCGGGGGCGAGCTTCGCGCGCATCGCCAGCCAGCCCGCGAGGTGCCCGCCCGCCGAGTGCCCGAGCACGACGAGCCGGCGCAGGTCGAGCCGGGTGGAGCGCAGCGTGGCGAGGTGGTCGGCGGCCATCGCGACGTCGTCGAAGGTGGAGGGCCAGCCACCGCCGGCGGCCACCTTCCGGTACTCGATGTTCCAGACCGCGAAGCGCGCCGCGACCAGCGCGTCGACGACCGGGCGCATGATCGTGAGGTCGGTGCCGGCCCGCCAGAACCCGCCGTGCACGACGATCACCGCGCCGCGGGGCAGGTCCCGGGTGGCCGGGAAGGTCAGCTCGCCGAACTGGTCGGGCTGGCCGCCGTAGGCCATCCGCTCGGTCCGCGGGGCGGTCTCGTCGCGCGGGGGCCGCCGCGGGGCCGCGGGGGCGTCGTTGCCGCAGGCCCCGAGCAGCGGGGCGGCGGCGAGTCCTGCCAGCAGCGCGCGGCGTCCGATCCGGGGAGCGTGGTCACTCACGCGGCGGATGATGACACCCGCGCCCCGTCCCCGACGACCGGTTCGCCGGATCGTGACCGGCGTACGCACCCGGCGGTGACGCGACCGGACGGGTCAGCGGGCCCAGCGGCCGGTGCGCACCGCGATCGCGCCGAGCGCGACGCAGGCCGCGGTGGAGGCCCGCAGCACCTCCGGTCCCATCCGGACCGGGACGGCGCCGGCGTCGGCGAGGCGGTCGAGCTCGGCGTCGTCGACGCCGCCCTCCGGTCCGACGGCGAGCAGCACCTCCCCCGCCGCGGGCAGCGCGACCGAGGCGAGGTCCTCGCCCGCGGACTCGTGCAGCACCAGCGCGGTGTCGGCGGCACCGACCCGGGCGGCGAGCCGCGCGGTGGTCACCGGGTCGGCGACCTCGGGCTGCCACGGGCGGCGGGCCTGCTTGGCCGCCTCGCGGACGGTGGACCGCCAGCGTTCGAGGGCCTTCGCGCCGCGCGGGCCGTCGTCCCACCGGGTGACGCAGCGGGCCGCCTTCCAGGGGACGAACCCGTCGGCGCCGGCCTCGGTGGCGGTCTCCACGGCGAGCTCGCCGCGGTCGCCCTTGACCAGCGCCTGTGCGACGACGACGCGGACCGCGGGTGCGGGCACCCGGGTCACCTCGTGCAGCCGCACGGTCAGCGCGTCCCGCCCGGCGACGTCGACGACCTCGGCGCGGGCGAGCCCGCCCCGGCCGTCGGACAGCACCAGCGCCTCGCCGGGGCGCAGCCGTCGCACGGTCGCGGCGTGGCGCCCCTCCGGACCGTCGAGCACCGTGTCGGAGCCCGGGCCCGGGAGGGACGCGACGTCGTCGACCAGGAACAGCGGCGCCGTCGTCACCGGGTCAGCGTCCGGTCCAGCTGTCGCGCAGCTTGGAGAACAGGCCGTGCCCGTTGCGGGAGCCGCCGATCAGGTCCGGCTGCTCCTCACCGCGCAGCTCGGCGAGGCGGCGCAGCAGGTCGGTCTGCTCCTTGTCCAGCCGGGTGGGCACCGCCACCTCGACGTGCACGAGGAGGTCGCCGTGGCCGTCGATGCGCCCGGTGGAGCGCAGCCGGGGCATGCCCTTGCCGCGCAGCGTGCGGACCGTGCCGTGCTGGGTGCCCGCCTCGACGTCGATCTCGGCGACCGAGCCGTCGAGCAGCGGCAGCGGCAGCGTGGTGCCGAGCGCGGCCGCGGTCATCGGCAGCGGGAGCGTGCAGTGCAGGTCGGCGCCGTCGCGGGTGAACAGCTCGTGCGGCGCCTCCTCCACCTCGACGTAGAGGTCACCGGCGGGGCCGCCGCCGGAGCCGACCTCGCCCTGCCCGGACAGCCGCACCCGCATGCCCTCGGCGACACCCGCCGGGATCTTGACGGCGACCGTGCGCCGCGACCGGACCCGGCCGTCGCCCGCGCACTGGCGGCAGGGATCGGGGATGACCTCGCCGAACCCGCGGCAGGTCGGGCAGGGCCGTGCGGTGACGACCTGCCCGAGGAACGAGCGCTGCACGCTCTGGATCTCCCCGGAGCCGCCGCAGGTGTCGCAGGCGGTGGGGTGGGTGCCCTCGGCGCAGCCGGAGCCCTGGCACTGGGTGCACAGGACCGCGGTGTCGACGGCGAGGTCGCGCTGCACCCCGGCGGCGCAGTCCTCCAGCGTCAGCTCCATCCGGATCAGCGCGTCGGCGCCGGGCTGGACCCGGCTGCGCGGGCCGCGCCCGCGTCCGCCGCCGGCGGTGCCGCCGAAGAACGCGTCCATGATGTCGCTGAACCCGCCGAACCCGGCGAACGGGTCACCGCCGCCGCCACCCCCGCCGCGGGCGTCGAGAGGGTCGCCGCCGAGGTCGACGACCCGGCGCTTCTCGGGGTCGGTCAGTACCTCGTAGGCGGCGCTGACCTCCCGGAACCGCTCCTGCGCCGCGGGGTCGGGGTTGACGTCCGGGTGCAGCTCACGGGCGAGCTTGCGGTACGCCCGCTTGATCTCCGAGGCGTCGGCGCCGCGCTCGACGCCCAGGATCCCGTAGTAGTCGCGTGCCACCTGGCTCTTTTCCTCAATGAAGTACGTACAACGACGATGAAAGGTCTACCGACCGGTCAGGATCTCACCCACGTACCGGGCGACCGCATGCACCGCCGAGATCGTGCCCGGGTAGTCCATCCGGGTCGGTCCGACGACGCCCATCCCGCCCAGCGGGGTACCCGATCCGTACCCCACCGTGACCACGGACGCGGTGCGCAGGTCCTCGGCCTCGTTCTCCTCGCCGATCCGGACCGTGACCAGCCCGGAGTCCTGCGAGGCCGCGAGCAGCCGCATGACCACGACCTGCTCCTCCAGTGCCTCCAGGACCTGGCGCAGCGAGCCGGGGAAGTCGGCGTGGCTGCGGGTCAGGTTCGCCGTGCCGCCCAGCACCATCCGCTCCTCGGGGTGCTCGACGAGGGTCTCGATGAGCACCGTCGCGAGGTGCAGCAGCGGGGTGCGCAGGTCCTCCGGCGCGGTGTCGGGCAGCTCGGCGACGGCCGCGGAGGCCTCGGCGAGCTTGCGGCCGGCCAGGGCGTTGCCGAGCACCTCGCGCAGCCGGGCGACGTCGGTGTCGGCGAGCACGTCCCCCAGGTCGACGACGCGCTGGTCGACGCGACCGGAGTCGGTGATCAGCACCAGCATCAGCCGGGCCGGGGTCAGCTGCACGACCTCGAGGTGGCGGACCGTGGAGCGGGTGAGCGTCGGGTACTGCACGACGGCGACCTGTCGGGTCAGCTGCGCGAGCAGCCGCACCGAGCGGCGCAGCACGTCGTCGAGGTCGACCGCGCCGTCCAGGAACGTCTGCACGGCCCGCTTCTCGGCCGACGACAGCGGCTTGACCTGCGAGATCCGGTCGACGAACTGCCGGTAGCCCTTGTCGGTGGGGATCCGGCCGGCGCTGGTGTGCGGCTGGGCGATCAGTCCGTCCTCCTCGAGGACGGCCATGTCGTTGCGCACCGTCGCGCTCGACACCCCGAGGTTGTGCCGGTCGACGATGGCCTTCGAGCCCACGGGCTCCTGCGTCGACACGTAGTCGGCCACGATGGCCCGCAGCACGGCGAACCGTCGCTCGTCGGCGTTCATCTCCTCGCACCTCCCCCGGTGTGCCCCGTCCATCCTAGGCGCCGTCGTGGCCGCGCGGCCGGGGCGCGCGGCGTGGCACGGTGGGTGGGGTGATGTCCGCACGCCGCTTCGGCCGGCGCTCCCTGTTCGTCGGTGCCGGTGCCGTCGCCCTGGTGGCGGTGGGGACGGCCGACCGCTGGCGGGTCGTCGGCGACGTCGCCGGGGACACGGAGCCGGCCGCGCTGCGGGCCCGGATCCTGGCGGGTGTCGTCCCCCACTCCGGCCTGGCGACGGCGACCGGCCGGCTCGGGCTGCCCACCGTCGCGCCGATCGGTTCCGCGGCCCGGCTGCTGTCCACGACCACCCGGATCCGCGTCCACGTCGCCGACGCGGGCCGCTGGCGGGTCGACGAGCTGACCCCGGTCGGCGAGGTCGACACCTACCGCGACGGACAGGTCGAACGGATCTGGGACTACGGCGCGAACCGGCTCACCACGGTCTCCCCGCTCGCCCCGGTGCGGTTCCCGCGGGCCTCGGACCTCGCCCCGGCCGACCTGGCCCGCCGGCTGCTCGGCGCGACCCCGGACGACCCGGTGACGGCGCTGCCACCGCGGCGGGTGGCCGGGCTGGCCGCGGCCGGGCTGCGGGTGACCCCGGCCGACCCGGACAGCCTGGCCGGGCGGATCGACGTGTGGTCGGTCCCCGTCGGCGACGGCGTCCTCCCGGTCGCGGTCGAGATCGCCGCCCGGGACGGCGCGGGCCCGCTCCTGCAGACGGCGTTCGAGGCGCTGGACACCGACGCACCGCGGGCCGCGGCGCTGGTCCCGGCGCCGCCGTCGTCGGCGGAGCGGGTGCGGACCCGACCCGACGACCTGACCGGCTCGCTGCGCGGGGTCGGCGCGGCGCCCCCGCCGGACCGGCTCGCCGGCCGGGACCGGGTCGAGCTGCCGGTGTCCGGGGACGTCCCGGCCGCCGAGCTGCTGCCCGGGGTCGGCGTCTACGGCACCGGGGTCGGCCGGTTCGTGCTGGTCCCGGCCGGGCCGGAGGTCGTCGACGGGATCGTGCGCGGCTCGGCCGCCGCGGGCGGGGTGGACGTGCCGGGCCTGCCCGGCGGCTCGGCCGCCCGGGTGGCGACGCCGCTGCTCAGCCTGGTCGTCGCCCGTCGGCGACGGCGCGGGGTGCTGCTGGCCGGGACGGTGCGCCCCGGTGTGCTGGAGTCCGCCGCCGTCGAGCTGATGGGGACCCGCCGGTGAACGACCCGGTGGTCGCGACGCACGCGGTGACCAAGCGGTTCGGCCGGGTCACCGCCGTCGACGGCGTCGACCTGGCGGTGCCCGCCGGCTCCCGGTTCGGGCTGCTGGGCCCGAACGGCTCGGGCAAGACGACGCTGGTGCGGATGCTGCTCGGGCTGGTGCACGCCACCTCGGGGTCGATCGAGGTGCTCGGCTCGCCGATGCCCCGGGCCGCCCGCACGGTGCTGCCGCGGGTCGGTGCGCTGGTCGAGTCCCCCGCCGCCTGGCCGGGGCTGTCGGGCCGGGCGAACCTGACCCTGCTCGACGCGGCGGGCTCGGTGGGCGGCCCGCTGCACCGGCCCGCCGACCGGCGACGACGCGTGCAGGAGGCCCTGGAGCAGGTCGGCCTGGGCGGGGTCGACCGCCGCCCGGTGCGGGCCTACTCGCTGGGGATGCGCCAGCGCCTGGGCATCGCCTCGGCGCTGCTGCGCGCCCCGGAGCTGCTGCTGCTCGACGAGCCGACCAACGGCCTGGACCCGCGGGGCATCGGCGAGATGCGCGCCCTGCTGACCGCGCTGAACGAACGGGGCACGACCGTGGTGCTGTCCAGCCACCTGCTCGCCGAGGTGGAGACGCTGTGCACCCGGGTCGGGGTGATGGACGCCGGGCACCTCGTGCTCACCCAGGACCTCGACGAGCTGCGGGCACCGACCGGCCGGGTCGTCGTCCGCACCCCGGCCCCGGCGGCCGCGGCGCGGGTGCTCGGCCGGGCGCTGGAGTCCGCCGACGGCGACCGGCTCGTGGTGCGCGCCGTCGACCCCGCCGACCTCAACGCGCACCTGGTGCGGGCCGGGGTGCCGGTGGCGTCACTGGAACCGGAGCGCCGCACCCTGGAACAGGTGGTGCTGGAACGGACCGGGGACGGCTCGGACCGGGTGGCGACGGCCGGGCGGGGGGTGGCGCGGTGATCCTCGTCGAGCTGGCGCTGCTGCTGCGCCGCACCCGGGTGTGGCTGTGCTGGCTGCTGCTGTGCGCGCTGCCGGCTCTCGTCGCGGTGGTCGTGTCGGCCACCGGGATCCTCCCGCCGCCCGGGCAGGGGCCGGCGTTCCTGTCCGCGGTCGCGACGAACGGGCAGATCTTCCCGGCGTTCGCGCTGGCGCTGGTGCTGCCGATCCTGCTGCCGATCACCGTGGCGGTGGTCGCCGGGGACACCGTGGCCGGGGAGGCCGCCGCGGGGACGCTGCGCTACCTGCTGATCCGGCCGGTCGGACGGCTGCGGCTGCTGGTGGCGAAGCTGGTGTCGGTGGCGTTCTTCGTGGTCACCGCGGTCACGCTGGTGGTGCTGACGTCGTACGCGGTGGGGATCGCGGTGTTCGGCACCGGCACCACCACCGCCGCCGGTGGCCTCACCCTGCCCCCGGTCGACGCCGGGCCCGGCTCGGTCGCGTCGCTGTCCGGGACGGTGATCGAACCGGTGGACCTGGCGACCCGGACCGGGCTGACCGTGGCCTACCTGGCGCTGTGCATGCTCACCCTGGGCGCGCTGGGGATCTTCTTCTCCACCCTGACCGACTCACCGCTGGCGGCGGCGCTGGCGGTGCTCGCCGTCGTGGTGACCAGCGCGTCCCTGCAGGCGCTGGACGCCTCCGCGGGCTTCGTGGACGTCCTGCCCACGGCGCACTGGCTGGCCTGGATCGACCTCTACCGCGACCCGGTGCTCTACGACGCCGCCCGCACCGGGGCCTGGGTGCAGGCGGGCTGGGTCGCCGTGGCCGTCGGGGCGGCGTGGGCGAACCTGGCGACCAAGGACATCGCGAGCTGACGCCGGCTCAGCCCGCGGCGCGCAGCGTCCCGCAGTCGGCCGGTGCCTCGGTGACCGGCGCGGTGGACAGGGCGCGCACGACCAGGCCGATCACCGCGTCGTCGGACGGCAGGCCGCCGTGGTCCACCGCCGAGCCCGGGCACAGCCGCTGGAGCTCCACGTTGACCGCGCCGGCCAGGCGGGCCGAGGTGGGCGGGGTGACGACCTCGTCGCGGTCGGTCCACACCGACAGCCAGGGGACCGCCGTCCCGGCCCCGGCGAGCTCCCCCAGCAGCACCGACCCCGGGGCGAGCTGACGGCAGGCCTGCGGGCATGCCTCCGGGGCGACGGCCGCGGCGGATCCGGCCACCGTCGTCCCGGCCAGCGGGGAGCCGATCGACACGATCCGCCGGGCCCGGGCCGGGCCGTCGTCGCGGATCGCCCACAGCCCCGCGACGACGCCGCCCGCGGAGTAGCCGACGACGTCGACCGACGGCGCCCCGCCGTCGGTGGCGACGGTGACCGCGCGGTCCAGCACCGCCACCTGCCGGTCGAGGTCGCCGGTGCCGTCGCCGTCGAGGGCCAGGACGCGGGCGTCGCGGCCCTGGGCGCGCAGGGCCCCGGCGAGGACCTCCAGGCCGGTGCGGTCGCCGCCGTAGCCGGGGACGAGCAGGACCGGGCCCGGCCGGTCCTGGGCGACGGGCCCGCCCGCGCCGCGGGACCCCCCGGGCAGGGCCGCGACGACCGCGGCCACCACGCCCACCGCCACCAGCAGTGCGACGACGACCAGCAGCGCCCGGCGGCGCGGGCTCACCGGGCCCCCGCCGGGGTGCCGGTCGCCGGGGCGTCGTCGGCGATCAGCAGGTCGGTGACGACCCGGTCGGCCAGCAGCCGTCCGCGGTCGGTCAGCACCGCGCGGCCCGCGGCGTGCGCCGCCGGGTCCAGCAGCCCCTCGGCGACGGCGCGGGCGGCGGCCGCGCGACCGCCGTCGTGCAGCAGGGTCAGGGCCATGCCCTCGGCGAGGCGCAGCCGCAGCATGACCCGTTCGGTGTGCCGCTCGTCGGCGGTGAGCTCCTCGCGCCCGCCCACGGGCGTCTCCCCCGCGGCGAGCGCGCCGGCCCAGCGCGCCGGGTGCTTGACGTTCCACCAGCGCGTCCCGGCCAGGTGGGAGTGGGCGCCGGGGCCGATCCCCCACCAGTCGCCGTCGCGCCAGTAGCCCAGGTTGTGCCGGCACTCGGCGCCGGGCAGCGACCAGTTCGACACCTCGTACCAGGACAGCCCGGCGTCGCGCAGGCGCACGTCGAGCAGCTCGTAGCGGGTGGCGGCGACGTCGTCGTCGGGGGCGGGGAGCTCCCCGCGGCGGACCCGGCGGGCCAGCGCGGTGCCGTCCTCGACGATCAGCGCGTAGGCCGAGACGTGGTCCACCCCCGCGTCGAGGACGGCGTCGGCGGAGGCGCGCAGGTCGTCGTCGGTCTCGCCGGGGGTGGCGTAGATCAGGTCCAGGTTGACGTGGCCGAACCCGGCGGCGCGGGCCTCCCGGGCGGCGGCGACGGCGCGCCCGGGAGTGTGCGTGCGGTCGAGCACGGCGAGCACGTGCGGGGCGGCGGACTGCATGCCCAGCGAGATGCGGGTGAACCCGCCGGTGCGCAGCCGGTCGAAGAACTCCGGCGAGACCGACTCGGGGTTGGACTCGGTGGTGACCTCGGCGTCGTCGGCGAGCGGGAGGTGCTCGCGGACCGCGTCGAGCATCGCGACGAGCCGGTCGGCGCCGATCAGCGACGGGGTGCCGCCGCCGACGAACACCGTCTCCACGGTGCGGTCCCCCACCGTGCGGGCGGCGAGCGCGATCTCGGTGCGGGCGGCGGCGAGCCAGCCGTCCGGGGACGCGGCGTCGCCCGCGAGCTCGGAGGCGGTGTAGGTGTTGAAGTCGCAGTAGCCGCAGCGGGTCGCGCAGAACGGCACGTGGACGTAGAGCCCGAAGGCCGGCGGCACGGAGGTCACGTCCGGCGAGTGTGCCACCGCCGGGCCGGTCGGTGCCGGGCGCACCTCGGGCCCGGACCGCTCCCCGGCAGGTCCGGGGCGCGCGGGACGGGCCGGTCGCGACGGGTGGCATCCGGGGCCCCCGCGGTGGACGATGGGTTCCATCGGGCCCGCGACCCGGGGATTCCGGGTGAACCGGACACCGCACTGCGAACGTCCGGACCTATCCGCCCACCTCTCCCAGGATGCGAACATCACTTTGTGGCAGGTCCGGACACCGTGGCACCCTGTATCCGTGCCCGCACTCCGTCTCCGCCTCGTGGCGCGTCGCCACGTGGACCTGAACCGGACCCGCAGCGCGCTCTGTCGTCGTCGCTGACCCGACGGCCCCTCCCGAACCGCCCGGGCCGCTCCGTGCCCTGTCTCCGGGCCGGGGTGTGCCCGATCCGCCCGACATCGGAGCACCCACCACATGGCGCCCTCGAAGACCGCACCCCGCCGCCCGAAGGGCCAGGGGCAGTGGAAGCTCGGCCACCGCGAACCGCTGAACCCCAACGAGCGCAGCAAGCGCGACGACAACCCGCTGAACGTGCGTGCGCGGATCGAGAACGTCTACGCCAAGCGCGGCTTCGACTCGATCGACCCCGCCGACCTGCGCGGACGGTTCCGCTGGATGGGGCTCTACACCCAGCGCAGGCCCGGGATCGACGGCGGCCGCACCGCGGCGCTGGAGCCCGAGGAGCTCGACGACGAGTACTTCATGATGCGCGTGCGCCTCGACGGCGGGTCGGTCGACGTCGCCCAGCTGCGTGCGCTCGGTGAGGTCTCGCAGCGCTACGGCCGCGACACCGCCGACGTCACCGACCGCGAGAACATCCAGTACCACTGGATCCGCGTCGAGGACGTCCCGGCGATCTGGAAGCTGATCGAGCCGCTGGGCATGCAGACCACCGAGGCCTGCGGCGACTGCCCCCGTGTGGTCATGGGGTCCCCCGTCGCCGACGTCTCCGCCGACGAGGTGGTCGACCCGACCCCGGCCATCGACGAGATCGTGCGCCGGTTCATCGGCGACCGCGAGCTGTCGAACCTGCCGCGCAAGTTCAAGTCCGCGATCTCCTGGCAGCAGGACGTCGCGCACGAGATCAACGACATCTCCTTCGTCGGCGTCGAGCACCCCGAGCACGGCCCCGGCTTCGACCTGTGGGTCGGCGGCGGGCTGTCGACCAACCCGCGGATCGCCGAGCGGCTCGGCGCCTGGGTCCCGCTCGACGAGGTGCCCGACGTGTGGCACGGCGTCATCCAGGTCTTCCGCGACTACGGCTACCGCCGCCTGCGCCACCGCGCCCGCATCAAGTTCCTCATCGCCGACTGGGGCCCGGAGAAGTTCCGCCAGATCCTGGAGGACGAGTACCTGGGCCGGAAGCTCGTCGACGGCCCCGCCCCGGCGGTCCCCGAGCGGCCCATCGACCACGTCGGCGTCCACAGGCAGAAGGACGGCCGCAACTACGTCGGCGTCGCCCCGCCGTCGGGCCGGGTGTCGGGCACGACGCTGCTCGCCGTCGCCGACGCCGCCGAGCGCGCCGGGTCGGACCGGATCCGGTTCACCCCGTACCAGAAGATCGTCGTGCTGGACGTGGCCGACGAGAAGCTGGACGGCCTCATCGAGGACCTCAACAGGCTGGGCCTGCCCGCACGGCCGTCGACCTGGCGCCGCTCCACGATGGCCTGCACCGGCATCGAGTTCTGCAAGCTCGCGATCGTCGAGACCAAGGAACGCGCGATCCGGCTGGTCGAGGACCTGGAGAAGCGCCTCGCCGACGTCGTGCCGGACGTCCCGATCTCGCTGCACCTCAACGGCTGCCCGAACGCCTGTGCCCGCACCCAGGTCGCCGACATCGGCCTGAAGGGCCAGATCGTCACCGACGCGGGAGGCAACCAGGTCGAGGGCTTCCAGGTCCACCTGGGCGGCGGGCTGGGGCTGGACTCCGGTTTCGGCCGCAAGCTGCGCGGGCTCAAGGTCACCAGCGCCGAGCTGGGCGACTACGTCGAGCGCATCGTGCGCCGCTTCGCCGAGCAGCGCGACGGCGACGAGCGCTTCGCCCAGTGGGTCCTGCGGGCCGACGAGGAGGACCTGAAATGAGCGGGCGCGTCACGCCGTTCCACTGTCCGTACTGCGGCGAGGAGGACCTGCGCCCGGCCGAGCGGTCCGAGAAGGTCCCCGGCGCCGCCTGGTGGTGCGCGGGCTGCCTGCGCACCTTCGTCGTGACCTTCGTGGGGATCGGCGTCCCCGAGACCTCGGGAGCGGAATCATGAGTGTTGCCCTGGAGACCGACCTGCGCGCCACCGCCGAGCGCGGTGCCGCGGCCCTCGGCCCCGACGCGACCGCCGAGCAGCTGCTCGACTGGGCCGCCCGGACCTTCGGCGACCGGCTGATCGTCGCCTCCAACATGCAGGACGCCGTGCTGGTCGACCTGACCCAGCGGGCCAAGCCGGACGTCGACGTGCTGTTCCTGGAGACCGGCTACCACTTCGCGGAGACCATCGGCACCCGCGACGCCGTCGACGCCGTCTACCCGCGGCTGCGCATCGTGGACGCGCAGGCCGACCAGTCGGTCGCCGAGCAGGACGCCGAGTACGGCAAGGACCTGTTCGCCCGCGAGCCGGACCGCTGCTGCGCGCTGCGCAAGGTCGTCCCGCTGGAGCGGACCCTGTCCGGCTACGACGCCTGGGTCACCGGCGTCCGCCGGGTCGAGGCCCCGACCCGGGCGAACACGCCGCTGGTCACCTACGACGAGAAGTTCGGCCTCGTCAAGATCAACCCGATCGCCGCCTGGTCCGACGAGGACATGGACGCCTACATCGCCGAGCACGGGATCCTGGTGAACCCGCTCGTCGACGCCGGCTACCCGAGCATCGGCTGCGCCCCGTGCACGGCGAAGCCGAAGCCCGGGGAGGACCCCCGCTCCGGCCGCTGGGCCGGGCGCGCCAAGACCGAGTGCGGGCTGCACGCATGACGACCCTGGAGGAGAGCACCGTGACCGCCGCCGTCACGACCCCGGCACTGGACGCCCTCGACGCGCTGGAGTCCGAGGCGATCCACGTGTTCCGAGAGGTCGCCGGCGAGTTCGACCGACCGGTGATCCTGTTCTCCGGCGGCAAGGACTCGACCCTGCTGGTGCACCTGGCCATCAAGGCGTTCGCGCCGGCCTCGGTGCCCTTCGGCCTGCTGCACGTCGACACCGGGCACAACTACCCGGAGGTCATCGAGTTCCGGGACCGGATCGCCGCGCAGCACGGGCTGCGCCTGGAGGTCGCCCGCGTCGAGGACTACCTCGCCGACGGGCGGCTCGTGGAGCGCGCCGACGGCACCCGCAACCCGCTGCAGACCCAGCCGCTGCTCGACGCGATCACCGAGCACCGCTTCGACGCCGTGTTCGGCGGCGGCCGGCGCGACGAGGAGCGCGCCCGGGCCAAGGAGCGGATCATGAGCCTGCGCGACGCGTTCGGCCGCTGGGACCCGCGCAAGCAGCGCCCGGAGCTCTGGAACCTCTACAACGGACGGCACGCCGCCGGCGAGCACGTCCGCGTGTTCCCCATCTCCAACTGGACCGAGCTCGACGTCTGGCGCTACATCCGGCGCGAGGGCATCGAGCTGCCGTCGATCTACTACGCCCACGAGCGCGAGGTCTTCCAGCGCGACGGCATGTGGCTCGCCGAGGGCCCCTGGGGCGGAGCGCGCGTCGGCGAGCAGCTGGAGCGCCGGTCCATCCGCTACCGCACCGTGGGCGACGGCTCCTGCACCGGCGCGGTCGAGTCCACCGCCACCACCCTCGACGAGGTCATCGCCGAGGTCACCGCGTCGCGGCTCACCGAGCGCGGCGCGACCCGGGCCGACGACCGGCTGTCCGAGGCCGCGATGGAGGACCGGAAGAAGGAGGGCTACTTCTGATGACGGGCACTGCCGACACCACCTCCCGCAGCCTGCTGCGCTTCGCCACGGCGGGCTCCGTCGACGACGGCAAGTCCACCCTGGTCGGGCGCCTGCTCTACGACACCAAGTCGGTGCTGGCCGACCAGATCGAGGCCGTCGAGCGGGCCTCGGTCGACAAGGGGATGTCGACGCCGGACCTGTCGCTGCTCGTCGACGGCCTGCGCGCCGAGCGCGAGCAGGGCATCACCATCGACGTCGCCTACCGCTACTTCGGCACGCCGACCCGCGAGTTCGTCCTCGCCGACACCCCGGGCCACGTGCAGTACACCCGCAACACCGTCACCGGCGCCTCCACCGCCGAGCTGGCCGTGCTGCTGGTCGACGCCCGCAACGGCGTGGTCTCCCAGACCCGCCGGCACGCCGCGGTGCTGTCGCTGCTGCGCGTCCCGCGCCTGGTCCTGGCGATCAACAAGATCGACCTGATCGAGTACGACCAGGCGAAGATCGCCGACATCGAGCGCGAGTTCACCGAGCTGACCCGCTCGCTGGGCTTCACCGACGACGCCGTCCAGGTCATCCCGGTGTCCGCGCTGGTCGGGGACAACGTGGCGTTCCGCAGCGGCAACACGCCCTGGTACACCGGCCCGACGCTGCTGGAGCACCTGGAGTCGGTCCCGGTCGACGGCCCCGACGCCGCCGCCCCGTTCCGGATGCCGGTCCAGTACGTGATCCGGCCCCGCAACGGCGCCGGGTCCCGCTCCGCTGACGCGTCGCTCGGTGACCTGCACGACTACCGCGGCTACGCCGGCCAGGTCGCCTCGGGCACCGTCCGGCCGGGCGACGAGGTCGTCGTCCTGCCCGAGGGGCACCGCACCACCGTCTCCCAGGTCCGGACCGCCGACGGCCCGCTGGCCGCCGCCGGGGCGGGCCTGAGCGTGACGGTGCTGCTCGCCGACGACATCGACGCCCCCCGTGGCGCCCTGATCGCGGCCGCGTCCGACGTCCCGGAGGTCACCTCCGAGATCGACGCGACGCTGTGCTGGCTGGCCGAGAAGCCGCTGCTCCCGGGCGCGCGGCTGCTGCTCAAGCACGGCACCCGCACCACCCAGGTGATCGTCGGGGCGCTGGGGTCGCGACTGGACACCGAGTCGGTGTCCTACGCCGCCGCCCCGGAGAAGCTGGAGATCAACGACATCGGTCGGGTGTCGCTGCGCGTCGCCGACCCGCTGCCGGTCGACTCCTACGCCCGGGTCCGCACCACCGGCGGGTTCCTGCTGATCGACCCGCCGACGGGCAACACGCTCGCCGCCGGCCTGGTGGGCGACCCGCTCGCGGCGGTGCCGGCCGCCGGCTGACCGCTCCGCGCCTCCACGGCCCCCGCACCCGCTCCGGGTGCGGGGGCCGTGCCGTCTCCGCACCCGCCACGCCACCGGGCTCCGCACGCCCCGGGCTCACGACCGGCCCGCGCGCGCAGGGTGGGGTGTGGCGCGAGACCGGGAGCGGCGGGGCGGTGGGTGTCCGGACCGTGGGGCCGTGGTCCGGGTCACGCAGATCGACGAAACCGGACCACCGGCGCACCCGGCGCGCTCCATCGTCGCTGCTCAGTATCCATGTCCGGACATCTCGCCGGCACATCCCGACCGGCGGACGACGACTTGTCGGCCCCCTGGATCCGTTCCACCATGGACCGGTGACCCCCACCGCCGCCCCCGCCGACCGGGCCGTCGCGCCCGGCCGTTCGGCGTCCGACCCGGCGGTCTCCTGGCACCTGGTCGCGCACCTCGAGCGCTTCTGGCCGTCCCGACGGCTCGACGCGTTCGACGAGTTCTGTCGCGCCCGCTGACCCGACCCGCGGCGCCGAGCGTCGTCCCCACCACCCACCGGTCCCCCTGACCGCGCCCGCCCCGCACCGTGCCCGCACCGGTGCCGGAGCGCGGAGCCGGGTCGGAGGTCGACCGGGAAGGAACAACCGTGCCCACACTCATCGTGTTCGCCCTGGTCGGACTCGCGGCCCAGCTGGTCGACGGCGCTCTCGGCATGGCCTACGGCGTCACCTCGACCTCGCTGCTCGTCTTCGCCGGGATCAACCCGGCCACCGCCAGCGCGTCGGTGCACCTCGCCGAGGTCGGCACCACGCTGGCCTCCGGCGCCTCGCACTGGCGGTTCGGCAACGTCGACTGGAAGCTCGTGCTCAAGCTCGGCGTCCCCGGCGCCGTCGGGGCCTTCCTGGGCGCGACCCTGCTCTCGGCCCTGTCCACCGAGAACGCCGCGCCGTACATGTCCGGGATCCTGCTCGCCCTGGGGGTCTACGTCCTGCTCCGCTTCAGCGTCCGCCCGCCGAAGGTCGCCACCGCCCGCACCTCACCGCACGGCGCGACGTTCCTGTCGCCGCTGGGCCTGGTCGCGGGCTTCGTCGACGCCTCCGGTGGCGGCGGCTGGGGCCCGGTCTCCACCCCCGCCCTGCTCAGCGCCGGCCGGACCGCGCCGCGGACGATCGTCGGCTCGGTGAGCGCCTCGGAGTTCCTCGTCGCGCTCGCCGCCAGCGTCGGCTTCCTGATCGGGCTCGGGCACGAGGTGCTCGACCCGTCCACCGTCGGCGGACTGCTGATCGGCGGCGTGCTCGCCGCCCCGCTGGCCGCCTGGCTGGTCACGCGCGTCCCCGCCCCGGTGCTGGGCTCCGCCGTCGGCGGCATCATCATCCTGACCAACGCCCGCACCCTGCTGCGGGCCGCCGACGCCGGCACCGCGGTGACCGCGAGCGTCTACGTCGTGATCGTCGCCCTGTGGGCGCTCGCGATCGGCGCGGCCGTCACCCGGCTGCGCCGGAGCCGGGCCGAGGGCGCCGCGGCGCCGACCGGCGACGGGCGGAAGGTGGCGGTCGCGGGCGACTGACCGCCGCGCGACCCCGCGGCCGCGACGCACCCGCGTCGCGGCCGCTCCGTGTCCGGACACCCGGTCCGCCTGGTGGGCGCCGTCTTGTCCCGTTCGTTCCGGCATCGCACGATCGGGGCATGACCGCACCGGCGTCCCGTCGCAGCGCGACGCACCCCGCGGTCCTCGCGCACCTCGCGCGGCAGCTGGAGGAGTTCTGGCCGTCCCGGCGGCCGCACGCCTACGACGAGTTCTGTCCGCGGGCGCACCCCCGCCCGTGACGGAACCGTCCCGAAGGAACTCCCATGTCCCGCACCACCTCCCGGGTACGCCCGTGAGCACCCCGTCCGAGACCCCGCACGAGCCGGACGGCGTCCCCGCCCAGCGCCGGCTCGCTCTTAACGAGGACTGGGCGGCGACCGTCGTCGGCCTGGTCCTGCTGATCCTGGTCCTGTCCGGGCTCTGGCCGGGATGGCTGGTCCCGTGACCGGGCAGCCGTCCGGCCCGCCCGCCGAGCCGGGGACCGCGACCGGGGCGCAGCCGGGGTCGCACGCACCGTCGGAGCAGGGGCCCGTCCGCTCCCCCGTCCTGTGGGCCCTGGGCGGCGTCGCCGTCGTCCTCGTCCTGGGCGGGCTCGTCCGCTTCCTGGAGCAGACCGTCCCCGACGCCGCGGAGGGCACCGCGTTCTCCGCCGTCGCCGACGCGATCGAGTACCCGGTCTACGCGATCGCACTCGGGCTGCTCGGCAACGTCGTCCTCACCCTCACCGGGCTGCGCGAGCGGCTGTCGGGCGGGTTCCGCACCGAGTTCTTCATCAAGACCGGCCTGGTCCTGCTCGGCGCCTCGATCGACTTCTCGGTCATCGTCCGCGCGGCCGGGCCTGCGGTGCTGCAGGCGATCGTCCTGATCACCGTGGTCTTCGGCTTCACCTGGTGGCTGGCCGGGAGGGCCGGGGTCGACGACAAGCTGCGGGCCCTGCTGGCCTCGGCCGTGTCGATCTGCGGGGTCAGCGCCGCGATCGCCGCCGCGGGCGCGGTACAGGCCAGGAAGGAGCAGCTCGCCTACACGGCCAGCCTCGTGATCATCTTCGCGCTGCCGTCGATCTTCCTGCTGCCCGCGGCGGTCGGGGCGCTGGGCCTGCCACCCGCCGTCGCCGGGGCGTGGATCGGCGGCAACATCGACACCACCGCCGCGGTCAGCGCGGCGGGGGCGATCGTCGGCGAGGAGGCGCTGCAGATCGCGACCATCGTCAAGACCACCCAGAACGCGCTGCTGGGCGTCGTCGCGGTGGCGCTGACGGCCTGGTTCACGCTGAAGGTGGAACGGAGCGGGTCGGCGGGCCGCCCGGGGCTGCGCGAGTTCTGGGAGCGCTTCCCGAAGTTCGTGCTCGGGTTCCTCGCGGCCTCGGTGATCGCGACCGTGTTCGTCGCGACCGCCGGGTCGGACGTCGCGAAGCCGCTGATCAGCGACGTGAACGCCTTCCGCACGATGTTCCTGATCCTGGCGTTCGTGTCGATCGGGCTGGAGTTCCGGGTGGCGCCCCTGCGGGAGGCCGGATGGCGTCCGATCGGCGTGTTCGCCGCGGCCACCGGGGTCAACCTGGCCGTCGGGCTCGGGCTCGCGGTCCTGCTGTTCTCCGGCCTCACCCTCTGACCCCACCCCCTTCCCCCGCGGACCGGCCCCGGAGCCGCACTCATGGAGCTTTGGATCGGGCACACCGGACCAAAGCTCCATGAGTGCGCAGGGGGACGGCGGGAGAGAGCGAGGGAGGGCGCTCAGGCCGCCGGGACCGCGCGCGTCGCGGCACCGGGCAGGGTCTGCAGCACGGCGCGGGCGACGGCGTCGTTGTAGCGCAGGCTCTGCGCGTTCATCCCGGGCCGGGTGAACGCCCCGGCGACCTTGACCGTCGTGTGCGGCCCGACCGCGAACCGTCGCTCGTGCACGCCGCCGTCCGCGGTGTGCAGCGCGCCGTCGGCGGGACGGACCGACAGCAGGCCGGTGTTGCGCAGCGGGGCGCCGTCGTCGTCGTGGAGGACCTCCTCGACGGCCTCGCCGCGGGCGAGCAGGCCGCCCAGCAGTCCGTCCACCGTGCGCGAGACGCTCGGGTCGGGCAGCCGGGCGTCGACGAGGACCCGGGTCGTGACCGGCTCGGCGCCCGCGAGCGTGCTGCTGGTGGCGTGGAACCCGTCCGCGTCGACCGCGACGGCCATCCCGGCGCCGAGGAAGCGCAGGTACCCGGCGCGGGAGAGCGCGAGCATCTGCCGGACCCGGAACCCGGGCGGGCCGGAGGCGACCGCGTTGAAGAACGACTGCCACCACGGCATGTCCCTCGCCCGCGAGCGCGGCGAGAGCACCCCGGAGCCGGCCAGGCGGGTGGTCTCGGTGTAGACCGACAGCATCGCGACGAACGCGCCGAGGTGCGGGGTGTGCCGCTCGTCGACGTGCTGGCGCAGGTCCTCGGCGATGCGCTCGCGCACCAGGGGTTGCAGGGCGTCGAGGTCCGGGGCGTGCACCCCGTCGAGCGGGCGGTCCAGCGCGGTGAGGTCGAGCCGGTCGAGCGGGTCGGGCACCAGCTCGGCGATCAGTGCCGCCTCCTCGGGCGAGCCGTGGGCGACGGCGGCGAAACGCCCGGCGAACTCGTCCCACCCGGCGCGGACGCGGTCGGGGTGACCGACGAACAGCTCGTGGTACCAGCCCCAGCCGATCTCCTTGGCCATCAGCGGCCACACCTGCGCGGTGACGTCGACCGGGCCGCCGGAGTCGATCAGCTCGTCGGTGACCTCCGGGGTGAGGAACCGCGGCAGCGGCGGGCGTCCGGCGCGCAGCTGGTAGTGGGTCTTGGAGTGGTAGGTCGCGCCGCGCGGGGACCCGCCGACGAGCACCGGCTCCCGCCCGCACGGCTCGTAGCGCAGCCGGTCCGGGTCGGCGTCGTCCGGGTCGGGCACGAAGCGCCCGCCGCGGCCCTCGAACAGCAGCACCACGAGGTCGACGAACGCCAGCCCCAGCCCGCGGGCCAGCACGGTCTCGCCCGGCGCGATCACCAAGAGGTCGGAGTCGGAGGTCTGCTCCGGGGGCAGGTAGCGCAGGCCGAGCTCGTCGGCGCGGGCGGCGAGCGCGATCTCGTCGTCGGTGGGGGTGGCGTCGAGGTGCCCCGAGGCGAGCACGACGGCGTCGCCGCGCAGTACGGTGCCGTCGGCGAGGGTCACGACCTGCCGGCCGTCGGCCTCGTCGAGGGCCTCGGCGGTGGTGCGGTGCACGTGCACCCGCATCCCGGCCGGTGCCCGGTCGACGACCTCGCGCAGCACCGCGGCGAGGTAGTGGCTCTGCAGCCGCCGCGACGGGAACGTCGACGCCGTGACCCGGGCCAGCTCGTCGGCGAGGTCCGGGCCGAGCTCGGCCCGCGGGTCGCCGTGCTCACGCAGGTCCTGCGCCCAGTCCCAGAACGACGGGCCGGGCGCGACGGGGCCGTCGCAGACGACCGAGGAGTCGGTCCACATCGTGACGTCGGCGGCCATCGAGTTCATCGCGAGCAGCGGGGACTGCGCGTGCCGCCAGATGCGGCCCGCCCCGGCCGGGAACGGGTCGACCAGGTGGACGTCGACGCCGGGGCCGGCGAGGGCGTCGGACAGCAGCTCGGGAGCGCTCGCGACCATGCGTTCCAGCACGCCGGCCCCCCGGGGGCCGGCGCCGACGATCACGACGGACGGGGCGTGCGGGCTACGGGACATCGGGGCGCTCCTGGGTCGGCGGGCGGCGGGGACGACCCCTCACGGCGCCCACCGCAGGCGGCACAGGTCGAGGTGCCTGCGCCTCACCAGCCGGAGACCCATGGATGCCACGGTAGGTCGCCTCCCTCGCCGCGGCCACCCGCCACGGTCGGTCCACCGGCCTCAACGCCGCACCCGGCCCCCGGGATTCCGCACCCGTCCGACCCACCGCACCGGACCGCCGTCCGCGAGCGCGGGACCGGAGGCGGCGCGGTCGTCAGGCGGACGGGCCGGCCAGGGTGACGTGCAGCGGCCGGTCGGTCCCCGCCGTCGCGTCGACGGCCTCGGCGAGGATCTCCAGGACCGTCGCGTGGGTGCCGGGGTCGGCCGCGGCGAGCGGACCGTCGGCGACGACGAGCTCGACCGGTCCGGCGGGCAGCCAGGACAGGTCGCCCAGGCAGTCCGCCAGCGCGTCGAGGTTGTGGCCGTAGTACTCGGGGAAGCTCAGCGCCCGGCCGAGGGCGGACAGGACCGCGGCGCGGTCCGCGACCCCCTCGACGACGGCGACGAGACCGGAGCCACCGGCCCGCCCCCGGGCCGCGTCGACGGCGGGGGCGGTTCCGGCGCTCTCACGGGGAAGGGTGCTCACCTCGAGACGTCTACCACGACGAACGAGGCGTAGTGGTCGGCCGTGTAGTAGTACTCCCCGCCCGATCCGGTGACGATCCGCCGGGCACCGCGGGTGCTCGCACCGGGGGTCTTCACGGTGAACTCCTGGTAGTGGCCCGAGGACTTCGCGGGCAGGATCCCCTCCCGGTTCTGGAAGGTCGTCCCGTCCTGGCTGTACGGGTACGGCCCGCCGGAGCGGATAAGCCGGTAGGTGTCGGTGGCCTGCGACGGCAGCGACGACAGCGCCCGCACCGGGAGCCCGGACTCCTGCTCACCCGGCACGGCGGCCGGGGCGACGGGAGCGGCGACGGCGGCGGGCACGGCCGGGGCGGGTGCGGCGGCGGCCGCGGCGGGCAGGGCGAGGCCGAGGGCGGCCAGTACGGCGACGAGTGCCCCGACGATCAGGCCACGCGCCCCGGACCGCGCATCCGGTCGAACGATCATGCTCCGGACGCTAGGCGGGGTCACCCGTTCGGGAACAGGTGTCGCGACGAACCGCCACCGGCCCGTCACCCGGCGTTTCCACGGCCGCCGCGACGACCACCTTCCGTTCGCCCGCCGACCGCATCGCCGGGCCCGTGACGGGCAATGATCACGACCGGTCACCGCGCAGGTGCATCCGGTCACCGTGTCCTGCGTCGCACCCTTGTTCTACGCGCAGTAAAAGCGCGTTGAAGCGGGTACAACGGAGTTCGAGAGACCAGGAACGACTGCGCATGACACGCCCCGATCCCGACACGTTCAACGGAGAACGTCGCATGACCGCAGAGCTGATTCACCCCCTGCCCGAGGCTCCCGTACCCGTGGAGCTCCCGGCGTCCCAGGCCGGCCGCTCGACCGTGGACCGGCTGCTGGACTCGATCGACGACCTGGTGCGCCGGCACCGCGCGCTCGCCGCGCACGACGGCGCCTCCGCCGCCCTGCACGCCGAACTGATCGCGGCCGAGCTGGACCAGCAGATCGCGATCCTGCGGACGATGCCGCGCCAACCCGGCAGCTGACCGCCGGGTCAGAGATCGGCGGCCGCCGGGATGATCTCCGACCCGAACACCCGCAGCGGCTCGATCCCCGCCACGTCCGGCACCACGGTGTGCACGTGCTGCACACCGAGTGCCGCGTAGCCGCGCAGCTCCTCGACCGCGGCCTTCGGATCGGCCGGGTCGAGCCGCGCCATGACCGTCTTCTCGATCTCGTCGTAGTCGCGCCCGACCTCCTCGCAGCGGGTGCGCAGCACCTCCAGCTTGCGCTCCAGCTCGGGGCCGCCGAACAGGTTGCACGCGTCGGCGTACTGCGCGACCAGGCGCAGCGTCTTCCGCTCCCCACCGCCGCCGATCAGGATCGGCGGGTACGGCCTGCGCAGCGGCTGCGGCGTGTTCAGCGTGGCGCCGAGCCGGTAGTGGGCGCCCTCGAAGGGGCCGTCGTCGTCGCTCCACATCTGACGGGCGATGCGCAGCGTCTCCTCCAGCCGCTCGAACCGCTCCGCGGTCGGCGGGAAGAACAGCCCGAGCCCGGTGGCCTCCTCGTCGTTCCAGGCGGCCCCGATGCCCAGCATGGCGCGACCCTTCGACAGCACGTCCAGAGTGGTCACGGCCTTGACCAGCAGGCCGGGGTCGCGGTAGGTCACCGCGGTCACCCAGGCCAGCAGGTCGACCGTCTCGGTGCGGGCGGCCAGGTAGCCGAGCACGGTGTACGCCTCGAGCATGTCGGTCTCGACCGGCCCGACCGGCCGGATCTGCCAGAGGTGGTCCATGACGCTCACCCGGGAGAAGCCCTGCTCCTCCGCCGCGACGGCGATCCGGGACAGGTCGTCGGCCAGGCCCGCCGGCCCGGCCGGGTAGGTGAAGTCCGCGATGTGCAGTCCGATCCTCACGGCGTGTCCTCTCATAAACGGAGCCAACTCCGTTTCGAGCGTAGCCCTCTCCCGGTGACCGGCGCCACCGCGCCCATCGGACCGCGGGCGTCGCCGGTTCGGTCGGCTCCGTCGCGTCGGGCACCACCGATCGGCGCGGTTCGCTGATCCCGTGATCGCGCTCGTGCGGAGGCTGCACGTCGACCTGGGCCGGAGCCGGCGCCGTCGACCGCGAAGGAGCTCGGCATCACGATCGGGCACGTGCGCTTCGACGTCGCCGCCGACTCCGACCCGACGACGATGACCACCGGCACCCACCGCGACGGCGAGACCACCTTCCAGAACCTGCGGGTCGACGCCGTGATCACCACCGACGGCACCGACGAGCAGGTCGCGCAGCCGGCCCGGGAGACCGAGCGCCGCCGCCCCGGTGTCGCAGCTGTTCGCCCCGGCCGGGGTGTCGATCACCAGCACCTGGACGAAGGCCCGAGGTCCTAGTCTGCGGGGGTGGCAGACACCGTCGACTCCCCCGAGCTCGTCCACCTGGCCGTCGACGCCGGGACGGCGACGATCACCCTGGACTCCCCGCGCAACCGCAACGCACTCTCGGCGCAGCTGCGCCGAGAGCTGATCGCGCACCTCGACGCGGCGATCGCCGACGACGCGGTGCGGGTGATCGTGCTGACCCACACCGGCACGGTGTTCTGCGCGGGCATGGACCTCAAGGAGTCCCGCGGCGCGGGCGCCGAGCAGCAGGGCGTGACCGAGGTGCCGCGGATCCTGACGACGCTGTGGGACTCCCCCAAGCCGGTCGTCGCCCGGCTGTCGGGCCCGGCCCGCGCCGGTGGGGTCGGGATCGTGGCGGCGTGCGACATCGCCGTCGCCGCCGAGTCGGTCACCTTCGCCTTCTCCGAGGTCCGCATCGGGGTCGTGCCCGCGGTCATCTCGGTGACCGTGCTGCCCCGGCTGTCCGCCCGCGCCGCGCACGAGCTCGTCCTGACCGGGGAGACCTTCGACGCGCGGCGCGCGGCGGCCGTCGGGCTGATCAACAGCGCCGTCCCGGCCGAGGCCCTCGACGACGAGGTGGCCCGCTATTCGGACATGCTGCGCCTCGGTGCGCCCGGCGCCCTGGCCGGGGCGAAGGCGATGCTGCGCCGCGAGCGCCCGGCGACGATGACCGACGACTTCGCCGCGATGAACACGCTGTCCGCGTCGTTCTTCGCCTCCGAGGAGGGGCAGGAGGGCATCCGGGCGTTCGGGGAGAAGCGGACGCCGTCCTGGGTGCCGGGGGGCTGAGCCCCGCCCCGGCTCGGCCCCGCCGAGTGGCACACCAGGTACCGGGCACCCTCGGACGGGTTCACGGCGTACCACCCGGCGGGGGCGGAAGGCGTGCGGCGGGACGAGGGGCGTCCAGCGGGGCGGCGGGGAGCCGCCGGGCGCGCCTACCCTGGACGGCATGAGCGTCCCCGTCGTCAGCACCGACCCGGGCGCGGCACTGGACCTGCTCGCCGGGCGGCGCCTCGTCGTCCTCACCGGGGCCGGGCTGTCCACCGACTCCGGTATCCCGGACTACCGCGGCCCGGGCTCGCGCCCGCGCAACCCGATGACCTACTCCGAGTTCGTGTCCGGGGAGCCCGCGCAGCGGCGGTACTGGGCGCGCAGCCACGTCGGCTGGGCCCGGATGCGCCGCGCCGACCCCAACCCCGGACACCGCGCGCTGGCCGCGCTGGGGGCGGCGGGCGTCGTCGACGGGCTGATCACGCAGAACGTCGACGGCCTCCACTCCGTGGCCGGCAGCCGCGGCGTGGTCGACCTGCACGGACGCATCGACGAGGTCGTCTGCCTGGACTGCCGTCGCGTCACCCCGCGCGACGCGCTGCAGGACCGGCTCACCGCGCTCAACCCCGGCTTCACCGAGGCGCACAGCGCGCAGGTCGAGACCGCCCCCGACGGCGACGCCGCCGTCGAGATCACCGACGGGTTCCGGGTCGCACCGTGCGGGTCCTGCGACGGGGTCCTCAAGCCACACGTCGTGTTCTTCGGGGAGAACGTGCCGAAGGACCGGGTGGCACGCTGCTACGCGATGGTGGCCGCGCTGACCCCCGAGGACGGTGCGCTGCTCGTCGCCGGGTCCTCGCTGACCGTGATGTCGGGGCTGCGGTTCGTCCGGGCCGCGCACCGGTCGGAGGTGCCGGTCGTGATCGTCAACCGCGGGACGACCCGGGGCGACGAGCTCGCCGACCTGCGCGTCGACGCGGGCTGCTCGGAGGCGCTGGCCGCGCTCGCCGCCCAGCCGGTCTGAGCGCTCAGGCCCCGCCGTCGCGACGCGCGCGGGGCGTGTCGGAGCGCCGGGTGACGCGGTCGGCACCGATCGCGACCAGCGCGCACGCGGGCAGGACCACCACCGTCACGAACACGACCTGCACGACGAACGGCAGGCCGGTGAGCCACAGCTCGAACGCGTCCCAGCCGTCGATGATCGTGCGCACACTCCACACGGTAGTCCCCTGGCCCAGGCATTAGGTTCGGGGCCATGTTCGCTGTCTACGCGCAGGAGCCCAACGCCGACGCTCCCCTCGACTCCCTCGTCGTGGGCGAGCGGCCCGACCCGGAGGTCCCCGACGGCTGGGTCTCCGTCAACGTCTCCGCCGCCAGCCTCAACATGCACGACCTGTGGACGCTGCGCGGGGTCGGCATCAAGCCCGACCAGTTCCCCATGATCCTCGGCTGCGACGGCGCCGGGACCCTCGACGACGGCACCGAGGTCGTCCTCTACCCGATCATCGGTGACCCGGACTGGCGCGGCGACGAGACCCTCGACCCGAAGCGCACCCTGCTCACCGAGCGCCACCAGGGCACGATGGCCGACAAGGTGATCGTCCCGGCCCGTAACGCGGTCCCCGCCCCGAAGGGCCTCACGCCCGGCCAGGGCGCCGTCCTGGGCACCGCCTGGCTGACCGCGTACCGGATGCTGTTCACCAGGTCGGGCCTGCAGCCGGGCCAGACGGTGCTCGTCCAGGGCGCCTCCGGCGGCGTCTCGACGGCGCTGGTCCAGCTGGGCCGGGCCGCGGGCTTCCAGGTGTGGGTCACCGGCCGCGACGAGGAGAAGCGCGCGCTGGCCGAGCGGCTCGGCGCGCACGCCACGTTCGAGTCCGGGGCGAAGCTGCCGGGCAAGGTCGACGCCGTCATGGAATCGGTCGGCGAGGCCACCTGGAAGCACTCCATGCGGGCGCTGCGCCCCGGTGGCCGCATCGTCATCTGCGGCTCCACCTCGGGCCCGAACCCGCCCGCGGACCTGCAGCGGCTGTTCTTCCTCCAGCTCGAGGTGGTCGGCTCGACCATGGGCACGCGCCAGGAACTGGCCGATCTCATGAGCTTCGTCGCGACGGCCGGGATCGAACCGGAGATCGGGACCGAACTGCCGATGGACTCCGCGAAAGAGGCGTTCGAGGCGATCGCCGCGGGGCGCACGGCGGGGAAGATCGTCCTGACCCGCTAGGGCGTTACGTGATCCGGGTGTGATGCAGTCGTGATGTCGTTAGGCGACGTCAAGCGGTCTATGTAATCGCTGGTCGTCGGCCTGTCCGTCATCGCTGCGTGACGACCGCCCGGCGCTCGGGGGACGTTTGCCCAGGACAGGGTCGGATTTCGCCCGTTCGGCAAGTACAGTGCGTCATCGTGACCGAGCCTTTCAGTCGACGGGCGTCGGGGACTGCCACCATGGCTGCCCCGACGCCTGGAGCCGCGGGTGTCGTCGAGTTCCTGGACCGGGTCGACCACGCCGTGGCCACAGCCCTGTCCACCAACCCGTCTGCGACGGACGTCAGCCGTGACGGCTGGCGGGTCCTGTTGATGCTCGCCCGCGGCACCGGCCGCAGCATGGGCGAGGTCGCGGGACACACGTCGCTGCCCGCCCCCACGGCCACCCGGATCGTGGACCGCCTCGTCGAGAAGAAGCTGGCCTACCGGTCGGCCGACCCGCTCGACCGGCGCCGTGTGCTGGTGCACCTGTCGGCCGAGGGACGGACGGTCGTCGAGTCCGTCTGCCAGCGGGTGCAGCGCATCCTGTCGCCGCGCCGTGCCCCCGCCGCCCGGCCCGCGCCGTGCGACGGGCCGATCCCCGGCCCCCGGGCGGGCTCGGTCATGTAACCGCCCCGCGCTCCCCCGCCCCCTCCACGTACACGTCGGGCCCGACCCCCTGCTGGGAGTCGGGCCCGCTTCGCGTCCGGGGCTACTTCTTGGGCTTCTCGGTCGCCGTCCCGCCGCCGGTGGACAGCGCGGCGACGAAGGCCTCCTGCGGGACGTCGACGCGGCCGATCGTCTTCATCCGCTTCTTGCCCTCCTTCTGCTTCTCCAGCAGCTTGCGCTTGCGGGAGATGTCGCCGCCGTAGCACTTGGCGAGGACGTCCTTGCGGATCGCGCGGATCGTCTCGCGGGCGATGATCCGGGCGCCGACGGCGGCCTGGATCGGCACCTCGAACTGCTGGCGCGGGATGAGCTCGCGCAGCTTGGTCGCCATCGAGGTGCCGTAGGAGTACGCCGACTCCTTGTGCACGATCGCGGAGAACGCGTCGACCGCCTCGCCCTGCAGCAGGATGTCGACCTTGACCAGGTCGGCCACCTGCTCGCCGGCCTCCTCGTAGTCGAGGCTGGCGTACCCGCGCGTGCGCGACTTCAGGTTGTCGAAGAAGTCGAAGATGATCTCGCCGAGCGGCATCGTGTAGCGCAGCTCGACGCGGGTCTCGGACAGGTAGTCCATCCCGCCGAGCTGGCCGCGCCGGCTCTGGCACAGCTCCATGATGGTGCCGACGAACTCCGACGGCGCCAGAATCGTGATCTTGGTGATCGGCTCGCGGACCTCGGCGACCTTGCCCACCGGCCAGTCGCTGGGGTTGGTCACCTCGATCTCCTCGCCGTCGTCGGTGGTGACCTGGTAGACGACGTTGGGCGCGGTGGAGATCAGGTCGAGGTCGAACTCGCGCTCGAGCCGCTCGCGGGTGATCTCCAGGTGCAGCAGGCCGAGGAAGCCGCAGCGGAAGCCGAAACCCAGCGCGGCCGAGGTCTCCGGCTCGTAGGTGAGCGCGGCGTCGTTGAGCTGCAGCTTGTCCAGCGCCTCGCGCAGGTCGGGGTACTGCGACCCGTCGATCGGGTAGAGCCCGGAGTAGACCATCGGCTGCGGCTCGCGGTAGCCCGTCAGCGCGTCCGTCGCGCCGCCCCGCTTGCTGGTGACGGTGTCGCCGACCTTGGACTGGCGGACGTCCTTCACCCCGGTGATGAGGTAGCCGACCTCTCCGACGCCGAGGCCGTCGGACGGCTTGGGCTCCGGGGAGACGATCCCGATCTCGAGCAGCTCGTGCTCGGCACCGGTCGACATCATCTTGATCTTCTCGCGCGGCGAGAGCTTCCCGTCGACGACCCGGATGTAGGTGACGACGCCGCGGTAGGTGTCGTAGACCGAGTCGAAGATCATCGCCCGGGCGGGGGCGTCGGCGTCGCCGACCGGGGCCGGGACCTGCGCGATGACGGCGTCGAGCACCGCCTCCACGCCCTCACCGGTCTTGGCGCTGCAGCGCAGCACGTCCTCCGGCTCGCAGCCGGTGATGTGCGCGATCTCGGCGGCGTAGCGCTCCGGGTCCGCCGCGGGCAGGTCGATCTTGTTGAGGACCGGGATGATGTGCAGGTCCTTCTCCATGGCCAGGTACAGGTTGGCCAGGGTCTGCGCCTCGATCCCCTGCGCGGCGTCGACCAGCAGGATCGCGCCCTCGCACGCCTCGAGCGCCCGGGACACCTCGTAGGTGAAGTCGACGTGGCCCGGGGTGTCGATCAGGTGCAGCACGTGCTCGGTCTCGACACCGTCGGCGTTCTTCGCGGTCCACGGCAGCCGCACGTTCTGCGCCTTGATCGTGATGCCGCGCTCGCGCTCGATGTCCATCCGGTCCAGGTACTGGGCCCGGGCGTCACGCGCGCTGAGCACCCCCGTGACCTGCAGCATCCGGTCGGCCAGGGTCGACTTCCCGTGGTCGATGTGGGCGATGATGCAGAAGTTCCGGATGCGCTCCGGCGGGGTGAACGTGCGGTCGGCGTACGTCGTCACTCGGCTGTACTCGGCTTTCGCTCATGCGTGGGGCTTCGGGCACTTCGGGTGCTCAGGGCACTCGGGGCTCGGGGCACTGGGACCCATCGTCCCATGTCGGGCCGGGCGACCGCCGTGGTGGCACCGCAGGTCGTCACACGCCGTTCACGCGCGGGCTCCCGTCGTTGCCGCTCCCGGCCCGGGGCGCGCACGATCGGGTCCGCCCCACGCCGCCCGACGCAGGAGGAACACCGTGTTCGTCAGCCCCCTCACCCCGCTCGACCGGCTCGGCGCCGCCCGCATCGTGCTGGCCCAGAAGAAGCGGCTCGGCCTGCGCTGGGACGCGGTCGCCGAGGCCGTCGGCGCGTCCCTCGCATGGTCCACCTCGGCCCTGCTGGGCCAGCAGACGATGACCCGCGAGCAGGCCGAGGCCGCCGGGAACCTGCTGGACCTCGACGCCGACGTCGTCGACGCCCTCACCCTCCCGCCGGTACGCGGCGCGGCCGCGGTGGACCTCACCGACCCGCTGGTCCACCGCCTGTCGGAGATGGTGCAGGTCTACGGGACGACGATCTCCGAGCTCGTCCGCGAGGAGTTCGGCGACGGCATCGTGTCCGCGATCGACTTCGAGCTCGACCTCGCACGGGTGCCCGACCCGAAGGGCGACCGGGCCGTGATCACGCTGAACGGGAAGTTCCTGCCCTACCGCGTCTGGTGACCCGGCACAGGGCGCGACGACGCCGCTGGTAACCTTGTGCGTCGAGCGCTCGGCGTGCTCGCCCGAAACGGCCTGGACCCTCTCTCCAGTGATGCTGTTCGGTGCCGCCGGAGCGGACCCGGACGAGAACACTCACCAGCCGACCAGCAGGCAGGAAGACCAGAGGCAGACGTGGCCAACATCAAGTCGCAGATCAAGCGAGTCAAGACCAACGAGAAGCGCCGGCAGCGCAACAAGTCGGTGAAGTCGTCGGTCAAGACCGCGATCCGCCACTTCCGCGAGGCCGCCGACTCCGGCGCCGACAACGTCGTGGAGCTGCAGCGCAAGGCGGCCAAGGCCCTCGACAAGGCGGCCGGCAAGGGCGTCATCCACCGGAACCAGGCGGCGAACCGCAAGTCGGCCCTGGCCAAGCGACTCAACGACGTCCAGGCCTGAGCCACCCCGGTTCCTCCGACGACGGCGCCGCCCCACCCGGGTGGTGCCGTCGTCGTGTTTCCGGGTCAGCGCGGGGTGCGTGCGGAGACGACGGCCAGCACGGCCCGCTCCAACGCGTACCCGGCGTCCGCGGCGACGCCCTTGACGTCGGCGTTCACCCGCGCCGTCGCCGCGATGGCGACGGCGAGCTGCTCCGGGCGCCACTGCCGGACCGTCTGCTGCGCCTTGCGGATCTTCCAGGGCGGCATCCCCAGCTCCCCGGCCAACCGGTTCGGGTCGCCCCGCCCGGCCGAGCCGACCTTCGCCAGGGTGCGCACCGCGTCCGCGAGCGCGTCGGCGATCAGCACGTGCGGGACTCCGAGCACCAGCGCCCACCGCAGCGCCTCCATCGCCGCCCGCCGGTCCCCCGCGACCGCCGCGTCGGCCACCGCGAAGCCGGAGGACTCGGCCCGGCCGCGGTGGTAGCGCCGCACCCCGCCCTCGTCCACGGCGCCGCCGGTGTCCGCGACCAGCTGCCCGGCCGCGGCCGCCAGCTCCCGCAGGTCCGACCCGACCGCCTCGACCAGCACCGCGAGCGCCCCGGGCGTGATCGTGCCGCCGTGGCGGCGGACCTCGTCGCGCACGAAGTCCGACCGCTCGTCGGCGCGGGTGATGCGGTTGCAGGTGACGGTGTGCGCCCCGGCCTTGCGCATCACGTCCAGGAGCGCCTTGCCCTTCGCTCCCCCCGCGTGCTGGACCACGAGCACGATCCCGTCGGCCGGGTCCTTCACGTAGTCGGCGACGGCGGCGGTCATGTCCTTGGTCGCGTCCTGACCGTGGGTGAGCACGATCACCCTGCCCTCCGCGAAGAGGGAGGGGCTGAGGTGTCCGGCGAGCTCACCGGGTGCCACCTCGGAGGTCCGGAAGCGGCGCAGCTCGGTCTCCGGATCCCCCTGCCGGGCGCGCCGGACCAGGTCGGACACCGCCCGTTCGGCCAGGAACTCCTCGTCCCCGACGACCAGCTGCAGCGGGCCCGGTTCGCTCGTGCTGCTCACACCCCCATGGTGGCCCACACCCCCGACAACGGGTGAGCCGCGTCCCGACCGGGGTACGCCGTCTGGCGGTGGAGCCCCCTGCTCGCGTACGGTCGACGTCGATTCCGGCGCCCGGCGTCCGGAGCACCACAACCGCATATGGCTCATCCAGAGGGGCAGAGGGAACGGCCCGTTGAAGCCCCGGCAACCGGCGTCGCACGACGATCCGCCCGGACCTGCGCATCCCGTGCAGCGAGGACGTCGACGAACACGGTGCCAATTCCGGCCCGCCACGTACGGCGGGACAGATGAGGAGATCTCGTGACTCTCACTGCTGCGCCCGAAACCACCTCCGCCTACGACCTCGGTTCCGCGCGCGCTCTCGCGTGCCGCGAGTGCCGCCACGAGATCCCGCTCGCCGCGGAGTTCGCGTGTCCGCGCTGTTTCGGCCCCCTCGAGGTCGCCTACGAGTTCCCGAAGGTCACCCGCGCCTCCATCGAGGCCGGGCCGAAGTCGATCTGGCGCTACAAGGACCTGCTGCCGGTCCCCTCGACCGTCGAGCAGCACGCGAACACCGAACCCGGCCTGACCCGGCTGATCGAGGCCGACAACCTGGCCCGCGCGCTCGGCGTCCGCAAGATCTGGATCAAGGACGACACGGGCAACCCGACGCACTCGTTCAAGGACCGCGTCGTCGCCGTCGCGCTCGCCGCCGCCCGTGAACTCGGCTTCTCGGTGCTGTGCTGCCCCTCGACGGGGAACCTGGCCAACGCCGTCGCCGCCGCGGCCGCCCGCGCCGGCTGGGACTCGGTCGTGCTGATCCCGTCCTCGCTGGAGCAGGCGAAGATCGTCACCACCGCCGTCTACGGCGGCACGCTGCTCGCCGTGGACGGCAACTACGACGACGTCAACCGGCTCGCCACCGAGCTGGCCGCCGAGCACGAGGACTGGGCGTTCGTGAACGTCAACGTCCGGCCGTACTACGCCGAGGGCTCGAAGACCCTGGGCTACGAGGTCGCCGAGCAGCTCGGCTGGCGGCTCCCGCAGCAGGTCGTCGTCCCCGTCGCGTCCGGCTCCCAGCTCACCAAGATCGACAAGGGGTTCACCGAACTCGGCACCCTGGGCCTGGTCGAGCCCACCCCGTACACCGTGTTCGGCGCCCAGGCCACCGGCTGCTCGCCGGTCGCGCGGGCCTTCGAGGCCGGCCACGACGTGATCCAGCCGCAGAAGCCGGACACCATCGCGCGCTCGCTGGCGATCGGGAACCCGGCCGACGGCCCGTACGTCCTCGACTCGGTGCGCCGCACCGGCGGCTCGGTCGGCCACGTCTCCGACGAGGAGGTCGTCGACGGCATCCGGCTCCTGGCCCGCACCGAGGGCGTGTTCGCCGAGACCGCGGGCGGGGTCACCATCGCGACCACCAGGAAGCTGCTCGAGGCCGGGGCGCTCGACCCCGACGCCGAGACCGTCCTCATGATCACCGGCGACGGCCTCAAGACCCTCGACGCCGTCTCCGGCGAGGTCGGCCCGACGGCGACCGTGCCGTCGACGTCCGCCGCGGTCCGCGAGGCGCTGGCGAACCTGGGCTGACCGGCCCCGCCGGCCGGGCGCCGGGCGGGGGTCGCCCCGCGCGACCACCGTCAGCCCGGCCGGGTCGTCGCCGGTCAGGGCCAGGTCACCGGACCGGTCGGTGCGTGCGACGACGATCCCCGCCCCGACCAGCCGGTCCACCAGCTCCGCGTTGGGGTGCCGGTAGCTGTTGCCGTTGCCGACGCTGATCACCGCCGCCCGCGGGGCGACGGCCGTGATCAGCCGCGGGACCACCTTGCGGGACCCGTGGTGGGGCATCTTCAGCACGTCCGCCCGCAGGTCGGCACCGGAGTCGAGCAGGTCGTCCTGGGCGACCAGCTCCGCGTCGCCGGTCAGCAGGATCGTCGCGGCCGGGGTGGTCGCGCGCAGCAGCAGCGAGATGTCGTTGACCGCCGTCCCGTCGCTGCCGTCGACCGTCAGGGGCGGGTGGACCGGGCCGAGGACCTGCAGGCGCAGCTCCGGCCAGCCCAGCTCCATCCCGCGCGCGAGCCCCACCACCGGGGCACCGGCCTCCTCGGCGCGCCGGGTGATGTCGCGCAGCCCGGACGCCGGTTCCCGCACCGGCCCGACGGCGATGCCGCCCGCGGCGCGGCCACGCAGCGCGCCGGCGAGGCCGCCGTCGTGGTCGGCATGGAAGTGGGTGATCACCACGAGCTCCAGGACCCGGACACCGAGCCGGTCCAGGCAGGTGTCGACGGCGTCGTCGGTCGGCCCGGTGTCGACCAGGACGGCGTGCCCGGGGATACCGGTGGCGAGGACGAGCGCGTCGCCCTGACCGACGTCGCAGGCCACCATCCGCCACCCGGCGGGCGGCCAGCCGGGCGGTGCGAACCGGGTCGGGACGAGGACGACGAGCAGCCCGACCAGCAGGGCCAGCAACAGCGCCCGCAGCCGGGGCACCCGGCCCATCGCCAGCAGCACGACCAGCACCCCGGCGAGCAGCAGCGCGCCGCCGGCCCCCGCGGGCCACGGCACGGTGGCACCGGGCACCGCGGCGGCCCGGTCCCCGACCACCACCAGCCACCACACGAACGGTCCCGCCAGCCAGGCGCAGCACCACGCGGCGGCCGGGCTCACCGCGGACAGGACCGCGCCGAGCACGCCCAGCACCGTCGCGGGGGCGACGGCGGGCGCGGCGAGCAGGTTCGCCACCACGGTCACCAGCCCGACGCCCCCGTTGAGCCCGGCGATCACCGGCGCGGTGGCCAGCGCCGCGGCGACCGGGACGACCAGTGCCTCGGCCGGTCCGGACGGCAGTCCGCGCCGCCGCAGCGCCGCCGTCCAGCCCGGACCGAGCAGCACCAGCGCACCGGTGGCGACGACCGAGAGCACGAACCCGGCGTCGACGGCCAGCCCGGGGGCGGCCAGCAGCAGGCCGAGCACGGCCACCGCGAGCGCGGGCACCGCCGAGCGGGCGCGACCGGCCGCGAACGCGATCAGCACCACCCCGCCCATGACCGCCGCCCGCAGTACCGACGGCGACGGCCGGGCCAGCACGACGAACCCGACCAGGGCGAGCATCGCCGCCGCGGCCGCGATCCGCGGGTCGGTCCGGAACAGGCGCAGCAGGAGCAGCACCGCCCCGGTGACGATCGCGACGTTGGCGCCGGAGACGGCGGTGAGGTGCGCGAGTCCGGCGGTGCGGAAGTCCTGCTCGGTCTCGGCGAGCTGGGCGCGGGTGTCCCCGATCGCGAGCCCGGGCAGCAGTCCCGCCGGTGCCTCGGGCAGCGCGGAGACCGCCGCGTCGCGCAGGCCGTCGCGCAGCGCCCCGGCGCCGGTCTGCCACCAGGGCGGCACGGTCACGTCCTGCGGCGCGCCCCGGACCTTCAGCACGGCGACGGTGAGGTCGGGGCGCTGTGCGGGCATGAGCAGCCCGGCGGCGGAGACCTCCTGGCCGGGGAGCAGCCCGGTCCAGCTCGCCGCCGGGGCCAGGAGCAGGAGCTTCCCGCCGGTGGTCGCCCGGTCCCCGCCGACGGTGGCCGTGACGAGCTCGGTGGGCACCAGCGCCATCGCCCGGGCGGCGCCGGACTCGTCGCCGCCGGTGGTGCTGCGCAGGATCCGGGGGTCGTCGGTCAGCCGGACGCGGACCTCGGCGGCCGCGCCGCGGTCGGCGGGTGCCCGCAGCGGGTGCGACGCCAGCGCGGCCGCGTGGACGGTGACCAGGACGGCCGCGACGAGTGCGCACCCGGCCGCGGCGAGCACGATCGAGGACGGTGCCGCGGCACGGGCGCTGGTCCGGGCGCGGAGCAGCGCGACCGGCAGGGCGAGCGCCGCGAGGACGGCGGCGGTGATCCCACCCGCGGTGCCGCCGAGCAGCCCGGCGAGGACGGCGGCCCACGTGGCGAGCGCGCCGGGGACGAGGCGCAGGTCGGGTGGGGCGGGGCGCTCGGCCTGTTCCTCGTGCTCGTCGTCGTGCTCTCCGGGGACCGGGTCCTCCCGGCGGGCTCCGGCGCGGGTCACACCCGCACCAGTTCCTGGAGCTGGGCGAAGCGGCGCTCGCCGATGCCGTCGATCTCCCGCAGCTGCTCGACCCGGCTGAAGCGCCCGTTGGCGCTGCGCCAGTCGACGATCTTCTTCGCGGTGACCGGGCCGACGCCGGGCAGGGCGTCGAGGTCGGACGCGGTCGCGGTGTTCAGGTCGATCTTCCCGCCGGGCGCACCGGGCGGGGCGGGTGCGGCGGCCGCGCCCGGTTCGGCGCCCGACGCGGGCTCCGAGCCGGGGGCGGGCAGGACCGGGGCGGCGTCGGCGGCCGGTGGGACGCCGACCGCGATCTGCTCGCCGTCCCCGAGCCGCCGCGCCAGGTTGAGCACGCCGAGGTCGACCCCGGGCAGCGCGCCCCCCGCGGCGTCGAGGGCGTCGGCGACGCGCGACCCGTCGGGCACCCGGACGAGGCCGGGCCGGGCGACCCGGCCGACGACGCTGACGACGAGCGGCCCCGCGGTGACCGGGGCCGCCGCGACGGGTGCCGGTGCGCCGGGGCCCGCGGACCGGTCCACCTCCCCGGTTGCCACCGCCTCGCCGGGCACCGCGGTCACCTCGGGCAGGCCGCCGACGGGCTGCACGGTGGGGCGGTCGAGCCACACACCCACCCCGGCGACGAGCGCACCGACGAGCACCACCGCCACCAGCGCGAGCGCACCGGGGCGACCCGGGTCGACCCGCGCCCCGGCCGGCGACGACGGCAACCACCGCTGGGCCCGGCGGCGCAGCCACGAGGGGCGTCCACCGTGCGGGCCGTCGTCGCCGGGGGTCTCCTCGGGCGGGGCGGGGTCGTCCCGGGCCAGCAGGGCCAGGGGGTGGCCGGCGTCGGGGTCGGCGGTCCACACCGGCATCGCGCCCTGCGGGTCGGCCGGCCACCCCCGTCCCACACCGTGCGAGTCGGCCGGGTCGGCAGGCCACCCCCGTGCCGCACCGTGCGAGTCGGCCGGGTCGGCAGGCCGGACCGGTGCCGCACCGTGCGGGGTGTCGCGCCGGGGGGCGGGCGGCGTCGGACCCGGCGGACCGGCACCGCGGACATCGTGCGGGAGGAGTGGCCCGGGTGCGGGCGGTCGTCCGGGGCGTGACCCGGCCGGACCGGGAGCCACCGGTGGCGCAGGCAACGGGACCGTCGGGGGATCGAGCCGGTCCGCGGCCGCGGCCGGCCGCCCGCGCGTCCCGATCCCGGCGAGCCGCCGGGCCGGGTCGAGGGAGGCGTCGGTCCTGGTCACGCACCCGACGCTAGGTCCGCCACACCCGTTCCGACGGGCCGATGCCGGGCCTGTGGACGGATCCGTCGATGGGGGACGGACGGCGTCCCGTGGGCCGTCACGGGGCCGGATCGTCGGCGGTGCGTGCTATGAACCGGCGGGGCCCCTCGGCCCGCGGCGAGCCGGCCCGGAGGAGGCCATCACCGGGAAGGCCGCGGACGTGGCCCGACGGTCAGCCCGCCGGCACCACCACGACCCCCACCAGCCCCGGCCCCGCGTGCGCCCCGATCACCGCGCCGACCTCGGAGACGTGCATCCCGGCGGCGTCGGGCAGCCGTTCGCGCAGCCGGTCGGCGATGTCCTCGGCCCGGTCCTCGGCACCGAGGTGGTGCACGGCGACATGCGCCCCCGGACCCGCCTCGGAGACCGCGAGCGCCACGAGCCGTTCGGTCGCGCGGGAGGTCGTCCGCACCTTCTCCAGCGGCGCGATCCGGCCGTCGCGCAGGTGCAGGATCGGCTTGACCGACAGGGCCGTGCCCACCAGCGCGGACGCGGCGCCGATCCGGCCGCCGCGACGCAGCCGTTCCAGGTCCTGCACCGCGAACAGGACCCGTGACCGCGCGGCGACGGCACCGGCCACGGCCTCGACGTCGCCGGGGGCCTCGCCTGCCCCGGCGGCGTCGGCGGCGGCCAGCACGGCGAAGCCCAGACCCATCGCGATGGCGCCGGAGTCGACGACCCGGATCCGGTCCGGGGCGACCTCCTGTGCGGCGAGCCGGGCCGCGTCCCAGGTGCCGGACAGCTCCCGGGACAGGTGCACGGCCACGACGGCGGGGGCGCCGTCGTCGAGCAGGGCGGTGAAGCGCTCGGCGAACGCGGCCGGGGTCGGGCGGGAGGTCTGCACCAGCAGGTTGCGGTCGGCGAGGGCGGCGATCAGCTCGGCGGCGGAGACGTCGACACCGTCGCGGGCGGTGCGCTCGCCGAGCCGCACCTCCAGCGGGACGACGTGGATGCCCCGACGTTCCGCGACGCCGGGCGGCAGGTGGGCGGTGGAGTCGGTGACCACGGCGACCGGCGAGGGGGGCACGGCCGGACCCTATCCACCCGACGGACGGAACAGCGGTGCCAGTGCCCGCTGCGCGGCGAGGTAGCGGCCGTGCGCGTCGTCGAGGCGGCCGCGGGCGCGCGGGTCGGGGGTGAACTCCCGGTCGACCCGCACCATGCGCCCGGCGAGCTCACCGACCGAGGCGGCGTCGCCGGTCGCGAGCGCGGCCAGCATCGCGGCGCCGAGCACCCCGGCGTCGCGCTCGGCGGTGCGACGTAGCGGCCGGTCCAGCACGTCGGCCTTGATCTGGCACCAGAGGTCGCTCGCCGCACCACCGCCGCAGGCGGCGACGGTCCCGGCGCGACGTCCGGCCGCGTCCTCCAGCGGGCCCAGGACGTGCCGGGCGGCGTGGGCGACGCCCTCCAGCACGGCGCGGCCCAGCTCGGCGGACCCGGTGGCGAGGCCCGCGCCGAGCCAGTGTCCGCGCAGGTCCGGGTCCCACAGCGGGGCGCGTTCCCCGGCGAGCTGGGGCAGGAACAGGACCTGGCCCGGGTCGGCGCGGGCGGCGCGGTCCAGCAGCTCGGCCGGTGCGACGCCGAGCACCGCGGACGCCCAGGTCAGGGCGTCGCCGCCGGCCTGGGTGGGCCCGGCGTGCACGTGCAGCCCGCGCCACGACGGGAACGTGACGATCCCCGGGGCGCCGCCGCCGGGCGTCGCGGCGAGGGCCAGGACCTCCGAGGTGCCCGCGATGTCGATCGCGTCTCCGGGGGCGGCGATTCCGCCGCCGAGCAGCGCCGCCCAGGCGTCCATCGTCCCGACGGCGACGGGCAGCCCGGCCGGGAGTCCGCCCGCGCCGGTGGTCTCCCCCGCGACCGACGCCGGGTCGGCCAGGGGCGCCGGCATCGCGCGCAGCCCGGGGACCAGCAGGTCGAGCCAGTCCGGGTACCGGCCGTCGGGGTCGAGGAGTCCGGTCGAGGACAGCGGGTCGGCCACGGCGGTCCCGGTGAGCCGCTCGAGCAGCCAGTCCTTGGGGGCGAGCAGCCTCCGTGCGCGGGCCCACGCGTCGGAGCGGTGCGCGGCGAGCCAGGCGGCGCGGGCGGCCGCGTGCGAGGCGTCGACGGTGCCCAGCCCGCCCCGGATCCGGGCCCGGTCGGCGGGGGCGAGCCGCTCGGTCAGCGTCGCCGCGACCGGGCCGCACCGGCCGTCCTGCCAGGTGATCGCCGGGTGCACGGGGGCACCGCCGTCGTCGACGAACAGATGGGTGTTGACCTGGGCGCACACCCCGACCGCCGTCACCCCGGCCAGGGCCGGGCCGAGTGCGCCGACCACCTCGGTGAGCCCGGACCACCAGTCGCGCGGGTCCTGCTCGGCGTGCCCGGGTGCGGGGCGCGCGGTGGGGTGCGCGGCACGGGCCGCGGCGACCCGGACGCCGTCGCCGGTGAACACCGCCGCCTTGACCGAGGTGGTGCCCAGGTCGATGCCGAGCAGGGTCACGGCCGGTCCCCCACGGTCGCGAGGAGCCCGGCCAGCGCCTCCCCGACGGCGGCGTGGCCCGCCCAGCCCCAGTGCAGCCCGTCGGGGTTGCCGTGTCCACCGAGGACGTGCTCGCCGACCAGGGCGGGCACGTCGAGCACCGTCACCGCCGGGGCGCCGGCCGCCCAGCGGTGGATCGCGGCGTCGGTGGCGGCGCGGTGCGGGTGGGCCAGGCCGTAGTCGGCGGCGCGGTGCACCGACGGTGCCAGCGCCACCACCGGCAGCCCGGGGCGCAGCGCGTGCACCCCGGCGCGGCAGCGTTCCAGGTAGGCGGCGGTGAGGCGGGGCGGCAGGGTCGCCGGTCCCCCGCCGGGCAGCCGCGCCAGTGCCGGGGCCAGCCGCGGCTGGGCGCGCCGGTAGGCGCTGCGGGCCGCGTGGCGCAGCGGGGCGGGCCGCAGTACCGGGATCAGCTCGCGCAGCGCGGTCGGCAGCGGGGACGGCAGCGAGTCCATCCCGGACACCCCGAGCACGACCGCTCCGACCCGCGGCAGCGCCGCCCACACCCGCGGGTCCCCGGTGATCGCCGACCAGGCGTGCCGGGCGGTCCACCCGGCACGCGCGACGATCTCGGCGCGGCCCCCGAGCCGGGCGGCGGCGATGTTGGGCCACAGCCTCGGCTCGTCGGCCGGGCAGGGCCGCTCGGGTCCGTGGAAGGCCAGCGAGTCCCCGACGACCAGCAGGTCAGGCACCGATGTTGTACCCCGACAGGCGCCAGCGGGGATGGTCGTCACGACGGGCGACGACGGCCCAGCGGGTGTTGCCCAGCCCGCCGATCACCGGCCAGGACGACTGCGGCAGGTCGAGCAGCCCGCACACCATCCCGGCGATCATGCCGCCGTGCGCGACGAGCAGCACGGAGCGCTCCTCCGGGTCGGCGGCGTACTCGAGGTCCAGCTCCTCGACGACCGGCAGCGACCGGACGACGACGTCGACCCGGGACTCCCCGCCGGGCGGGGTGAACCGCGGGTCGGACCGCCACTCGGCGACCGCGCCCGGGTCGTCGGCACCGATCTCGGCGATGGTGCGCCCCTGCCAGTCCCCGAGGTGGGTCTCCCGCAGCCGCTTGTCCACCGACAGCGGCAGCCCGACGGCCTCGGCCACGGCGGTCGCGGTGTCGTGGGCGCGGGTCAGGTCCGAGGTGATGATCCGGTCGTACCGCTCCTGCGCGAGCCGCGGCGCGACGGCCGCGGCCTGTGCGCGCCCGGCGTCGGTCAGCCGGGTGTCCAGGTGCCCCTGCATCCGGCCGACGGAGTTGTACTCGGTCTGCCCGTGCCGCAGCAGGGTGACCCGGCGCAGCGTCATGCAGTGCCATCCGGGGCGCCCTGGGGGTCGGGCACCTCGATCGCCGGGCAGTCCTTCCAGAGCCGGTCCAGGCCGTAGAAGCCGCGCTGCTCGGTGTGCATGACGTGCACGACGATGTCGTTGAAGTCCAGCAGGACCCAGCCGTTGTCGTTGTCGCCCTCGCGCCGGGTCGGCTTGCTGCCGCGCTCGCGCAGCTTCTCCTCGACCTCGTCGACGATGGCCTGGACCTGACGCTCGTTGGCCGCCGACGCCAGCACGAAGCAGTCGGTCAGCGCGAGCTGGTCGGACACGTCGAGCGCGACGATGTCGACGGCCTTCTTGTCGGCCGCGGCGGCCGCGGCCACCTTCGCCAGCTCGACCGCCTCCGGTGATGCCGTCACCACACTCTTCCCTTCACGACCACGATTGACCTCGACAGTGTGTCAGCCGGGCACCGGGGGCTT
Organism: Pseudonocardia tropica; assembly: GCF_040105315.1. NCBI lineage: Bacteria > Bacillati > Actinomycetota > Actinomycetes > Pseudonocardiales > Pseudonocardiaceae > Pseudonocardia > Pseudonocardia tropica. The sequence goes on from NZ_JBEDNP010000003.1 coordinate 139,857, forward strand.
GGGCGGCGGGCACCGGGCGGGATAGGTTTCCGCCTCACGGTGGACCGTCGAAGGAGACTCCCCATGCCCCTGGCGCCCGATCTCGAGGGCACGCAGTGCGAACCGGTCAGCTTCGCGTGGGCACGGGACGACGTGCTCCTCTACGCGGTCGCCGTCGGCGCAGGGGGTGAGGACCCCACCGCCGAGCTGTCGCTGACCACGGAGAACACCGGGGGCGTGCGGACGGCGGTGCTGCCGTCGTTCGCGGAGATCGTCACGGCGGGCGCGAAGGTCGACCTCGGTGACGTGGACGCCTCGCGCGTCGTGCACGCCGAGCAGGCGTTCCGGGTGGTCGGCCCGCTGCCGGTGGAGGGGCGGGTCCGGGTGACCGCGACGGTCACCGAGGTCCTCGACAAGGGGTCCGGGGCGCTGGTGCGCACCGAGGCCGAGGCCGTCGACGCGGGCACCGGGGAACCGGTGCTGACCAGCACGAAGACGTTGTTCCTCGGCGGCGAGGGCGGCTTCGGCGGCACCCGCGGTGACAGCGCGCCGAGCCCCGTCCCCGACCGGGCCCCCGACCACGAGGTGACCTACCGGACCACGCCCGGCCAGGCCCTGCTCTACCGGCTCACCGGGGACCGCAACCCGCTGCACAGCGACCCGGAGTTCGCCGCGAAGGGCGGTTTCGACCGGCCGATCCTGCACGGCATGTGCACCTACGGGTTCACCACGCGTGCGTTGGTCGCGACCGTCTGCGACGGCGACGCCCGCCGCCTCGTCGCGATGGACGCCCGCTTCACCCGGCCGGTCGTGCCCGGCCGGTCCCTCACCGTCTCGGTGTGGGACACCGGCGACGACACGGTCGCGTTCCGGACCGCCGTCGACGGCGAGGTGGTGCTGGACCGCGGCACGGCGGAGGTCACCGCCGCGGTCCCGTCCGCCTGAGCGCTCAGGACGCCGCCCCGGTGATCCGCGGCGGCGCCGGGGCCCCGGATCGCTCTGCCCTCCCCGGTAGGCGAGGGCGGACAGGGCGTCGAGCGCCGCGAGCTGGGGCGTCCCGGCGGACGGGCTGCGGCACCGCGCGGAGCAGCAGGCCGGCCACCGTCCCGATCGGCGCAGTACAGCGAGACCGATGGACGACTACCGCGGTGTGTCGTCACCCTTTCGGCGCTGCGTGATCGGCAGCCGGTAGAGCGCGGCGACCGGCTCGCGGCCGTCCGGGAACCGCCACCCGGCGAGCGCGGTCCCGGTGCGGACCCAGCCGGCCGCACGGTAGAGACGCTCGGCGGGGGCGGACTCGACGACGTCGAGCACCCCGTCGCGGCCGCGGGCCGCGAGCTCGGCGGCGACCCCCTCCGGGACACGAACGCCGCCGGGTCGGCCGGCCAGGTCGACGGGTAGCGGTCGGTGGCGTGCACGGCGCGCAGCACCGCGACGCAGCCCGGCAGGTCGTCGTCGGTGCGGGGGCGTACGACCACGTCCGGACGCCGGGTCAGCGCGGGCGCAGGACGTAGCCGGTGTAGCCGTACTCGGCGCCGAACCGCTCCCGCACGGTGATCTCGTCGCCCACCTCGTCCAGGGCCACCGGGTCGACGCCGTCCTCCCGAAGAGTGGCGATGCGGCAGGCCAGCGGCCGGTAGTAGGCGTCCCAGTCGGAGTCGGGGAGCAGGTAGACCGCCTGCACCGTGTACCCGGCGCGCTGCGCGGCGGCGACGTTCTCCGCGGTCGTCCGCATCCCCGGGTAGCCGGTGTCCCAGAACCCCCGCGCGCCGGGCGACGGCTCGGTGGTCGTCCACTCGGCCTCGGTGAGGACCAGCACACCGTCCGGGGCGAGCAGCCGCCGCCAGCCGGCCAGGGCGGCGTCGAACCCCATGACGTAGGCCGCGCCCTCGGACCAGACGAGGTCGGCCTCGCCGTCGGGCAGCGGGAGGTCGTCCATCGCCGCGACGAGCGGGCGCACCCGCTCCCCCAGCCCGGCCGTCGCGGCGCGGTTCCGCAGCCGCTGGAGGAAGGGTTCGTGCAGGTCGACGGCGACGACCTCACCACCGGTCGCCGCGGCCAGCGGGAGCGTCGAGGGACCCGTCCCGCAGCCGATGTCGACGATCCGGGGCCGCTCCGGCAGGTCGCCGGCCAGGCGCAGCAGCAGCGCCGTCGTCTCCTCCGATCCCGGCGCCTCACGGGGCAGGTCGTCGTGGGCGGCCAGGAAGACCTGCTCCAGCGGTGTGCTCACGTCCGCGCATGATGCCCGTACCGGGCCGTCACCGCACCACCGACACGTGTGCATGATGGGGTGGTGCACGTCGACATGCTCCTGATGGCGATCCCCCCGCTCGCGATCTACTTCCTGTGCGCGGGCGTCGTCGGGGTGGAGAGCATCGGGGTCCCGCTGCCCGGTGAGATCGTGCTCGTGGGCGCGGCACTGCTGGCCGCCCGACCGGGATCGCCGATCGACCCGGTCGCCGTCGCGGCGTCGGCGACGGCGGGCGCGATCGTCGGTGACTCGATCGGCTACTCCGTCGGGCGCCGCTACGGCACCGGCCTGCTCGAGCGGCTCGGGCGCCGCTTCCCCCGGCACCTGGGCCCTGCGCACCTCACCGTCGCCCGGCGGATCTTCGACCGGCACGGGGTGTGGGCGGTGCTGTTCGGCCGCTTCGTGGCGATCCTGCGGATCCTGGCCGGGCCGCTGGCCGGGACGATGCGGATGCGCTACCCCGCGTTCCTCGCGGCGAACGCCACCGGTGCGGTGTTGTGGGCGGGCGGCACGGTCGCCCTGATCTACCTGCTCGGCATCGTCGCCGAGACGTGGCTGAAGCGGTTCTCCTGGATCGGGCTGGTCGTCGCCGTCGTCGGCGGGCTGTTGGTGTCGCGCTACGTGCGGCACCGGGTGGAGCGGGCCGCCGCACGGGAGGAGACGGCGACCTGAGCGCCGATCAGCGCGCCGCGTGCGCGGTGTAGACGATCCCGCCGGAGAACGACCGGGCGTCGAGGAGCCGTAGTCCCTCGAAGGACGCACCGTCGGGGAACAGGCGCCGGCCCGCGCCCTGCACGACCGGGTGGTGGAAGAGGCGGAACTCGTCGACGAGCCCGGCGGCGATGAGCGTGTGGCAGAGCGTGATGCTGCCGGTCAGCACGATGTCGGTGCCCGGCTGCTCCTTGAGCGCCGCCACCTCGGCGACCGGGTCCCCGGACAGGATCGTCGAGTTCTGCCACTCCGGGTCGGTCAGCGTGGACGACACCACGTACTTGTCGACCTGGTTCAGGTAGTCGGTGATGCCGGTGGCGTCGTCGGTCTGCGCGGGCCAGAAGCCGCGGAAGTCGCAGAACGTGCGACGGCCGAGCAGGGTCGCGTCGGACGCGGCGTCCTGGCGGTGCAGCTCGGCGAGCACGTCGTCCTGGCCCTCGGCGTTCGGGTCGAACCAGTCGCCGAGGAACTCGACGGCGCCGTCGAGGGTGATGTTCTGGGTGATCGCGAGGGTGCGCACGGGAGGTGCCTCCACGGTCGTCGGTGCGTCGTACACCAGGGTCGACCGCGGAGGCGTCCCGGACTCATCGCTCCCGGGGGCCGCTCAGTCGTCGACGACGGTGATCGCCGACGCCGGGCAGCCGCGCGCCGCGTTGCGCACGGCCTGCTCCCGGCCGTCCGGCGGGGTGTCGGTGAGCAGCTCGACGACGGCGTCGGAGTCGCGCTGGTCGAACACGTCCGGGGCGGTGAGCAGGCACTGCCCCGAGCCGACGCACGCGTGCTGGTCGACCTCGACCTTCATCGCGGTCCCCTCCCTCACCAGCGGACCGGCAGGCTGCGGACGCCGCCGGTGAGGTGGTCGGTGCGCACGTCGAGCTCGTCCATGCCGACGGCGAGGTCCAGCTCCGGCAGCCGGCGGGCGAGCGTCGCGAAGACCGCGCGCAGCTCGGTGCGGGCCAGGCTCGCGCCGATGCAGAAGTGTGCGCCGTGACCGAAGCCGACGTGCCCGCGCTCGGTACGGTCCGGGTCGAAGGTCTCGGCGTGGTCGAAGACGTCGACGTCGCGGTTGGCGGCGTTGACCGAGAGGATGACCGCGTCGCCGCGCGCGATGGTGACCCCGGCGATCTCGACGTCCTCGTGGGCGTAACGCAGCAGCCCCAGGTCGCCGGGCGCGCCGAGGCGCATGACCTCCTCGATGACGGCGTCGATCCGGCCGTCCGGGTCCGCGGCGAGCTTGTCCCACTCGTCGCGGTGGGTCATCAGGAACAGGATGCCGAGCCCGATCCGGTTCACGGTGGTCTCGTGGCCGGCGAACAGCAGCCCGACGCAGAGCCGGACCATCTCCGGGTAGCCGAACCCGGGGTCCTCGGCCTGGGCCTGCACGAGGTCGGTGATGACGTCCTCGTCCGGCTCGGCGCGCTTGCCCTCGGCGAGCCCGGCCATGTAGCGGCCGAACTCCTCGCGGGCGACGTGGGCGTCCTCGCCGGAGAAGGTCGCCATCCGGTCGGAGAGGCCGCGGAAGTACTCGCCGTCGACCTCGGGGACGCCGAGCAGCGAGCAGATCACCGCGACCGGCAGCGGGAAGGCGAGGTGGGCGTGCAGGTCCACGGTGGTACCCGGACCGGCGGCGTCGTGCTCGGCGACCATCGCGTCGACGTAGCCGTCGACGAGCTCCTGCACGTGCCCGGACAGCGTCCGCATCCGCTTGGCGGAGAAGGCCGGGGTGAGCAGCCGGCGCATCCGGCCGTGCTCCTGCGCCTCGTTCTCGTAGGTGCCCGTCGGCCCGTCCTGGACGGCGGCGGTGCTGATCCTCGACGCCTTCTCCGGCTCCGGGTGCGACCGACCGAACCGCTTGTCCCCGAGCAGCTCGCGGACCTCGGCGAACCGGGTCACCAGCCACGCCGGGTCCCCGGCCGGGGTGGTCACCGGCGCGATCGGCGCCTCGCGGCGGAGGACCTCGTAGAACGGCGCGAGGTCGAGCAGGTTCGGTCGGGTGAACGGCAGGCGGGGACGCTCGGTGGCGAGGGTCATCGACACTCCTGGGGTCGTGGTGGTGATCCCCAGCCTACGATTTGTTGGCAGTATCTGCCATCAATGTGTCCGGTGTGCACCGGACCGTCCCCGAACGAGCGGGTCGGGGACGGTCCGGCCCGGCTACGCGGGGCTGTCGAGCAGCTCCTGGAGGTACTGGTCGATCTGCGGCATGTAGGTGGGCGCGACGCCGAACAGGGCGAGGTGTCCGAGCAGGTCGTCGACGACGCGGATGGTCGCGTGCGGGGTCAGCTCCAGCTCGGCCTCGTGGTCGCGGACCGGGAAGAACATGTCCTCGTTGATCGGGATGACCCGGGCGACGGCCTCGTTGCGGCCGAGCGCCTCGGCGAGGTCACCGCCGGCGGTCCGGGCCACGTCGCCGCGCTGCCACTTCCAGGCCATGCACAGCAGGTCGTTGGGGTCCATCGCGGTGAAGTACGGCTCCAGGAAGCCGGCCATGAACGCCTCGCGGGACTCGAACTCCAGCGCCCGCCACACCTCCTGCTTCCAGAACTCGGTGGAGAACCCCATCACCGCCCAGATGCCGGCGTGCCGCTTCAGCCCGGCCTCGACCTCGGTGTTGCTGCGGTAGTTCCCGCCGGCGAAGCCGGGGTCGGAGGTGATCGCCTCGACCAGCGCCTGGGTGTAGAGGAAGTCGTGCGGGGTGTTCTGCGCGGTCCCGGCGATCGGCGCGGCGCGACGCACCTTCTGCGGGAACCGGACCATCCACTCGTAGGTCTGCTGCGCGCCCATCGACCCCCCGACGACGAGCGCGAGCCGGTCGATCCCGTAGTGCTCGCGCAGGAGCTGCTCCTGGGCGCGCACGTCGTCGCCGATGCGCACGTGCGGGAAGTTCGACATCGCGATGCCCGCGTTGGCACCCGAGGCGTTGTGCGGACTGGTCGACAGACCGTTGCCGATCTGGTTGACGACGACGATGAAGTACCGCTCCGGGTTCAAGGCGTGGTCCGGGCCGATGTAGACGTCGCGGAAGATCTGGTGCGTACCCGAGTACCAGGTCGTCACGAGGATCGCGTTGTCCTTCGCCGCGTTCAGCGTGCCGAAGGTGGCCACCGCGAGCTGCAGGTCGGGGATCACCCCGCCCTCCTCCAGTGCGAACTCCCCGAGGCCGATCAGGTCGTAGTCGCCGTGGAACTCGTGGGTGTAGTAGGGATTCTCGATCGCCGTCGGCTGCGCTGTCGTCCCGGTCGTCACTGCTGTCACGCTCCTGCTCCGTCGAAGACGCGGACCGGGGCGACTCTCCACCCTTGTGACGCGCGGCACAAGATCCCGTCCGGGCCGCGACGCGACGGTGATCCTCCGGTGACGGCCGGGATCAGCTCCAGGCGACGACGAGCACCAGCATCGTCACGACGATGCCGAGCCCCAGCACCATCATCAGCAGCCAGGCCGCGGCGTTCGGTGGCGCCGCGGCGGGCGCCGGGTCGGTGCTGCGGCGCAGCTCGGCGAGCTGGGCCGGGTCGAGGATGGGCATGGTCAGGTCGTCGGAGTTCACATGGTGGTAACGCGCGGAGCCGGGTCCCAGGCACTGCGTTCCCATCTCTCGTGTGCCGCAGGAAGATCGATGTCGCGGACGGTGGTTCGCGTCCGCCCACCGGGCTCACTTTCGGTAGACCGGGAACACGCGTTGCATGACGTACCGTGATCGGCGGTGTCGCGGCGTCGCACCTCGCAGAGGTTTCCCCGACCTCGCAGCCCCCGCAGCGGCTGCGAGGTCGGGGCACGGTGTGCGAGGTCGGGTCGTCACACCCCGGGCGGCGGGGACGCGCCGTCGATCCGGGCGGACAGCCAGTCCCGCGCGTACCGCAGCGCGGTGGCGGCGACCGGGGTGTCGTGCCCGGCGAAGCCGTGCGGGACGCCGGGGTGGACGCGCAGGTCGACCTCGACCCCCGCCGTCGCGAGCCGGGCGGCCATCGTGAGGTTGTCCTCCAGCAGCACGTCGTCGGTGCCGACCGTCATCAGCAGCGGCGGCAGGCCGGTGAGGTCGGCGAACACCGGGGACAGGTCCGGGACGGTCCGGTCGGCGACGTGGCCGGCGTAGGCGCGCAGGAAGTACTCGTCGGCGATGCGGCGACCGGCCGGGGTGCGGGCACTCAGGTCGTAGGTGCCGTACCGCAGGTCGGCCCCGGCGACGCGGTCGGCCAGGCCGCGGTCACGCAGCCGCAGCAGCGTCGTCACGGCCAGGGTGGCCCCGGCGGAGACGCCCGTGAACGCGACCCGGTCGGTGCCGAACAGCTCCGGCGCCCGGTCGAGCAACCACAGTGCTGCGGTCGCGCAGTCGTCGGGGGCGGCGGGCCAGGGGTGCTCCGGGGCGAGCCGGTGGTCGACGGCGACGACCGCGACGCCGAGCGCGTCGGACAGCGCCCGGTTCCCGACGTCGTCCCGCGCGGCCGAGCCCAGGTAGAAGCCACCGCCGTGGATCTGCAGCAGCACCCCGCGCGCCGTGCCCGGCGGGAGACAGATCCGCACCGGCACCCGACGGCCGTCGGCGACGGCGGTGTCCCCCACCGCGGGCGGCACCGCAGGCCCTGGTGTGGCGACCGCGGCCCGGACCGCGCGCAGCTCGTCGGCGTCCGCGGGGCCGCGGCCCGCCGCACGGGCACGGTAGAAGGCCCGGGTCCGCTCGGCGTCGGCCGGCGGGACCGGCACGGTCAGTGCGTCGAGGGCGACACGCACGGGCTGCTCAGTCCTGTCCGCGGCGGGTCAGCACCCGGGGGCCGTCCTCGGTGATCGCGACGGTGTGCTCGGAGTGCGCGGTGCGCGAGCCGTCGGCGGAGCGGATGGTCCAGCCGTCCGGGTCGAACACGATCTTGTCGGTGGTCCGTGCGAACCAGGGCTCGAGCGCGAGGGTCAGCCCCGGACGCAGGGTCGGGCCGCGACCGGCCCGCCCGGCGTTCGGGATGTGGATGTCGCCGTGCATGGTGCGGCCGAGGTCGTGCCCGCCGAACTCGGTGTTGACCGGATAGCCGTAGTCGCGGGCGACCGCGCCGATCGCGGCGGAGATGTCGCCGAGCCGGTTGCCCGGGCGGGCCGCGTCGATCGCGGCCTCCAGGGCGTCCTCGGTCGCGCGGATGACGCGGAGGTCCCCCTCGTCGGCCGTCTCGCCGACGACGACCGTGCGGGCGGAGTCGGCCACCCAGCCGTCGATGCTCACGGCGATGTCGGCACTGAGCACGTCACCGTCGCGCAGGACGTGGTCGTGCGGGAGCCCGTGCAGCACGGCGTCGTTGACCGACAGGCAGATGACGTTGCGGAACGGGCCGCGCCCGAAGGACGGCGCGTAGTCCCAGTAGCAGGACTCGGCGCCCCGCTGCTCGATCATGCGGCGCACGTGCAGCTCGATGTCGAGGAGGTTCACCCCGACCGCGGCGATCCGGCCGACCTCGGTGAGCACCTCGGCGACGAACCGGCCGGTCGTGTGCATCCGGTCGATCTCGGCCGGCGTCTTCAGTTCGATCACGGTATTACTATACCGGACCGTCGCCGCTTGCCGGTACAGTAATACCGAGCCTAGGCTCCTCGCATGGTGCGCCTGCCCCTCACGCCCGAGCAGATCGAGGCCGGTCGGCGCCTCGGCGCGCTGCTGCGCCGGGCCCGCGCCGACCGCGACCCGGTGGACGTGGCGCGGGCGGCCGGGATCTCCCCGGAGACGCTGCGCAAGCTGGAGACCGGGCGACTGCCCTCGCCGGGGTTCGGGACGATCGTGTGCCTGGCCGAGGCGCTGGGCGTACCCGTGCAGGAGCTGGCGGCGGAGTGGCGCGGGAGCGACGTGGCGATGGAGGCCGCGGGGTAGCTCGGGCCGGCGCCGGTCCTCCACGTCACGTCGGCCGCTCACCGTCCGGCCGCGATCTGCCCGACGAGCACCCGCTCCCCGACGAGCACCCGGTCGGACCGGCGGGCGGCCGCGACGACGACGCGTCCCGAGCGGCCCGACGCCGCCGGAACGTGTCCGGCTCCCCCGACCGGGCGGACCCCGGGCGGCCTGGAATGACCGGCGGGGAGATCGAGTTGACCGGGGAGGCACGGCGCGGACACGGCGCCCGACACGTCACCGGAGGAACTCGAGATGAGTGACGCACCCACCCCGACGGACCTGGCAGCGATGAACCGCGCCGTGATCGAGGAGTTCCGCGCGACCGGCGGCCGGGCGGGCGGCATGTTCGAGGGCAAGCCGCTGGTCCTGGTGCACCACGTGGGGGCCCGGTCGGGCACCGAACGGATCGCTCCGCTGGTCCCGCTGATCGAGGGCGAGCGGGTGTTCGTCTTCGCGAGCAAGGGTGGCGCCGACAGCAACCCGGACTGGTACCACAACCTGATCGCGAACCCCGACACGCGGATCGAGCTGGGCACGGCGACCCTGCCCGTGCGGGTGCGCGAGGTCACCGGCTCCGAGCGCGACGACGTCTACGCCCGCCAGGTCGCGCTGGAGCCGCAGTTCGGCGACTACCAGCGCACGACGAACCGGACCATCCCGGTGCTGGAACTGCAGCGGACCTGAGCCCGCACGGCGGTCCTGGATCGCCACGACACGACCCTGGTGCCTGTCGATCAGTACCTGAGCGCGGTCGTGCCGGGCTCGCACAGCACTCGAGTACTGATCGACGGACGGGTGCGTCGTCGTCACCGGGCGTGGGCTCCGGGGGTCGGGCCGCCATGCGCTGCGGGCGTCGCGCACGACGCGCGAGCTTCCGCGTCCGGTGATCGTGCACCGGATCTGTCCCCGTGCGGGTTCGGCCGGAGAAACCGCAGGTCAGCGGTCCGGATCCTGGTACAGACTGCGCTTGGAGATGTACTGCACCACCCCGTCCGGCACGAGGTACCAGACCGGCCGCCCCGCACCCACACGCGCCCGGCACTCACTGGACGAGATCGCCATCGCGGGCACCTCGACGGTCGTCACCGACCCCTGGGGCAGGTGCCCGTCGGCCAGCTCGTACCCGGGCCGGGTCACGCCGACGAAGTGCGCGTAGCGGAACAGCTCGTCGACCTTGCGCCAGGACAGGATCTGCTGGAGCGCGTCCGCGCCGGTGATGAAGAACAGCTGCGCCTCGGGCATGGCGTCGTGCAGGTCGGCGAGGGTGTCCGCGGTGTAGGTGGGGCCGTCGCGGTCGACGTCGACGCGGCTGACCGAGAACCGGGGGTTCGACGCCGTCGCGATGACCGTCATCAGGTAGCGGTCCTCGGCCGGTGAGACGTCGCGGCCGGTCTTCTGCCACGGTCTCCCGGTCGGTACGAAGATCACCTCGTCGAGGGCGAAGCGGTCCGCCACCTCACTGGCGGCGACGAGGTGGCCGTGGTGGACGGGGTCGAACGTCCCGCCCATCACGCCGATCTTGCGCTGCATCGACGCAGACTATGTCGGTCACCCACCCGGCGGCACCCCCGGATACAGGTGGCGGAACTGGACGCTGATGCGCGGACCGCTGCGCGCCACCTTCGGCACGCTGTGCTGCCAGGTCCGCTGGCACGTCCCGCCCATGACCAGCAGGTCCCCCGAGGCGAGCGGGAACGACACCGACGCGCCGCCGCCGGTCGGGCGCAGCCGCAGCGGCCGCGTCGCGCCGAGGGCGACCAGCGCGACGACGGCCTCGGGCCGCTCGCGGGCGACCCGGTCGCCGTGCCAGGCCACGCCGTCGGCGCCGTCGCGGTAGAGGTTCACGCCGATCTGGGTGAAGTCGTGGCCGTAGCGCTCCCCCAGCGTGCGGCCCATGTCGCCCAGCCGGTGGGGCACCGCGTCGTCGGGCAGGACCCAGCGGTGGGTGAGGCGCGGCTCGTCGACCACACGGTCGTACATGCGGCGGCGGTGGCCGCGGAACGGCACGGTCGCACGGAGCAGCGCGAACAACTCGTCCGCGTCGGGGGCCCAGCCGACCGCGACGTCGACCCACGCCCCGCCGGCGAGCTCGTGCCGGTACGCCGGGGCCGCACCCCCGGCCGCGAAGAGCGAAGCCTGCCCGCCGACGTCCACCTCCGGAACGCTACGCCGGATCGAACGAGAGTTCGAGTGACGTCTCTGCGACGATCTTCGCCATGTCCTCGCGTGCCGACGGTGCCGTGCTGTCCTACCTGGGTCTGCGGCGCGCCGTCGGCGTGATCGGGATCCTGCTCCCGTTCGTGCTGGTGGCGGGCGACCTGGCCCTCGGTGGCGACGGGCTGCGGGACTCCATCAGCCGCTACTACCACTCGCCGATGCGCGACGTGTTCGTCGGCTCGCTGTGCGCGGTCGGCGTCTTCCTCTTCTGCTACCGCTACGAGCGCCCCGACAACCGGCTCGCCAACATCACCGGGACGGCGGCGATCGCGGTCGCGCTGCTGCCCACCCGGCCCGACGGCACGGCGACGACGGCGGCGACCGTCGTCGGGTACCTCCACCTGGCCGCGGCGACGGTGTTCTTCGCGGGCCTGGCCTGGTTCTGCCTGGTCCTGTTCACCCGCGGCGAGTCCGGGACGCGGAGCAAGGCCGCCCGCAACCTCGTCTACCGGGTCTGCGGCGCGACGATCGTGACCTGCCTCGTGCTGGCCGCACTGGACGCGGCGCTGGTGCCCGATGCCGTCGCCGAGCGGTTCCACAGCCTGTTCTGGCTGGAGGCCGTCGCGATCCTCGCGTTCGGTGTCGCGTGGTTCGTCAAGGGCGACACGATCCTCAGGGACCCACCGACGCAGGACCCGGCGCCGGTGATCTGACCCGCCCGTACGGCGCCGGCCCCGCAACGGCGGACGGGCCGGTCCGGACACCCCTCGAGGGTCCGGACCGGCCCGTCACGGGACCGGGTCCGGTCAGCCGACCGGCAGGGACGGCACCGACGGGGCCGACGGGATGCCGCCACCGGTGGCACCCGTGATCAGGTCGACGACGCTGTCCAGCGGGGCCGGCAGCGCGAGGTCGTGCTTCTTGTCGTCGTGCTTCTTGTGGTCCCACTTCTTGTGGTGACCGTGCTTCTTGTGGTGGCCCTTGTCCTTGTCCTTGTCCTTGTCACCGTCGTGCTTCGAGTGACCCTTGTCCTTGCCACCCTCGTCGTAGCCGGTGGTGCCGGCGAAGGCCGCGGCGGGCGCCGCGACGGCCAGGGGGAGCAGCGCTGCGCCGACGAGCGCGCCGCGAACGGACTTCCGCATCTCACAACCTCCATGGTTTGGTCGTTAGACCGTCGCAAACGGTCTTGCCCACTCAACGAGGCTCGGCCGGGCCCGCTACGGCCATTCACCCGTTAGCGTCACCAGCGGAGATAACTGATAGTCAGATGTCGACTACGGCAGGCGGGTGACCGGCTCAGCCACGCGCGCGGGCGGCCGCGGCGGCCAGGATCGGCAGGTAGGCGTCGAGCACCCACGGGATCGACAGGACCGACGGGGCCGAGCTCGCCACCACCCGGTCGGCCCCGACGACCGGGGCGAACCCGCCGCGGGCCATCGCCGGCAGCAGGCCGACGCCGGGCGCGGTCCGGAAGGCCCGTTCCTCGGCCGGCGTCGCGAAGAAGCCGATGACCAGGTCGGACTCGACGCGCGAGAGCAGCTCGCCGCTGACGGTGTAGTAGACCTCCCCACCGCCCGGGGCGTTCTGCTCGACGTAGGGCGCCAGGGTGAGCCCGAGGTCGGTGACCAGCCGGACGCGGACGTCGCCCGCCCGGAAGACCCCGAGCGCACCGGCGTCCATCCCGCCGGTGTAGACGAACGTGGCCCCCGCCAGCTGCGGGTACCGCTGGGCCGCGGCGCGCAGGCGCTGCCCGGTGGAGTCGATCAGCTGCCGGGCCCGCGCCGGGTCGCCGAACACCTGACCGGCGATGCGGGTCTGGTCCTGCCAGCCGGTGGAGTACGGGGCGTCGGGGTAGGCGACGGTCGGGGCGATCGCCGACAGCTGGTCGTACTCGGCCCGCGTCAGCCCGGAGTAGGTGGCCAGCACCAGGTCCGGCCGGGCCGCCGCGACCTGTTCGATCGGCGTCGCCGACAGGTCGTCGGAGCCGATGACCTGCGGGAACCCACCGCCGTGCGCGGTGATCGCGTCGCGCACCCAGGGCAGCACGCCCTCGGCGTCACCGCCGTAGACGGTGCGCGGGATCGCGACCGGCAGCACCCCCATCGCCAGCGCGACGTCGGTGTTCGCCGCGCTGAGCGTGACGACGCGCTGCGGCCGGTCGGGGACGACCGTCTCCCCCAGCGCGTGCCGCACCGTCACCGGGTAGCCCTCCGCGACCGCACCGTCGGTCCCCTGCCCGTCCTGCTGCCGGGCCCCGCACCCGGCGAGGACCAGCAGACCGGCGGCGCCGGCGAGGACGCCGCGACGGCTCACGGAACGGGCGGACAGGGGTGCTGCGGCGAGCGGCACGGTGGACCTCCTTCGGGTGAGTAAGGCGAGCCTAACCTGACCGGTCGACTCCGCGTGATCCGCACCGCTCGTTCGGCGCCCCGGGGGCCGCACCCGTGGCGCGGGGCCGACACCCCGACCGGAGCGCCCGGACCCGCGGGTAGCGTCGCGACCATGCGTGCTCCGGACACCGGCGACCGGGCCGACCGCGACGCCGGCCCCCGCTCCCCCGCGCCCGGTCCCCCGGCCCCTCCGCCCGCGCCCGGCGGACGTCGGCGGCTGCACGAGCCCGCGGCCCCGCCGCCCGCGGGTCCCCCGGGTGCGCCCGGCCCGGTGCTGGCCCCGCCCGCGCCGCCGGTGCCCGAGGGCCGTTCCGGCGACCGGCCCGGCGACCGGCCCGGCGACCGGCCCGCCGCCGTCGCACCGGCCGGGCCGTGGCCGACCGTGCGACCGCCGTCGCTGCGGGCCGTCGTGATCGGGCGGGTCGCGGCCGGGGTCGCGGCGGCGTGGTTCGGCGTCGTCTACTCGATCACCACCGACGTGCACGCCCGCGCCGACCACCTGCTGGCCGCGATCGTCGTCGGCGGGCTGCTGAGCCTGCTCGGCGTGGTGCTGCTGTGGCTGTCGGCGTCGCGGATCCCGGTGCGGGTCGCCCCGGCCCGCGGGCCGGACATGGGCCTGGTGCGCGACCGCGCGGCCGCACGGAAGGTGCTGCGGTCGGGCGGCACCCCGGACGGCGAGCAGCGCAGGCTGATCGCCGTCGACGTGCTCGCCGACGCCCGGCTCCCGCAGGTCGCGGGCGCGGTGTTCGCGCTGCTCGGCCCGCTGGTCATGGCCGCGGTCAACGCCTCGGGTCCGCTCGGCTGGGCCGGCCCGCTGACCGCCGGGCTGATCGTGGTGCTGCTGGCCCTGCTGGGGTGGCGGACATGGACGGCGCACGCGCTGCACCGGCTCGCCGACCGCAGGCACACCGTCCCGCGCTACGAGGAGTCCGGCGCCCCCTGGCGCCCCTGGCCCTGATCCCGCTCGGGGAGCGCCGCTACAGGCCCGCGGCGACGAAGGACAGCTCGGCCTCCATGTCGGTGCGGTCGTCGTCGCCGTGCCGGTCGAGGGCGTAGCGGTGCCCGATCGCCGCGGCCAGCAGCCGGGCGGCGCCGCGGATCCGCTCCGGCGCCCCGCCGCCGGTGGCGAGGACCTCGCGCACCGCGTCCTCCAGCTCACCGGAGCGGCGCAGCAGCGCGTCGCGGACGACCGGGTGGGTGTCGGCCTCGCGCCACAGCAGGTGGGACAGGACCGAGGACGCGTCGAGCGCCCGGTCCAGGGCGGCGACCAGCGCACGCAGCCCGGCGAGCACGTCCCCGGCGACGGCGACGTCCGCCCCGTGCACCGGGTGCGGGAGCCGTTCGACGAGCGCCTCGAGCAGGTCGGGCTTGCGGCGGAAGTAGTAGTGCACCAGCCCCTTCGGCACCCCGGCACGCTCGGCGATGCGCGAGGTGGGCGTCGCGTCGAAGCCGTGCTCGGCGAACAGCCCCTCGGCCGCGTCGAGGATGCGGTCCCGGGCGGGTGCGTCCGGGTCGAACTCGTGGTCCACGGTGCGATCCTCCCCCGGACGCGGCGGAGGCCGCGACCCCTCCGGGTCGCGGCCCCTCACCTGGTCGTCGTGCTGCCGGACGGTCAGTGCGTCGCGAGCGTGCGGTGCTCCGCGTTCGCCGCGGGCAGCGCCGAGGCCGCCACGACGACCGCGAGGACGCCCGCCACCCAGGACGTCCACGACACCCCGGTCAGCGCGCTGTAGCCCATCACCCAGGGGGCGAGGAACAGCAGCACGCCGAGGACACCGTGCACCCATTCGCTCGCCACCGAGCCGGGCACGGCGAGCGACCAGAGGGACGTGGCGGCGAGCACCACGCCCAGTACGACCATCGTCCACGCGGCGGCGGCGTTCGTCGTCGTCACGAGAGGCGAGAGGGCCGTCAGCACACCGATCACGAGAGCGGCCCAGTCCTGCCACCGCTGCCAGGTACGACCAGTGGTCCCAGCCATCGTCAGTCACCTTCTCCTGTGAGGTCCCTGTGGGGATGCCTCCGGTCTACTCCTGGTTGGCCGGCCGGTCAACACCGGGCGGACGGCGGCACAAGTGAGGTGCAAGTCCCCGGCCGGCGGGTGGGCGCACGGTCTGCGGTGTCGAGAGACCGACCGCCCCGAACCCCGAGGAGATCCCGGTGACCACCGCCCGCGACACCCGTACCGCCGACCTGGTCGGCATCACCCTCGCCCACCGCGTCATGCGGGTCGACCTGCACCGGCTCGCGGACGCCGCCCGCGCGATCGCCGACGGCGCGCCCTGCCCGGACCGGCGCGCCCGCGCGCTGCGGAACTGGCTGGGCCACCTGGAGCACGAGATCCACGGCCACCACACCGCCGAGGACGACATCGCCTGGCCGGTGATCGCCCGGCACGCCGGGCACGCCGTCGACCTGGCCGAGCTCAGCGACGACCACGGCCGCCTCGACCCGCTGCTCGCCGCGGTGCGGGAGGCCGCGGCCGCCGTCGTCGCCGCGTCGCAGGGACCGGCCAGGGCGCGGGCGGCGGGCGTGCTCGCGGACCGGCTCGCCGTGGTCCGCGACGAGATCGACGAGCACCTCGACGCCGAGGAGCGCGACCTGTTCCCGGTGATCGAGCGCCACGTGCCCGCCGACGACTGGGACGCCGTCGTCGCGCAGGTGCAGAAGTCCGGGCCGGGCCTGCGGTTCATGCTGCCGCGGATCGTCGCCGTGACCACCCCGCAGGAGTGGGCCGGGATGCGCCGCGAGGCCGGGCCGGTGGTCGTGCTGATGGAGCGGTTGCTGCGCGGCGGCTACCGCAGGCGCTGTGCGCTGGTGTTCGGCACGTCCTGAGCCCCGGGAGCCGGTGCCGTCGAGGGGTCGGCACCGGCCGCCGAGAGCAGCCGCCGGGCGCGGTCGCGCCAGACCGTGGCACCCAGCTCCGCGGCGACCCGCTCGGCCTCGCGCAGGTGGTGGACCCGGCCGCCGCCCGCCGGATCGAGCAGCCCCTCCAGGCCGGCGAGCACCAGGTCGGTGGGGCCGAGCGCGATCGTGCCCGACGACAGCCCCGCCACCGTGCCCGTCCACGGGCGCAGCTGCTCCCGGTACCGCGCGGCGACGTCCCGGTCGGCCAGGCCGACCGCCACCTCGGCGCGCACGCAGGTCCAGATCAGCCAGTAGTAGCTGCGGGCCAGCTCCGCGTCCGGCACCCACACCTCGCGGGCCCGGACGGGGTTGCCCGCGTGCAGGTGGGCCAGCGCGAGGAAGTCCCCGAAGGGCGGCGGCAGCGCGTCGCGGAGCGCCTCGAGCTCGGGGGCCAGCTCGCCGAGGCGGCCCTGGTCGTGCCGCACGACGAACCGCCCCAGCAGCCCCATCAGCGCCCCGTTGACCTGGCCGGCGCCGACCAGCCGGGTCGCGAGGTCGGTGTAGCGCTCCTCGGCGGTGTCCAGCTCCCCGGCGACGAGTGCGCGCAGCGCCGAGAAGATGTGGGCCCAGCCGAGCGTGAACTCCAGCTGCCCGCCCGGGGCCCCGGCGACGGCGGCCTCCGCGTGCCGTGTCGCCGCGTCGAGGTCGTGGCTGCCGGCGGCGACCATCAGCTGCAGGTGGTGGGCCTGCGTGCGGTAGCCGGCGTGCCCGGCCCGGCCGCCGAGCTCGGCCAGCTCCTCCCCCACCGGGGCCAGCTCGTGCCACAGGTCCGGGGCGAGGACGGCGAAGAACCGGGCGTTGAGCGCCCGGCAGCGCAGCAGCGGGTCGACGCCGCGCCCGGTCAGCGCCATGGCCTCCGCCGAGGCGGAGCGGACCCGGTCGTCGTCGTGCCCCTCGATCTCGAACACCAGGGCGGCGAGCAGCCGCACCCGCCGGTCGACGGCGTCGGGCGGGGTCGCCGCGAGCTCGGTCTCGATGAGGTCGATCAGCTCGGCGTCGATGTTCTGGCCCGGCCGGATGGTCCAGCTGACCGGGGTGTCGTAGCTGGTCAGGGCGGCGCCGAGCCACTGCGGCGCGGCGGCCCCCGCCCGCTCGACGGCGGTCCGGCGCTCGGTGAGGGCGGTGTGGCCGTCGCCGCCGCGGGCGAGCTCGGCGACCAGCGCGCAGCGCAGGGCCAGCTCGTCGTCGACGCCGGTTCCGGCCCGTCCGGCGAGCTCGACGGCGCGGCCGTAGAACCGGGCGGCCTCGCGGTGCGAGCCGAACCCCGCGGCGGCCGCGGCGGCGGCACGGACCGCGGCCAGGGCACGGTCCGGGTCGACGGCGGACCCGGCGGCGAGCGCGTGGTGGGCCAGCGGGACCGGGTCGTCGGGCCGCCTGCGGGTGAGGATCGCGTGGGCCGCGGCGTGCAGCCGGGCGCGACGCAGCTGCGGGATGTCGCCGTAGAGGGTGTCGCGGACCAGGTCGTGGGAGAACCGCAGCCGTCCCGGCTCGGGTTCGAGCAGCATCCCGCCGAGCACCGCGGGCTCCAGGGCGTCCAGCGGGTCGGCGCCGTCGGCGGAGGCGGCGAGGTCGAGGGCGTCGTCGGTGTCGAGGTCGCGGCCGAGCACCGAGACCCGGGCCAGCGCGGTGCGGGTGGTCGCGGGCAGCCGGGCCAGGCGCCGGCGCAGCACCTCGCGGACCCCGGCCGGGACGGCGTCGGCCGCGGCGGACGGGCCCTCGGCGGCGACGAGGCGGGCCAGCTCGCGGACGAACAGCGGGTTCCCGCCGGTCCGTTCGGTGATCCGGGCGACCAGCTCGGGTGCGGCGGCGGGCACGCCGTGCCGGTCCAGCATCCCGGCGACGTCGCCCGCGGTCATCGGCGCCGGCTCGATGCGGTCCGCCGTGGGCTCGGCGAGGGCGGCGAGCGCGGCCTGCAGCTCGGCACCCGCCTCGGCCGGGCGCAGGCCCGCGGCGACGAGCACGGGCAGCTCCGCGGCCCCGGCGACGACCGCGCGCAGCAGGGCGAGGGTCTCGGACTCGGCGCGGTGCAGGTCGTCGAGGACCAGCAGCAGCGGCCGCTCCCGACCCGCGACGGCGAGCAGCTCCACCACCGCCCTGGCCAGCCAGAACGTGACCTCGGCGCCGCCGGGACCGGCCGGGGAGCGCAGCGGGGCGAGCCGCTCGACGAGGTCGGCGGGCGGGTCGTGCGCGGTGACGAGCGCGTCGACGATCTCCCGCCACGCCCAGGCCGGCGGGGCGCCGTCGATCTCCGGGCAGCGGCCGGTGACGGCCGTCCAGCCGTCGGCGGTCGCGGCGGCGGCGAACGCGGCGAGCAGCGTGGACTTGCCCGCGCCCGCGTCGGCGGCGACGAGCACCAGCTGCCCGCCGCCGCGGGCCCGCTCCGCGGCGGCGGTGAGCCTGCCGAGCTCGGCCGCCCGCCCGAGCAGGGCCGGGGTCCGCGGGGACGTGTCGGCCGGTGCCGGTACGACCGGGCGCGGCCCTGTTCCACTCCCGGTCGCGTCGGCGCGACCGGCGGGACCGACGCCGGGACCCCCGCCGGTTCCGCCGCCGGGGTCGCCGCCGGGGTCGCGGTGGGCGAGCACGTCCGCCTCGATCGCGCGCAGCCCGGGGCCGGGGTCGACGCCCAGCTCGTCGGCGAGCAGGCGACGGGTGCGGGCCAGCACGGCCAGCGCGTCGGCCTGCCTGCCGGTGCGGTACAGCGCGACGGCCAGCAGTCCGACCGCGTCCTCGCGCAGCGGGTGCTCCCCCACCAGCGCCGTCAGGTCGGGGACGACGGCGTCGGCCCGGCCCAGGCGCAGCCGCGCCCGGGCACGGCGCTCGAGCGCGACCTGACGCAGCTCGTCGAGGCGTTCGGCCTCGGCGCGGGCCCAGGCGGCGTCGGCGAACTCGGCGTAGGCGGGACCGTCCCACAGCGCCAGGGCCTCGCCGAGCAGGGCGTCGGCCCGGTCCGGGGCGGCCGCGGCGGCACGGTCGAGGAGGTCGGTGAAGGCGCGCGCGTCGAGCCCGTCGGGGCCGAGTGCCAGCGCGTAGCCGGGTGGGCGGCTGACCAGCACCGTCGGGACCGCGCGCGGGGACCGGTCGGGTTCGAGCACCCGTCGCAGCCGGGAGACGTGGACCTGCAGCCCGCCGTGCGCCTGCGCGGGCGGGGCGCCCTGCCACAGGTCCTCCACCAGCGTGTCGACGGCGACGACCTCGCCGCCGGCCGCGGCGAGCCGGGCGAGCAGTTCGCGCCGGCGGCCGGAGCCCACCTCGACCGCCGCGCCGTCGACCGTCGCACGGAGCGGGCCGAGGACCCGGACCGTGACCTCCTGCACCCCGGCAATCTAGGACGCGGTGACGCCGGTGTCAGCCCTTCCGGTCCGATCGTCCGGACGATCAGACCGGCAGCAGCGCCTGGACGACGTCGGTGAGCTGCGCGGCGGTACGGCACTCGTGCATCGGGAGGACCTCGCCGTAGCGGGTGGCGGCCGAGTCGCCGGAGCCCCAGCTGCGCTCGGGCTCGGGGTTGAGCCAGTGCGCGTGCCGGACCCGCCCGGCCATCATCGCCAGCGCCCGCAGGTTGGGGTCGCGGTAGTTGGTGCGGCCGTCGCCGAGCACCAGCAGCGACGTCCTCGGGGTGAGCGCGTCGCCGTGGTGCTCCAGGAAGTCGCCGAACGCGCCGCCGTAGTCGGAGTGCCCGTCGACGGCGGTGAGGGTGGCCTCGCGCAGCACCCGCTGCATCACCCCGGACAGCTCCGCGCCGGGTTCGAACAGGTGCGTGACCTCGTCGGTGCGCTCGATGAACGCGAACACCCTTACCTTCGAGAACTGCTCGCGCAGCGCCTGGACCAGCAGCAACGTGAAGTGGCTGAACCCGGCGACGGACCCGGACACGTCGCACAGCAGCACCAGCTCGGGGCGGCCGGGGCGGCGCACCGTGTGCGCCGGGTCCATCGGCACGCCGCCGGTGGACATCGACCGGCGCAGCGTGCGCCGCAGGTCCAGCCGGCCGCGGTTCGAGCGGCGCCGCCGCGCCGACAGCCGCGACGCGAGCCGCCGGGCCAGCGGCTGCACGGTGCGGCGCAGGTCGGCGAGCTGGGTGGCGTTCGCGGTGAGGAAGTCGACCTGGTCGGTCTGGGTGGGGGTGGTGGTGCGGGCGATCTGCTCGCGGCCGCGCTGCTCGGCGGTGCGGCGGCGGACCTCCTCACGGACGACGTCGCGGAACCGGGCGATGCGGTCGCGGATCTCGCGGCGGCGGACCTCGGACACGAAGTCGGTGTCGCCCTCCTCCCGCAGCCCGTCGAGGATCCGGGCGAGCAGCGTGTCCGGGGACAGCGCGTTGAGCGCCTGGTAGGCCGACCAGTTCGGTTTCGCCGTCTGCCCGCGGACGCCCCGCCCGGCGGCGCCGGAGGTCCCGATCGCGTCGACGGCGGCGCGGGCGAGCTCGCGCAGGGTCTCCTCGTCGCCGTCGCGGAGCAGGTCGGCGAGGATCTCGCGCAGCGCGTCGACGTCGACCGGGCCGGTGCCCTCCCCGGACTCGTCGTCGATCCGCGGGACGTCGACGTCGGACGACCCGGCGCCCAGCGCGGGCGGGAACCACAGGTCGAACAGCGCGTCGAAGGTGTCGCGCTGCCCGGAGCGGCGCAGCAGCGCCGCGGCGAGCCCCTCCCGCAGCTGGTCGCGGTGCAGCAGGTCCAGGGCGCCGAGCACGCGGGCCGCGTCGACCGTCTCCCCCGGGCCGACCGCGACATGGTGGCGGCGCAGCGCCGAGACGAAGTCGACGAGGTGCCCGGGCAGGCCGTGCTCCGGGGCCGGAGCGGCGGCGGGCGGGATCGTCACCGGTCCACTATGCGCGACGCGGGTGTGATCGGCGAGGGTCCTCAGCCCACCTTCCACAGGCTCCAGGCGTAGGACGCGGTGGTCGCGCCGGACCACGAGCCGACCCGGGTCCAGCCGGTCGGGTCCGGGTACCGGGTGCGGACGGCGTCGACCCCGCCGGAGTCGTTGCGGAGCACGTAGCGGATCCCGTGCCCGGCCGGGTCGGCCAGCGCGGCGTCGAAGCCGTCGTCGGAGGTGACCAGGAACGTCGACGGGTGCGCCGACGCCGCGAGCACGGCGAACGCGGAGCCGGAGTCGGCCAGCACGCTGCCGTCGGGCAGGTGCAGGGCGTCGATCCGGCGGGCGATCTCCCGGTCCTGGGCCCACATGCCGTTCGCGTCGCCCGCCACCGGCGGCCCGCCGGTCAGGGTGGCGACGACCGGGGCGATCCGGTGGTACTCCTGGGTGGCCCGGACCGGGTCGGTGAGGATCAGCGCGGCCGACCCCCACGCCGACGCGCCGAGCACGGCGACCGCGAGCAGGCAGGCCCCGGCCGCGCGCAGCCGCCCGGGCCGGGTCGCACCGCGCGCGAGCAGCAGCGCCAGCAGCACCGTGACCAGCGGCAGGACCGCGATCTGGTAGCGCAGGAACCCGAACAGCTCGCCCGCGGCGCGCAGCGCCCACTCGAACGCGAGCACCGAGCCGAGCACGGCGACCGGCACCGCGACCGCCGGGTCGCGGCGGCGCAGCGCCGTCACGGCCGCGGCGACGGCGACGAGCGGGCCGAGCGGCGCCAGTGCCCACAGCTGGACGCCGACGTCGCCGAGCCCGCCCGGTGCCCGCGCCCCGCCCGCGGTGAGGGCGGCGTTGCCGTAGGCGGAGGTGAACTGCTCGAACGGCGACCCGACGGTCAGCCAGCTCAGGCCCGCCCACAGCACGAACGCGACGACCGCGGGCCCGCCGACGAGCAGCACGTCGGCCCGCACCGCGGCCCACCGCCGGTGCCGGGTGCGGCGCAGGGTCACGACGGCGACCAGCGCGGTGGCCGCCGCGGCGGCGACGACCGCCTCGTAGCGGGCCAGGTAGCCCAGGCCCAGGAACAGACCCGCGGCGACCAGGTCGGTGTGCCGTCCGGGACCGGCCGTCCAGCGCAGCAGCCGGCGCACCGCGAGCAGCAGGAACAACAGCAGCAGCGCCTCGGTCATCCCGTTGGTCGCGTAGACCACGAGCAGCGGCGCCGCCGCGGTCCCCACCGTCAGCACGGTCCGGGCGGAGCGGCGCACCCGCAGGTCGTGGGCGATGCCGTACACCGTGGCAACGACGCCGGCCATCGCCGGGGCCGACACCAGCACGGCGAGGAACCCGGTCGAGGCCAGGCCGGGCCACACCGCGCGCAGCGGCGCGAACGGCACCATGAGCAGCGCGGGCAGCGGGGTCCAGACGAAGCCGACCGCGGCGAGCTTCGGGTCGGCGGCCGCGGTCACGGTCGCCGCCGCCGACACCCGGGCCAGCGCGTCCTCCATGATCGAGTCGAAGCCGAACACGAGGACCGCGCCGAGCAGCAGATGGCAGGTGAGCGCGGCGAGGAACACGGCCCGGGTCGCGGGGCGGGCCACGGGTGCGGGCGGTGCGACCGGCGCGGGCCGGTCGAGCAGCGCGGTCATCGGACGAGCTCCTGTTCCGCCGGGGCCGCGGACGGGATGTCCAGGCCGTGCGTGGTCTTCTCCCAGTACGACGGGCGCAGCGCGAGCTGCAGCACCGCCTTCGCCGCGGCGGCCGACATCAGCACCCAGTACGCGGGGACGACGAGCGCCGCGGGCGCCAGCCACGGCCGCCCGCCGACCCGGGCGATCGCCAGGCCGCAGTACACCGCGGCGAACGTGCCGACCATCCACACGGCGCTGCCGACGTAGAAGATCGGGGGCGGGAACAGCGCCGCGACGGCGGCGGGTTCGGCGAGGAACCAGAGCAGCGCCATCGCCCAGAACACCGGGTTGAGCAGCGCGAGCACCGGGGTCGCCCACACGAACAGCAGCAGCCCGGTGATCCCGCGCAGGCCGACCGCGCGGCGCAGCTCGCCGGGGGCGCGCAGCGCGACCAGGACGCTCTGCAGGTAGCCCTTGTACCAGCGGGAACGCTGCTTGACCCAGTTGATCGCGTCGCTGTTGGCCTCCTCCAGCGTGGTGGAGCCGAGCATCGCGGTGGTCCAGCCGTGGCGGGCGAGGCGGATGCCGAGGTCGGCGTCCTCGGTGACGTTCCAGGCGTCCCAGCCGCCGAGGCCGACGAGCACGTCGCGGCGGATGTGGTTCGACGTCCCGCCCAGCGGGATCGGGGTGCGGCCCGCCATCAGCCCGGGCAGCAGCCAGCGGAACCAGAGGTCGTACTCCAGGGTGAACCAGCGGGTCAGCAGGTTCTGCTCGGCGTTGTGGTAGCTGAGCCGGGCCTGCAGGCAGGCCAGGTCGGCGCGGCCCCCGGCGGCCGCCCGGTGGAACGCGACGACGGCACGGCGCAGCTGCAGCGGCTCCGGGCGGTCCTCGGCGTCGTAGATGGTGACGAGCTCGCCGGTGGCCTCGGTGAGCCCGAAGTTGCAGGCCTTGGGCTTGGTCCGCGGCGACGACGGCGGCACGACCACGATCCGGATCCCGGTGCCGGGGCAGACCCGGCGGGCCGCGGCGATCGTCGGGGCGTCGTCGGCCTCGAGCAGCAGCAGGATCTCGAGCTTGTCGGCCGGGTACTCCAGCGCGGTCAGCCCGTCGACCAGCCGTGCGACGACGGCGGGCTCGCCGTAGGCCGGCACCAGGACCGTGTAGACGGGCAGGTCGACGTCCGGGACGGCACGGGCGTCGGCGTCGGACACCTGGATCGTGGGGTCGTCGGCGACGGCGCGGCGGACCAGCAGCAGCCGGTGCACCGTGGAGGCGGCGTAGAGCAGCACGACCGCCCCGACCAGCACGACCCCGGTGGCGCGCGGGGCCAGGACGAGACCCACCAGGAGCACGCCCAGCGCGACGGCGGTGACCGTGCGGGCCGGCCGGCTGCGCCGCGGCCGGGCCGACAGTGCCGGGTCGAGGTCGGCGAGGCCGTCGGCGGCCAGCCGGCTGCGGTGCTCCAGCGCGGGGCCGTCGAGGGCGTGCGCGACGGCGGCGGGCAGCGGCGCGACCGGGAGCAGGCGCGGCACGGTCACCACCCCCGCCGGGCGCCGACCCGCACCCCGAGCAGGACCAGCACGGCCAGGACGGCGGCCAGGGGCAGCTGCACCTCCGGCGCCGCGGGCAGCGCCGCCCACCAGCCCGGCCAGGCGAGGACCAGCACCGCGGGGAACGCCCGCAGGCGCCACAGCCGGCGGGTGCCGCACAGCGCGGCGAGCACCGCGACCGACGCCGGCGCGAGGGCGAGACCGGGGACGCCGACCACGACCAGGGCGGTCGCGCCGAGCACGGCGGCCGCGGTGACGATCAGGTCCAGCTCGCGGTCGTGGATGTCCGGGCCGGGCAGCGCGTCGAGGGTCCGGGGCACCGCCGCCACCGCGGCGACGAGCGGCAGGACACCGGCGGCGAGCTCACCCGCCAGGAGATCGATGACACAGAGCGTGACTGCCAGGACACCGAGTAGGACCGGCGCGGCAACGCGGAGCGACACCGTCGCGACCGCCTGCGACGACAGCGGAAGGGGGACGGACTGCCAGGCGCGCAGCGACTCGACCGCTGCCGACCTGCCCATTTCGATGGTCACGCCCGGCCTTCGGTTGCCCGCGACTGGTCGTTACGCGATCGGCCGTCCCGCGGTGCGCGGGACGACGGAGATCATCATTTCTGAGGACGATGTCACTGTGGGTAACGCCGGCGCTCCGGTCGTGCCGCCGAGCCGCGACCGGAGCGCCGGGGTGCACCGCGGTCCCACACCGCGGGGGTCTCTCCGCCTCAGCCGGTGGGGTCGATCGGCACCGGCCGCGGCGTGAACGGGCGGTCGCCCTCGACCAGGCGCACCCCGCCGACGCCGCCGGGGTCGTCGGCGTAGTCGAGGGCCTTCGCCAGGTCGCTGACGCCGTTCGTGCCGGGGGCCGGGGCCAGGTTCAGCGTCGACAGGACGCCGAGGGCCCGCCCGTCGGCGGTCAGGTAGCCGGAGCCGGAGTCGCCGGGGACGCCCGGCAGGACGGTGACGACGGTGTGCGTCCAGCCGCCGCCCGCGGTGCCGGTCGTGGTGCCGGTCTTCGGCTGCAGCGCCCGGATGCCCTGGCGCAGCGAGGAGTTGCCGTAGCCGAAGACGATCTCGCCGGCGGCGACGCCGTCGGTGTCGACCCCCGTCGGGCCGCCGTGGAACGGCACCGAGGGGCTCGTCCGCGCCGCGTCCTGCGGGCTCAGCTCGACCAGCGCGAAGTCGTTGTACCGGCAGGTGTCCGGGTCGGTCTCGCCCCGCTCCTGCATGCTCAGCCAGGAGGAGTACGCCAGCCGGCCCGGCGCGCTCGCGCCCTCGACCTCGACCGGGGTGCCGAGCGGCAGCGACCCGGCCTCGCACCCGTCCACCTCGGTGGTGCCGCCGGTACCCGCGCAGTGCGCGGCCTGCCCGATGAAGGTCGCGGACCCGTCGGTGAACACGAAGTTCGCGGTGCACTGCGCACCCTCGGGTCCGGTGCGGGTCATGACGCCCGGGTGCACGCCGGCGTCGGGGGCACCGTCCTGCGCCGACGCGGTGCCGGTGACGGCGAGCCCGAGCGCGAGCACGGCGCCGGCGGCCAGGCCGGCACGCAGCAGACGGCGGGCGGTGCGGGGCAGTTCCGGGAGGGCGTTCATCGGTGGGCCTCCGGTCGCTGGGGAGCATGTAACCGGCACAACTCACACCACCCGTCCCGGTTACGGCCGGTGCCCCGATCGCGTCGATCTTCACTACATCGGGGCGAGGAACGTGACCGCCGATCGGCCGTGCGTGACCCGCCGTTCAGTTCAGACGCAGCTCGGCGGCCGCCTTGTCGGCATCCGAGCGGTGCTTGAGCACGACACCGAGGGTGGCGCGGACGGCGTCGTCGTCGAGGGTGTCGAGGCCGAGCGCGAGCAGGGTGCGGCCCCAGTCGATGGTCTCGGCGACGCTGGGGGCCTTGCGCAGCTCCATCGCGCGCAGCACCCGCACGGTGCGGACCAGGGCGTCGGTGAGCTGCTCGGTCAGCTCCGGGACCCGGGCGAGGACGATCCGGCGCTCCAGGTCGGCGTCGGGGAAGTCCAGGTGCAGGAACAGGCAGCGGCGCTTGAGCGCCTCGGACAGCTCACGGGTGGAGTTGGAGGTCAGCAGCACGAACGGCCGCCGGTTCGCGGTGACGGTGCCCAGCTCGGGGATGGAGACCTGGAAGTCGGACAGGACCTCCAGCAGCAGACCCTCGACCTCGACGTCGGCCTTGTCGATCTCGTCGATCAGCAGCACGGTCGGGTCGGTGCGCCGGATCGCGGTGAGCAGCGGGCGCGGGAGCAGGAACTCCTCGGAGAACACGTCGTCGCGGGTGGAGTCCCAGTCCGCGCCGTCCGCGCCACGCTGCCCGGCGGTGATCCGCAGCAGCTGCTTGGCGTGGTTCCACTCGTAGAGCGCGCGGGCCTCGTCGATGCCCTCGTAGCACTGCAGGCGCACCAGCCCGGACCCCGTCGCCGCGGCGACGGCCTTGGCCAGCTCGGTCTTCCCGACCCCGGCGGGGCCCTCGACGAGCAGCGGCTTGCCGAGCCGGTCCGCGAGGAACACCGTGGTCGCGACGGCGGTCGAGGCCAGGTAGCCGGCGTCGGCGAGCCGGGCGGTCACGTCCGCGACGGAGCCGAAGACCGGGCGGTGGGTGGGGCTGTCGGGCGACACGCGATCATCCTGCACGCCAGGCCGGCGGCGCGTCGGACGGGTGGCCCGGTTCACACCCCGGCGGCCCGCGTCGGGTCGTTGTCAGGGGTCGGGTCCACCATGGGTGCCGTGACCACCGCATCGAGCACCGACCTGCGCGAGCGCGCCGAGACGGTCCTGCAGCAGCTGGCCGGCCCGCAGGCCCGGCTGCGCGAGGACCAGTGGACGGCGATCGAGGCGCTCGTCGCCCAGCAGCGCCGCGCGCTGGTCGTGCAGCGCACCGGCTGGGGCAAGTCCGCGGTCTACTTCGTGGCGACCGCGCTGCTGCGCGAGCAGGGCGCCGGGCCGACGGTGATCGTGTCGCCGCTGCTGGCGCTGATGCGCAACCAGATCGACGCCGCGATCCGCTCCGGGATCGTCGCGGTCACGGTGAACTCGGCGAACGCCGCCGAGTGGGACGCGGTCTACGCCGACATCGCGAACGGCGACGTCGACGTGCTGCTCGTGTCCCCCGAGCGGCTCAACAACCCCGACTTCCGCGACCGGGTGCTGCCGGAGCTGGCCGCGAACGCCGGGATGCTGGTGGTCGACGAGGCGCACTGCGTGTCCGACTGGGGCCACGACTTCCGCCCGGACTACCGGCGGCTGCGCACGCTGATCGCCGAGCTGCCGTCGGGCATCCCGGTGCTGGCGACCACCGCGACGGCGAACGACCGGGTCGTCACCGACGTCTCCGAACAGCTGGGGATCGGCCACGAGGATCGGAACGGTGACCAGCAGGACACGCTGGTGCTGCGCGGGTCGCTGGACCGCGAGTCGCTGCGCCTGGCGGTGGTGCGGCTCCCGAGCCCGGCGCGGCGGCTGGCCTGGCTCGCGGCCGAGCTCGACCAGATGCCCGGCGCCGGGATCGTCTACACCCTCACCGTCCAGGCGGCCGACGACGTCGCCGAGTTCCTGCGCGAGCGCGGCGTCGCCGTGCGCTCCTACTCCGGGCGCACCGACCCCGAGGACCGCCTGGCCGCGGAGTCGGACCTGATGGAGAACCGGGTGAAGGCCCTGGTCGCGACCTCCGCGCTGGGGATGGGCTTCGACAAGCCCGACCTCGGGTTCGTCGTGCACCTGGGCGCGCCCGCCTCGCCGGTCGCCTACTACCAGCAGATCGGCCGCGCCGGGCGTGCGCTGGACCGGGCCGAGGTGGTGCTGCTGCCCGGCCGCGAGGACCGCGACATCTGGGCCTACTTCGCGTCGCTGGCGTTCCCGCCCGAGCCGCTGGTCCGCCAGACCCTCGCGGTGCTGTCGGACCGGCCGCAGTCCACCGCGTCGATCGAGACCCGGGTCGACCTGTCCCGGACCCGGCTGGAGATGCTGCTCAAGGTCCTCGACGCCGACGGCGCGGCGAAGCGGGTCAAGGGCGGCTGGGTCGCGACCGGGGAGGAGTGGGTCTACGACACCGAGCGGCACGCGCGGGTCGACGAGGCCCGCCGCTCCGAGCAGCAGGCGATGCTCGACTACATCGCCACCACCGAGTGCCGGCTGGTGTTCCTGCGCCGCCAGCTCGACGACCCGGACCCGACGCCGTGCGGGCGCTGCGACACCTGCACCGGCACCGTCTGGTCCGACGAGGTGTCCGCCGACGGCGAGCAGGCCGCCGCCGAGCGCCTGACCCGGCCCGGGACCGAGGTCGCGCCGCGGAAGATGTGGCCGTCCGGGATGAAGGACATCGGGGTCCCGCTGTCCGGGAGGATCGCCGCGGGCGAGCAGGCCGCGTCCGGCCGGGCGATCGGGCGGCTGTCCGACATCGGGTGGGGCACCCGGCTGCGCGAGCTCGTGACCGGCGGCGACGACCCGGTGCCGGCCGACGTGCTCGACGCGCTGGTCCGGGTGCTCGCCGGGTGGAGCTGGGAACAGCGCCCGGTGGGCGTGGTCGGGATCGGCTCGCGCACCCGCCCGCACCAGCTCGACCACCTCGCCCGGCGGATCGCCGAGATCGGCAGGCTGCCGCTGCTCGGCACCCTGTCGCCCACCGGTGAGCGTCCGGCGGCGACCGAGAACTCCGCCCAGCGCCTGGCCGCGGTGTGGGCGGGGCTCGACAGCGCGACCGTGCCGGACCTGTCCGGGGTGGACGGGCCGGTGCTGCTGGTCGACGACGTCGTCGACTCGGGCTGGACGATGACGGTCGCGGCGCGGGCGCTGCGTCGGGCCGGGGCCCCGGAGGTGCTGCCGCTGGTGCTGGCCGTCGCCGGGTGAGGGCTCCTCGCCGTGCCCGTTCTCTGATATAAGGTGAGCCTCACCTTGCTTACGGGAGAACGATGAGGCCCCGTGGTTCCACGCTGCTCGCGGCGCTGTTCGGTGCGGCACTGCTCCTGACCGGCTGCGGCGCGTCCCCCGGCACCGCCCCGGTGACACCCTCCGACGGGGCCGCGTTCCCGGTGACCGTCCGGCACGCCTTCGGCGAGACGACGGTGCCCGCACCCCCGCAGCGGGTCGTCGCGCTGGGCATGAACGACCTGGCCGTCGCCCAGGCCGTCGGAGCACCGGTCGTCGGCGCGGTCCGCAGCTCCGGTGACAGCGGTCCCGTCCTCCCCTACCTGGAGCCCCTCCCGCCCGAGGTGCTCGCGATCGAGCCCGACGGGACGCTGCCGCTGGAGCAGATCGCGGCGTTCCGGCCGGACCTGGTCCTCGGGGTCTCGGCGTTCCAGATCACCGACCGGGCGGCCTACGACGCGCTGTCGCGGATCGCGCCGACCGTCACCTTCGCCGAGGGCCTGTACACCTCCTCCATGCAGGACGACGCCCGCCAGATCGGGCGGGCGCTGGGCCGCGCGGACGCCGTCGAGACGCTGGTCGCCGAGGCGGAACGCCGGATCGCCGAGACCCGTGACGGGCTGCCCGGGCTCGCCGGGAGGACCTACCTCTTCGGGCAGGCGCGCGGGGAGATCCTGCCGATGGTGGTCGGCGAGCAGAACCAGTCGACGGCGTTCCTGCGGTCGCTGGGGCTGGAGGTGCCGGCGTCGTTCCGGGACGCGCCGGCGAGCGACGCGCTGGCCCCGGGCACGGTCGGGGTGTCCTACGAGGAGGTCGGCAGGCTGTCGGAGGCCGACCTGCTCCTGATGACCTTCGCGGGGGCGGGCGACCGCGCGAGGTTCGAGGGCGACGAGCTGGTGCGCCGGGTGCGCGCGGTGCGGCAGGGCACCTACACACCGGTGACGCTGGACCAGGCCATCGCCCTGCAGGCGCCGAACGTGGTGTCGGTGGGCTGGCTGCTCGACGGGCTGCGGCCCGCGCTGGAGAGGGTCGCGGCGGGCTGACGAGCCCGGCTACCCGCCGGTAGGGTCGTGGTCGTGAACCCACCCGACATCGCCCTCAAGGCCATGAACGCGGGCCACCGTCTGCTGATCCGGCTGACCGGTGGGAAGGTCGGCCACTCGGCGATGGGGATGCCCGTCGTCGAGCTGACGACCCGCGGCCGGCGCTCCGGTGAGCCGCGCACGGTGCTGCTCACGGCACCGGTCCACGGTGACGGGAGCTACGTCGTCGTCGCCTCCCGGGGCGGCGACGACCGCCACCCCGCCTGGTTCCTCAACCTGCGTGCGGACCCGGACGTCGAGGTCGCCGTGCAGGGCGGGCCACGCGTGCCCATGCGCGCCCGGATCGCCGACCCGGCCGACCGCGCGACGCTCTGGCCGCAGATCGCCGGGAGGTACCGCAACTACGCCGGCTACCAGCGCAGCACCACCCGGGAGATCCCGCTGGTCCACCTGGAGCCGCGCGGCTGACCGGCCACGCATCATCAGGGCAGATGATTCCGGAGATCCGGATCATCTTCGTAGGGTCGCGTCATGTCCGGTCCTGCCGTGCCCGGGGAGGCGGTCCCCCCGCAGGCGTCCCCACTGCAGCTCTCGGTCCTCGGAGGTGTGCGGGCGAGCCGTGACGGCGACGACCTGGCGATCGGCGGGCCGCGCCCGCGGGCCCTGCTCGCCGCGCTCGTCGTCGCCGCCGGGCGGCCGGCCTCCGAGGCCCCGCTCATCGACGCCGTCTGGGACTCCGAACCCGCCCCGGCCGCGAAGCAGGCGCTGCACACCTACGTCGCCCGGCTGCGCGGTGTCCTGGAGCCCGGCCGCTCGGCCCGCGGGGCCGCGACGGTGCTGGTCCGCGGCAGCGGGGGCTACGCCCTGGCCGTCCGGCCCGAGCAGGTCGACGTGTGGGCGATGCGCGAGCTCGCCGCCCGGGGCGCGACCGCGCTGGCCGAGCGACGGCCGCACGAGGCGGTGTCCGTGCTGGACCTGGCGCTGGCGACCGGCGACGGCACCCCGTTCGGCGACCTCGCCGACCGCGCCTTCCTGGCCGCCGAGGTGGCCGCGCTGACCGAGCTGCGCGCCGGGATCCGCGAGGACCGGGCCGCCGCCGCGCTCGCCACCGGCGAGGACGTGACGCTGCTCGACGACCTCGCCGCGCTCACCACCGAGTACCCGCTGCGCGAGCGCGCGTGGGAGCTGCGGGCCCGCGCGCTCTACCGCGCCGGGCGCCAGGCCGACGCCCTCGCCGTCCTGCGGACCGCGCGGGACCTGCTCGCCGAGGAGCTCGGCGTCGACCCGGGGCCCGGCCTCGCCGCGACCGAGCGGGCGGTGCTCGCCCACGACCCGGAGCTGTTGCACCGGGCCCCCGCCGCCGACGCCCCGGCGCCCGCCGCCGGGACCACCCGCAGGCCGCTGCCGGTGCCGTCGACGGCGCTGCTCGGCCGCGACGACGACCTCGTCCGGCTGCGCGCCGCGCTCGACGCCCACCGGCTCGTCACCGTCGTCGGACCCGGTGGGGTGGGCAAGACCCGCGTCGCGCTGGCCGTCGCCGCCGACGCGGGCGGTCCGGTGTGGTGGGCCGAGCTCGCCGACCTCGCCCCGGGGACCTCCGGTGCACTGCTCGCCCCGGTCGTGGCCGAGGCCACCGGGGTGCTCACCGCGCAGGGCGCCGACCAGCTCGCCGCCGCCCTGACCGGCACCCCCGGCCTGCTGGTGCTCGACAACTGCGAGCACGTCCTCGACGCCGTCGCCGAGCTGCTCACCACACTGCTGCCCGCGTGCCCCGGCGTGCGGGTGGTCGCGACCAGCCGCGAACCCGTCGACCTGCCCGGTGAGCAGCTGCTGGAGCTCGCGCCGCTGTCCCCCGCCGCGGCCGAGCAGCTGTTCGTGGACCGCGCGTCGGCCGCGGCACCCGGCGCGGCCCCCACCGGCGACGACCGGGCCCGCGTCGCCGAGGTCTGCGCCCGGCTCGACGGGCTCCCGCTGGCCGTCGAGCTGGCGGCCGCCCGCAGCCGCACCCTGTCGGTCGGGGAGATCGCCGACGCCCTCGACGACCGGTTCTCCCTGCTCGTGGGGGCCGGCCGGGGCACCCCCGCCCGGCACCGGAGCCTGGAGCACACCATCGCGCTGTCGGTGGACGACCTCGGCCCGGCCGACCGGCGGCTGTTCGGGGCGCTGTCGGTGTTCACCGGCGGGTTCGACGCGGCCGCGGCCGCGGCCGTCGCCGGGGAGCCGGTCCGCGACGGGCTGGCCACGCTCGTCGCGAAGTCCCTGGTCGGCGTCGACACCGGCGCGCCGGGCCCCCGCCGGTTCGCGCTGCTGGAGACCCTGCGGGCCTTCGGCGACACCCTGCTCGACGACGCCGGGCGCACCGCCGCCCGCACCGCGCACCGGCGCTGGGTCCTCGACGTCGTCACCGAGGCCGACGCCGCGTGGCTCGGCCACGACGCGGCCCGCTGGTTCGGGCGGGTCCGCGCCGAGCAGCCGAACGTGCGGGCCGCGTTCGGCGCCGCGCTGGCCGACGGCGGGACCGCCGCGGTCGACGACGCGCTGCGCCTGGCCGGGGCGCTGGGCTGGTACTGGTACCGCTTCGGCCGGGTCGCCGAGGGCATCGGGTGGGTCACCGCCGCGCTGGCCGCGGCCGGCCCGGACGCCGACCCGGAGGCCGTCGGGCTGGCGCACTTCGCCTCCGGTCCCCTGCGCTACCTGGCCGGCGACCCCGCCGGTGCGGCCGCCGACGTCGCGGCCGGGCTGGAGCGGATGGACCCGGCGCGGCACCCGACGAAGGTCGCCCGCGGGCTCGCGTTCCGCGCCTACCTGGCCGCGGCGACCGACCCGGCGGCCGCGCAGGCCCTGCTGGGCGAGGCGCTCGCGGTCTCGCGCGCCGCCGGGGACGGCCCCGGCGAGTCCGAGACGCTGATGGCCGCCGGGCACCTCGCCCGGCTCGGCGGGGACACGGCGACGGCGCTGGACCTGCTGCGGTCCGCGGTGGCCGTCGCGCGGCGGGCCGGACACGGCTTCGCCGACGGGTCCTCGCGCTGGCACCTGGTGAAGACCCTGCTCGACCGCGGCGACCCGGCCGCGCCGGACGAGGCGGAGTCGCTCGTGCGGTTCCTCGGCGGCGAGCCCGACGTGACGTCCTGGCTGGTCGCGACGCACGCCCTCGCGGGCGCGCTGGGACAGTCCGGGGACGGTGTGCGGGGCGCCCGGCTGCTCGGGGCGGTGTCCGCGGTCGGCGGCGAGGTCGGCTACCGGCCCGAGGAGATGGACCCGCAGGACTCCGAGCGCAACGTCGCCCTGGTCCGGGCCGGGCTCGGCGGCTCGGCCGAGCGGTACGCCGCCGCGTTCGCCCAGGGCGTCGAGGGTGGGCGGGCGGCGATC
The DNA here is from genome assembly GCF_040105315.1 of Pseudonocardia tropica. Taxonomy (NCBI): domain Bacteria; kingdom Bacillati; phylum Actinomycetota; class Actinomycetes; order Pseudonocardiales; family Pseudonocardiaceae; genus Pseudonocardia; species Pseudonocardia tropica. The sequence goes on from NZ_JBEDNP010000003.1 coordinate 173,400, forward strand.
GCCGCGGTCCTCGACGAGCTCGGCGACGGCGGCACCGGCGCCGCCCGGGTGGTGGGCCGGAGCGCCTGAGCCGCGCTCCCCGGGACCGCGTGCAGGACCCTGCAAGGCCGCTGCAAGTGGACTGCCAGTGGCCCACCGCAGAGTTCGTGGTGTTCGCCCCACCGGCCGCCCGGGCCGCCGGGGCCACCACCCGAGGAGACACCATGAACGCCACCCTGCGCAGCCTCGCCCGGCTCGGCCTGGTCGCCGCGGCGACGAGCACCGTCCTGTTCGGCACCACGGCCTGCAGCCTCGCCGCCGTCCCGGCGGACAGCGTCGAGGAGCAGATCGTCAGCAAGCTGGGCGCACAGGGCGTCTCCCTCGACAACGGGAAGGCCGACTGCGCCACCGACCTCGACGCGACCGTCGGGGCGAGCCAGACCTGCGAGTTCCACTCCGGTGGCCAGCCGGTCGGCGCGGTCGTCACCGTCACCGCCGTCGACGGGGACGACGTGTCCTTCGACATCACCACCGAGCCCCGCCCGGTGCCGAGGGCGCTGCTGCAGGACACCGTCCGCTCCCTCGTCGCGCAGAACGCCGGGGTCCCGATCGACACCACCACCTGCGACGGCGACCTCGCCCCCACCACCGGCCAGGCCGTCGGCTGCCGCGTCACCTCCGGTGAGGACTCGATCGACGTCCGCGCGACCGTGACCGAGGTCCAGGGCGGTCTGGTCAACTTCGACGTCGAGCAGGTCTGAGCCGTGCGGATCGCGACCTGGCTCTCCGCGCTCGCACTGGTCGTCGTCGCCGGGGCCCCGCTGACCGCCTGCTCGACCGGACCGGAACGGCAGGTGTGCGGCGTCCCGGAGGCCGACGGCGACGACTACCTCGAGGTGGACCCGGCCGCCTGCCCGGCACCCGGGGCGGTCGTGTCACCGGCCGGGCCGCGGTGGGTGCCGGTGTCCGCACTCGACGACGACGACCACCACCGCACGGTCGTCGCCCGGTCCCCGGGTACACCGCGGACCACCGCCGCGCGGACCCCGGCACCCCGGGCGACCGCGGCGCCGCGGACCACGACGAGGACCACGACGAAGACGACGAGTCCGAAGCGGACGACCCGGTCCCGGTGAGCACCGTGACCCGGTCACCGCGGGCGGGCCGCCGGCGGGCCCGGGGTCCGCCGCCGGGCCGCCCGGGGACGCCGGGTGGGCCGGGGCACCGGGCCACGGCTCCGCGCCGCAACGGCGGTGCGGGACCGTGTCGCCCCGGGCCCGGCTCCGGGCCGTGTCCCCCGGGTGTCAGCCCGGCTCCGATCGGGCCGGCCCGCCCGCGCTCCGACAGGACCGGTGTCCCGGATCCCTCGTCCCCGCCGACGCCGCGCCCGGACGGCTCAGCCCCCGGCGGGGTCCGGACCCCAGCGCAGCGTCAGCCGGGTACCCGCGCCGTCCACCACGACGTCCCCCGGCCCGGCCCGGTCCACACCGGAGCCGTCCACCGGCCCGCCACCGGGGCCGGCGAGCGACGGGACGACCGCCTCGATCCGCAGGTCCGCCGCGTGCGGCCGGCCCGCGTCGACCCACCCCGCGACCAGCCCGGCCAGCCGTTCGGCGGCGAGGTCACCGTCCGGCCCGCAGGCCCGCACCGTCGCCTCCGGGTCCGCCAGCAGCACCGCGCACCCGTCCCCGGTGACCAGGCCCAGCGTCGCACGGGCGCCACCGAGGTCGAACAGCGCCGGTGCGGCCCCACCCTCGGCCGGGCCGAACAGCCGCACCACCCCCGGGTCCGCCACCGCGCACCACAGCCCGAGCCCGTCCCACAGGTCCGCCACCGTGCCCGCGGCGGCCACCGGCCGGTCGGTGCCCGCACCGGTGGTCGCGCGGGCCAGCGCCCGCGGGTCCCCGACGTCGGCGTCGTCGGAGCCGCAGGCGGGCTGCACCCGCCACCGGCCGTCCGGCAGCGCGACCTCGGCGCCCGGGTCGGCGCCCTCCCCGCGCAGCCGGACGAACGCGCAGCTGCGCACCGACCGCGAGTGCAGCCGTCCCGGGGCGGTGTGGGCGAACGCCACCGACAGCTGGCTGCCGCGCACCGTGAGCGGCAGCAGCAGCCGGCCGTCGGGCGCGAGCTGGGCGACCCACTCCGGCCGGACGCCGGTGGAGCCGACGGTCAGCTCGATCCGGTCGTAGGGCGCCGCGGGCGGGTACCCGAGTGCCCCGTCCCCGACGACGACGTCGACGCCGTCGAACCCGGCGGCGTCCAGGTTCGCCCGGGCGCCGGCGACCAGGTCGTCGTCGATGTCGAGGGTGGTCACGGCCCCGTCCGGGCCGACCAGCTCCGCCAGCAGCGCCGCGTTCCAGCCGGCCCCCGCACCGATCTCCAGCACCCGGTGCCCCGGCCCGGCCGCCAGCTGTTCCAGCATGATCGCGACCATCGACGGCTGGGAGACCGAGCTGACCGTCACCCCCTCGTCGACCTTGATCGGGACGGCGACGTCGGCGTAGGCCCCGCCGGGGTCGAGGGCGGGCAGGAACAGGTGGCGCGGCACCGTCTCCAGTGCCGCGCGGACCGCGGGGGTGCGCACCCGGCCGTCGCGGACCAGGGACGCGACCAGCGCGGAACGGGCGCGGTCGGCCGACATGCGGGCATTGTGCCCTGCCGCCGTCTAGAGCAGAACGAGGTCGTCCGCGTGGACGAGCTCGCGCCGCTGCTCGGGCGGCAGCTCGCGGGTCCGGCGGCCGATCATGTGCGGCAGCTCGGTCGCGTCGTAGGAGACGACACCGCGCGCGATGGCCCGCCCGCCGGGGGCGAGCAGCTCGACGACGTCGCCGGCGTCGAAGTCACCGGACACGCCGTGCACCCCGGCCGCCAGCAGCGACCGGCGACGGCGGCGGACGGCCTCGACCGCGCCGTCGTCGAGGTCGAGGGCCCCGCGGACGTCGGCGGCGTGGCGCAGCCAGAACCGGCGGGCGCTCATCCGGGTCCCGGCGGCGCGGAACACGGTGCCGACCTTCGGGCCGTCCTCGGTGGCGGCCAGGGCGTCGGCGATGCGGTCGGCGGAGGTCAGCAGCACCGGGATCCCGGCCGCCGACGCCATCGCGGCCGCCTCGACCTTGGTGGCCATGCCGCCGGTGCCCAGTCCCGACCCGGGCCGGGTGACGCTGACCCCGGCGAGCTCGGCCGGGTCGTCGACCTCGGTGATCAGCGACGTCCCGGGGTCGCGCGGGTGGCCGTCGTAGAGGCCGTCGACGTCGGAGAGCAGCACGAGCGCGTCGGCGCCGACGATGTGCGCGACGAGCGCGGCGAGCCGGTCGTTGTCGCCCACCCGGATCTCGGCGGTGGCGACGGTGTCGTTCTCGTTGACCACCGGCAGCGACCCGAGCTGCAGCAGCCGCTCCAGGGTGCGCTGGGCGTTGCGGTAGTTCGAACGGCGGATCATGTCGTCGGCGGTGAGCAGGACCTGCCCGATGCCCTGCCCGTGCCGGGCGAACGACGCCGAGTAGGCGTGGGCGAGCAGGAGCTGCCCGACCGACGCGGCGGCCTGCTGGGTCGCGAGGTCCCGCGGGCGGCGGCGCAGCTGCAGCGGCGCGAGACCGGCCGCGATCGCCCCCGAGGAGACGAGTACGACCTGCGCGCCGGCGGCGCGGCGGACCATCAGGGCGTCGACCAGGGCGTCGAGCCGGGCCGGGTCGAGCCCACCGGTCAGGCTCGTCAGCGACGACGACCCGACCTTCACCACGATCCGCTTCGCCGCACCCAGCGCGGCGCGCGTGCTCACTCCGGTCTCACTCCTCGATCTCGTGGTCCGAGGAGTAGCGGGCGCCCGCGGCGAGCTCGGCGTCGGACAGGTGGTTCCGGCGCGCGACCCGGGCGCGCTTGCGCTCGGCGGCGCCGACCCGGTCGTTGCCCTCCAGCCGGATGTCCGTGCCGCGCCCGGTGAGCAGGGCGGCGACGCCGGCCGGGGTGGACGGCTCCCAGTCGAAGGTGACCTGGCCGATGGTGACCGGGCAGCCGGGCACGGCCCCGGCCTTGGCCAGCGCCTCCTCCACGCCGAGCCGGGCGAGCCGGTCGGCGAGGTAGCCGACGGCCTCGTCGTTCTCGAACGCGGTCTGGCGGATCCACCGCTCGGGGCGCTCCCCGCGCACGACGAACCCGCCGTCGAGCTCCGGGTCGGGCGTGATGGTGAAGCCGGTGTCGTCGACGGCGCGCGGGCGCAGCACGATCCGGCTCGGCTCGGCCTCCGGGCGCGCGGCCCGGGCCGCGGCGACCCGCTCGGCCATCGCGAAGCTCAGCTCCCGCAGCCCGGCCCGGGACGCGGTGGAGATCGCGTACACCGGCCAGCCGAAGCGTTCGGTCAGGTCCTCGCGGACCATGTCGACCAGGTCGGCGGCGTCCGGGACGTCGATCTTGTTGAGCGCGACCAGGCGCGGGCGCTGGTCGATCCGCTCCCCCAGCGCGCTGGTGCCGAGCGCCTCGGCGTAGTGCGCCAGCTCGGTCTCCAGCGCCTCGATGTCGGACACCGGGTCGCGCTCGGTCTCGAAGGTGGCGCAGTCCACGACGTGCACCAGCACCGAGCAGCGCTCGATGTGGCGCAGGAACTCCAGGCCGAGGCCGCGGCCGTCGGCGGCACCCGGGATGAGGCCGGGGACGTCGGCGACGGTGAAGGTGTCGTCGCCCGCGCTGACCACGCCGAGCTGGGGCACGAGGGTGGTGAACGGGTAGTCGGCGATCTTCGGGCGGGCCGCGGACAGCGCCGCGACCAGCGAGGACTTGCCGGCGCTGGGGAACCCGACGAGGCCGACGTCGGCGAGGCTGCGCAGCTCCAGGGTCAGCTCGACCTCGTCGCCGGGCTCGCCGAGCAGCGCGAAGCCGGGTGCCTTGCGGGCGGCGGAGGACAGCGCGGCGTTGCCGAGCCCGCCCCGTCCGCCCTCGGCGGCGACGAACCGGGTGCCGACACCGACCAGGTCGGCGACGACCTCGCCGTCGGCGGCGAGCACGACGGTGCCGTCGGGCACCCGCAGCTCCAGGTCCGGGGCGTTGGCGCCCTGCTTGAACGCGCCCTGCCCCTGGGTGCCGCTCCTCGCCTCCGCGCGGGGGCGGTGGTGGTAGTCGAGCAGCGTGTGCACACCCGCGTCGACGACGAGTACGACCGAGCCGCCCCGGCCGCCGTTGCCGCCGTCGGGACCACCGAGCGGCTTGAACTTCTCGCGGTGTACCGAGGCGCAGCCGTTGCCCCCGGCCCCCGCGGTCGCGTGCAGCACGACGCGGTCCACGAACCGGGACATGACGGTACTCCTGTCGTTCTCGTACCGCGGCGGGGCCGCGGTGGGTGGTGACACGACGAACGGCGGGCCCCCCGTTACCGGGGTGACCCGCCGTCGGCGTCGCTGTGCTGGCGGGTCGCTCAGACCTCGGCCGGCACGATGTTCACGGTCTTGCGGCCGCGCTTGGAACCGAACTCGACGGTCCCGGCGGCGAGGGCGAACAGCGTGTCGTCCTTGCCGCGCCCGACGTTGACACCCGGGTGGGTGGCGGTGCCGCGCTGACGGATGAGGATCTCGCCGGCCTTGACCGACTGGCCGCCGAAGCGCTTCACACCCAGGTACTGGGCGTTGGAGTCGCGACCGTTGCGGGAGCTGGACGCACCCTTCTTGTGTGCCATGACGCGGGCTCCTTACTTGCCGATCGCGGTGACCTGGACCTTCGTCAGGGGCTGACGGTGCCCCTGACGCTTGTGGTACCCGGTCTTGTTCTTGAACTTGTGGATCCGGATCTTCGGACCCTTGGTGTGCTCGACGACGGTGGCCGTCACCGCGGAGGTGAGGCCGCTGGCGTCGGTGGTCACCTGGTCGCCGTCGACGAGCAGCACGGCGGGCAGAATGATCTCGGCGCCGGGCTCACCGTCGAGCTTCTCGACGGTGACCACGTCGTCGACGGCCACCTTGTACTGCTTGCCGCCGGTCTTGACGATCGCGTACATCGCTGACGCACGACTCCTGAACATCGGGGGCGCATCTGGTGCGCTCGGGCTTTCACAGCTCGCGCCGGTCCCCGGCGCGCACACCACGGCCCCCGTGCCGAACACTGTCGTGTGCAGAGGCGTGGCTTCTGTCGGTCAAGGTTACGCGACCCCGTCGGAGTGCTCTCCGCCGGGGTCGCCGTCACCCTCCGTCCTGGGGCGGACCCGCCGGGCGGGAGGCCGCCCGGCGCGGACGGCGGGTACGGGTGACGGCCGCGGCGGGCTCCGGCTGCGCGGCGACGGCCGGAGCGGCCGCCGTTCCCGCGTCGGCCGGTGCCGCCGTGGCCGCCGGCGGAGCGGACTCCTCCGGCGTCGAGGCGGTCGTGATGACCACCGCCTCACCACCGCGGACCGGGGCGCCGGCGGAGCGGCTGACCCGGCGGCGGCGCGGTGCGGGTGCGTCGGGCTCCGGGACGGCGGGGGTCGTCCCCGTCGGCTCCGGGGCCACGTCCTGGGCCGGTGCCGCGGCCTGCGGGGCGCCGGTGGGCCCGGCGACCACCGGGGCCGCGGAACCGGTCAGCTCACCGCGCGGCTCGGCGACGACGGTCTCGTCGTCGTCGGCGGGCGCCGGTGCGGGCGCGGCGTCGGTGACGGTGGTGTCGGCCGTGGCAGGCACGGAGACCCCGGTGGACCCGGCGGCCGCGCCGTCGTCGCCCTTCGGGGTGCTGCCCGCGGCGACGGCCGCGACACCCGCGGCGGCGTCGACGTGCCCGGTGTCGCCGGAGCCGTCCCGGTCCTCGGCACGCTCCTCGCCGCGGCCGGAGCCGTTGCGGTGCCCGGAGCCGTTGCGGTCGGCGGCGTGGCGTTCGGCGTCGTGGCCTTCGGCGTCCCCGTTCCCGTTCCCGGAGTCACCGTGGCCCGACTCGCCGTTGCCGTTGCCACCGCGGCGACGACGGCGCCGTCCACCGCCGTCGGAGTCGCCGTTCCCGGCGTTCCCGGACCCGCCACCGTTGCCGTGGCCGGAACCGTTCCCGGAGCCGTTGCCCGAGCCGTTGCCGTGCTGCGCGCCGTTGCCGGAGCGGCCGTGCTGGTGGTCCGGCCCGGTGTCGGTCGAGACGATCACACCCCGCCCGCGGCAGTGCTCGCAGGTGGTGGAGAAGTGCTCCAGCAGCCCGCCACCGACCCGCTTGCGGGTCATCTGGACCAGGCCGAGCGAGGTCACCTCGGCGACCTGGTGGCGGGTGCGGTCCCGGGCGAGGCACTCGGTGAGGCGGCGCAGGACCAGGTCCCGGTTCGCCTCGAGCACCATGTCGATGAAGTCGACGACGATGATCCCGCCGATGTCGCGCAGCCGCAGCTGGCGGACGACCTCCTCGGCCGCCTCCAGGTTGTTGCGGGTGACGGTCTCCTCGAGGTTGCCGCCGGAGCCGGTGAACTTGCCGGTGTTGACGTCGACGACGGTCATCGCCTCGGTCCGGTCGATCACCAGGGTGCCGCCCGAGGGCAGCCAGACCTTGCGGTCCAGCGCCTTGAGCAGCTGCTCGTCGATCCGGTACTCGGTGAAGACGTCGGACGGGCCGGTGTGGCGGTGCATCCGGTCGGTGAGCTCGGGCGCGACGTGCCCGACGTAGCCGGACACGGTGTCCCAGGCGTCGGCGCCGGACACGATCAGCTTCGAGAAGTCCTCGTTGAACTGGTCGCGGACGACCTTGACCAGCATGTCCGGCTCCTCGTAGAGGAGCGTCGGGGCCTTGGGCGCGCCCGGGCCGGTCCTGTTCGCCTTCTCCTTGACGACCTCCCACTGCGCCTGCAGCCGGCGGACGTCACGCTCGAGGGCCTCGTGCGAGACGCCCTCGGAGGCGGTCCGGATGATCACACCGGCGTCGGCCGGGACGATCTCCTTCAGCATCTCCTTGAGGCGCTTGCGCTCGGTGTCGGGCAGCTTGCGGGAGATCCCCGCGGCGCCGCCGGAGGGCACGTAGACCAGGAACCGGCCGGCGAGGGAGATCTGCGTGGTCAGCCGGGCGCCCTTGTGGCCGACCGGGTCCTTGGTGACCTGCACCAGCACCTGGTCGCCCGAGGACAGCGCCTGCTCGATCTTGCGCGCCTTGCCGTTGAGGCCGGCGGCGTCCCAGTCGACCTCACCGGCGTAGAGCACGGCGTTGCGGCCGCGCCCGATGTCGACGAAGGCCGCCTCCATCGAGGGCAGGACGTTCTGCACGCGGCCGAGGTAGACGTTGCCGACCATCGAGCTGCCGGAGTTGCCGCCGGTGATGAAGTGCTCGACGAGGATGTCGTCCTCGAGCACGCCGATCTCGGTGCGGTCGGAGCGCTGGCGGATCACCATCTGGCGGTCGACCGACTCGCGCCGGGCCAGGAACTCCGACTCGGACAGGATCGGCGGACGACGGCGGCCCGCGTCGCGGCCGTCCCGCCGGCGCTGGCGCTTGGCCTCGAGCCGGGTGGAGCCGCGCACGCCCTGGACCTGGTCGTCGGAGGACGACCCGGAGTCCTGGCGGGACTCGCTGCGGGCCTCGCGGACCCGGGTGACGGTGTTGGGCGGGTCGTCCTCGGAACGGTCCTCGACGTCGGACCCCCCGCGACGACGGCGGCGCCGCCTGCGGCGCGAGCCGCCCGGGGACTGCTCGTCGGAGTCGTCGTCGGCGTCGTCGTCGGCGTCGTCCGAGGAGTCGGACCCGGTGGAGCCGGAGCCCTCCGAGCCGGAGTCGTCGGTGTCGTCGGAGTCGTCGCCGTCCTCGCCCGAGTCCTCGCCGCCCTTGCCGCGGCCGCGGCCACGACGACCCCGGCGGCGACGACGGCGGTTGCCGTTCTCGTCCTCGCCGTCGTCGTCGGAGCCGTCGCCCCGGTCGTCGGCGTCGGTGGACCCGTCGGCGCCGGTGTCGTCGGCGGCCGGGGCGGTGTCCCCGGTGTCCGCGACCGGGGCCGCGGCGGTGTCGGCGTCGCGGTCCTTGCGACGGCGGCTCTTGCGACCGCGACGCGGGCCGCCGTCGGTACCGTCCTCGCCACCGGACTGCTCGGCCGCGTCGTCACCGGCGGGCTCGGCGGCCGCCGGGGCGGTCCGCGCCGCGCCCTGGGCGGTGGGGGCCTGGAACATCGGGACCGCGAAGACCGGCGCCAGTGCGGGCGCGGACCCGCCCCGGGCGGCACCGGAACCGGTGTCGAACGGGCTCGCCGGGACCTCGGTGGTCGCATCCCCGGCGTCGGCGGAGCCGATGTCGAGTACGGCCGACGCCTCGGCGGCGGCGTCCGGCGCGTCGGCCGCGGGCTCCGCCGCGGCGGGCTCGGCCTCCGCGGCGGGCTCCGGAGAGCTGTCCCCGGCCGCGGCCGGGCGCAGCGCCGCGACGACCTGCTCGGCCGTCGCACGGGTGATGCTGGACTGGGCGCTGCGGACCTCCTGGCCCAGACCGACCAGGGTCGCCAGGACATCGCGGCTCGCCGTGCCCAGCAGCTTGGCCAGGGCATGGACCCGCATCTTCTCCGGCAGCTCGGAGAGCCCGCCGGTGCTACCGGCGGGCGCGTCGTTCACGGACATTCAGCTCCTTCGCCCCCGGGCGCCTCACGTCGGAGGCGGCCGCTCAGGGACCTTGCGCGTACGTTCCGCAGCTCGCGCGGGTTGCGCGGTACGGCACATCTGGTGTCGCTCCCCGGTCTTCGGGGATGGTGCTCGACGCCGGACCGGAGGCGGGAAGTGCCGTCCGTGTCAGGAACCCTCCGACCGGGCCCGGGTCGCCGGGACCGCACCGAGCGGATCCACCAGGTCGCCCCCGTCGTCGAGCAGGCCCTGCGCCAACCGGGTGGCCGTCACCGGTACCGGCGGCGCCAGGTCTGCGACGACGGTGAGCGCGCCCAGTACGTCATCGGGTCGGACGGTCGGTGTCGTCAGCCGTACGACCGCCGTCAGTATCGCACAGTCGGTGACCGAACCCGGGGAACCCGCCGCCCCGGACGGGTCATGATCGGCCGGCGTGCCGTTCACCTGCGGTTCGACCGACAGAGTCACGACGGCGGCGCGTACGTCGATCTCCTTGCGCCCGGACGGGGTCACCCGGGTCACCACGACCGAGGTCTCGGCGAGGAACCGCTCGACCGCGGACCGCACCGCGGCGGGGTCGAGCCCCCGGATCTCCAGCCGCCAGCGGGCTGCGTCGATCCGGTCGGCCAGCGCGGGCGGCGCCGCGACCGCCGCCGCGACGACGTCGAGCCCGTCGGGCAGCGCCCGGTCCATGGCCTCCCGGACCAGCTCCGGGTCGACCTCGCGGGTCAGCCCCATCTCGACGTACTCGGCCTCGCTGGCCGCCCCGGTCGGCGCGGCGCCGACCCAGGACAGCCGGGGGTGCGGGCTGAAGCCGTGCGAGTGCGAGACCGGGACGCCGGCCCGGCGGACCGCGCGTTCGAAGCTGCGGGCCACGTCGCGGTGCGAGAGGAACCGCAGCCGGCCGCGCTTCGCGAAGCGCAGGCGGACCCGCTGCACCGTCGGGGGTGCCGGGTTCGCCGCCGCTCCTGCCTTCACGCGCGCCATGCCCCGGAGTCTAGGAGGGACGTGCACACGGTCCGGCACACGGCCCGCGCGCATCCTCGCCGGCGTCCGGACCGATCGGGAGGAGCACCCCATGACCACCGTCCCCGACCTCGCCGCGCTCGGCGCGGCCCACCGTGCGGTGTGGGCGGCAGGCGACTACCCGGCCGTCGCCGCCGACCTCATCCCCGGCCTGGGCGAGGTGCTCGTCGACACCGTCGGGGTCGCACCCGGGGACCGGGTCCTCGACGTCGCCGCGGGCACCGGGAACGCCGCGATCCCGGCCGCGCTGCGCGGCGCCGACGTCGTGGCCTCCGACCTGACCCCCGAGCTGCTGGTCGCCGGCGCCCGGCTCGCCGGGGACCGCGGCGCCCGGCTGGAGTGGGTCGAGGCCGACGCGCACGCGCTGCCGTTCCCCGACGCCGGCTTCGACGTCGTGCTGTCCTGCGTCGGGGTGATGTTCGCGCCGTTCCACGAGCGCGCCGCCGCCGAGCTGCTGCGGGTCTGCCGGCCGGGCGGGCGGATCGGGCTGCTCGCCTGGACCCCCGAGGGCTTCGTCGGCCGGATGTTCGGCGTGCTGCGGCCGTTCGTGCCCGCCCCGCCGCCCGGGGCGGCACCGCCGGCGCGCTGGGGCGACGAGGAGCACGTGCGCGCGCTGCTCGGCGACGGGGTCCGCGACCTGCGGGCCGACCGGGGGTCCGTCCGGTTCGCCGTGACCGACTCCCCCAGCGGGTTCCGGGACTGGTGGAAGCAGCGCTACGGTCCGATCGTCACCGCCTACGCCCGGCTCGCCGACGACCCGGGGCGGACCGCGGAGCTGGACGCCGCGTTCGCCGACTTCCTGGCCGCCACCCGCTCCGGTGACCACTGGGACTCCGAGTACCTCCTGGTCACCGCCGTGCGGATCTGAGAGGAGGGGCCGAACGGCGGGTCCCACGCCGCGGCGGCGGTGCCATCCTGGCCGTCCCCGGGGAGGGAGGCGCGACGTGACCGTCGTCCGGCTGCTCGGGCCGCCGTGCGCCTCCGCCGCCGCGCCGGTCCGGGGGCGCAAGCCGTGGGCGCTGCTGGCGCTCGTGCTGTGCAGCAGCGGGCCGGTCCCCCGCTGCCGCGTCGTCCGGCTGCTGTTCCCCGACGCGGAGGACCCGGGGGCGGCGCTGCGTTGGACGCTGAGCCGGGCACGCCGCGCCACCGGGGGCGCTGTCCGGATCGGCGGGGACCCGCTGCGCGCCGAGCCCGGCGCGGGGACGGTCGTGGACGTGCTCGACGTCCTGGCCGGGCACCGACCCCGCCGCTGGCCCGTCGGCGAGGCGACGCTGCCGCTGCTGGAGGGCTGCGAGCCGGACGTGCCGGAGTTCGCCGCCTGGCTGCACGGCCGACGGGTCGACCTGGCGCGGGCCGGGCGACGGCTGCAGGACGCGGGGTCCTACTGCTCCAGCACCAGCAGCGCGTCCCCGGCGGGCCGGAACCCGGCACGCCGGTAGAACGCGGCGCTGCCCGCGGTCGGGGCCAGCATCAGCCGCCGGTACCCGCGGGCCCTGGCGTGCGCGACGACGGCCGTGAGCAGCACCCGCGGCACGCCCGCCTCGGTGAAGGCGGCGAGGACGAAGGCGTTCCCGACCTGCCCGGTGCGCGTGCCGCGGCCCCCGGGGCGGGGCATCTGCACGGTCTCCAGCACGTTGATCGACCCGACCGGGGTCCACCCGGCGCGGTCGCTGCCCGCCTCGGCCACCCAGAACGCCCGGCGCGGCTGCTCGACCCGCCACCAGGCGGCGAACGCCTCGGCGAACGACGGGTCCTCGACCGGCCTCCCGGCGCGCTCCTCCAGCCAGAGGCGGCGCAGCCGGGCGAGCGCGGCGACGTCGCGCTCGTCGGCGACCCGGACCCGCAGGTGCCTGCCGCCGTACTCCCAGGAGGACCCGTCGGCGTCGGCGACGGCCGGGTCCGGGATCGAGGACAGTCCGTTCTCAGTCACCCGGGCGTGCGCCCCCGAGCGACCCCGCGGCCGAGGCCGTCGGGTTGACCACGGTCAGCGGCAGCAGGGTGGTCCCGCTGGGGCCGACCTCGATGTCGGTGCCGGTGGACGGGCACACGCCGCAGTCGAAGCAGGGCGTCCAGCGGCAGTCGTCCTGCTCGCGGCCGTCGAGCGCGTCCTGCCAGTCCTCCCAGAGCCAGTCGCGCTCCAGGCCGGAGTCGAGGTGGTCCCAGGGCAGGATCTCGTCGGCGTCGCGCTCGCGGGTGGTGAACCAGTCCAGCGACACCCCCTGCGGTTCCAGGGCCTCGGCGGCGGAGTCGACCCAGCGGCGGTAGGAGAAGTGCTCGGACCAGCCGTCGAACCGGCCGCCGTCGCGCCAGACCTTCTCGATGACGGCGCCGACCCGGCGGTCGCCGCGGGCGAGCAGTCCCTCGATCAGCGAGGGCTCGCCGTCGTGGTAGCGCATGCCGATGTTGCGGCCGATCTTCCGGTCGGCGTTGACGGCCTCACGCAGCTTGCGCAGCCGCGAGTCGACGACCTCGGGGTGGCACTGCGCCGCCCACTGGAACGGGGTGTGCGGCTTCGGCACGAACCCGCCGATCGAGATGGTGCAGCGGACGTCGTTGCGCCCGGACGCCCTGCGCCCGGCCTCGATGACCCGGTAGGCCATCCCGGCGATCTCCAGCACGTCCTCGTCGGTCTCGGTGGGCAGCCCGCACATGAAGTACAGCTTCACCTGCCGCCAGCCCTGGGAGAACGCCTCGGCGCAGGTCCGGATGAGGTCGTCCTCGGAGACCATCTTGTTGATCACGCGGCGGATGCGCTCGGAGCCGCCCTCGGGGGCGAAGGTCAGCCCGGAGCGGCGGCCGTTGCGGGAGATCTCGTTGGCCAGGTCGATGTTGAACGCGTCGACCCGGGTGCTGGGCAGCGACAGCGAGGTGTTGGTGCCCTCGTAGCGGTCGGCGAGGCCCTTGGTGATCTCGGCGATCTCAGAGTGGTCGGCGCTCGACAACGACAGCAGCCCGACCTCGTCGAAGCCCGACGCGCGCACCGCGGCGTCGACCATCTCCCCGACGCCCTGCAGCGAGCGCTCCCGCACCGGGCGGGTGATCATCCCGGCCTGGCAGAACCGGCAGCCGCGGGTGCAGCCGCGGAAGATCTCGACGCTGGCCCGCTCGTGCACGGTCTCGGCCAGCGGGACCAACGGCTTCTTCGGGTACGGCCAGTCGTCCAGCTCGATCGTGGTGCGCTTCTGGACGCTCGCGGGGACCCGCTCGTCGGCCGGGGTCACCGCGGCGATGTGGCCGTCGTCGGCGTAGGTCACGTCGTAGAGGGAGGGCACGTAGCAGCCCGGCGTCGACGACAGCCGCAGCAGCAGCTCCCGGCGCCCGCCCGGGCGTCCCTCGTCCTTCCAGTCGCGCACGACGTCGGTGATGTCCCCGACGACCTCCTCGCCGTCGCCGAGCGCGGCGACGTCGACGAAGTCCGCGACCGGCTCCGGGTTGAACGCCGCGTGCCCGCCGGCGACGACGACCGGGTGGGTCTCGTCGCGGTCGCGGGCGTGCAGCGGGATCCCCGCCAGGTCGAGCGTGGTGAGCAGGTTGGTGTAGCCGAGCTCGGTGGAGAACGAGACGCCGAGGACGTCGAAGTCGCCGACCGCGTGGTGGGCGTCGACGGTGAACGCCGGCACCCCCGCCTCGCGCATCAGCGCCTCGAGATCCGGCCAGACGGCGTAACAGCGCTCGGCCAGCGCGTCGGCGCGCTCGTTGAGGACCTCGTACAGGATCTGGACGCCCTGGTTGGGCAGGCCGACCTCGTAGGCGTCCGGATAGAGCAGTGCCCAGCGGACGGCCGCGGAGTCCCACGGCTTGACCTGCGAGTTCCCCTCACCGCCGACGTACTGCACCGGCTTGGCGACGCGGGGCAGGATCGGCTCCAGGGCGGGGAAGACGGAGGTGGGTGCCACGCTGCACCAGGGTAGCCACGTCCGTTCGGGGCGAACCGGCGGGTCGTGTCCGACCCGGCGGGCGGGTGTGGCCGGAGCTCGTCGAGGGGATCGTGCGGAGCGCCGCCCGCGCGCACGCCCGCTGAGGCACGGGTCACGGCGGACGGGCGCGCCGGGCACCTACGCTTGCGCCGACCTGCTCCCCACGCGCGTCCCCGAACTCCCAGGAGACCCCCGTGCCCGTGACCGACGCCGAGCTGCACGCCCGGTTCCGCCCGCTGTTCGACGAGATCGCCGCCGGCGCGGTGGAGCGCGAGCTGACCCGCAGGCTGCCCGACGCCGAGGTCGCCGCCCTGCGCGACGCCGGGTTCGGCGCGGTCCGGCTGTCGGTGGAGGCCGGCGGCGCGGGGGCCTCGCTGCGCCAGCTGTTCGCGCTGCTCGTCGAGCTGGGCGCGGCGGACTCGAACGTCCCGCAGGCGCTGCGCACGCACCTGCTGTTCGCCGAGCTGTGGTCGGCCGGTGCCGCCGCCGGGGACCCGGTGCTGAAGGAACGGGTCGCGCGGATCGCGGCCGGGCGGCTGGTCGCAACGCGATCTCCGAGCGCGGCGGGGTCGTGCGCAACTCCTCGACCACGCTGCTGCGCCGCGAGGGGGACCGGCTGCTGCTCGACGGCGAGAAGTTCTACTGCACCGGCACGCTCTACGCCGATCTCGTCGACGTCGTCGCCCTCGACGAGCACGGCGCGCGGGTGACCGTGCTGGTGGAGACCACCGCGCCGGGGGTCGAGCGGGTCGACGACTGGCGCGGGTTCGGGCAGAAGCTGACCGCCAGCGGCACGACCCGGTTCACCGCGGTCGAGGTCGACCCCGCCCAGGTACGGCCCGCGCCGACCGAGGTCCACCAGCCGTTCCGGCAGGGGTTCCTGCAGCTGGTGCAGCTGGCGGCGCTGGCCGGGATCGCCCGTCGCGCCGCCGACGACGCCGCCGCCTACGTCCGCGACCGGCGCCGCAACTGGCCCTACGGCAACGCCGACCTGCCCAGGGACGACCCGCTGGTGCAGCAGGTCGTCGGGAAGGTCGACGCGGCCGCGTTCACCGTCGCCGCCGTCGTCGACGCCGCGGCCGCCTCGCTGGAGCGGGCGCTGTCCGAGCCCGGCCACGGCCCGGCCGCCGAGCTCGACGTGTACCGGGCCCAGTCGACGGTGCCGCAGCTGGTGCTGGACGCGACCTCGGAGCTGTTCGAGGTCGGCGGCGCGTCGACCGTCGACGTCGACCGGGCGCTGGACCGGCACTGGCGCAACGCGCGCACCCTCGCCGTGCACAACCCGATCGTCTACAAGCAGCAGGTGGTCGGGGCCTTCGCGCTGAACGGGACGGTGCCGGTGCTGTCGCTGTCCTCGGGCGTCGCGGGCTGAGCGGGTCCCACCGGCCTTCCCCGGCGGTGCGGGCGGCGCGCGTGGCGTCGTCGGGGACAGGGCGACGAGCCGCCGGTCCACGCCGAGGGCCGGGTACGGGTCGTGCGACGAGCCTCCGGTGGTCGGGTTCGACGTCGTCGTGACCGACGGCGACGTCCCGGTCCGGTGACGGGCCGGTCAGTGGACGACCGGCCCCGACGCCGGGCCGTGCGCCCACGACGGCGGCGGGCCGGGTTCGGCCCGCCGCCGCGGGACGACGAACGCCGCCACGGCGAGCAGCCCGGCCAGCAGCATCCCGTACTGCAGGCCCAGCAGGTAGCCGAGCCCGCGACCCAGCGCGAACGGCGCCTGCGGGTCGAACAGCGTCCAGGCCGAGGCCGACGCGAGCAGGACGGCCGCGGTCAGCGGCGCCGCCGGGGACAGCCGGGCGGCGAGGGCCACCCCGCCCAGCAGCAGCCCACCGGCGAGCAGCAGGCCGGACCCGGAGGGGACCCGGTCGAGGTCCATCCGCATCATGCCCTCGTAGGCGATGCCCATCCCGGCACCCGCGACGGCGAGCGCCACCACCGTCCCCACGATCCCGACCACGATCCCCACCAGGTGCCGCACGGTTGCCCCCGCTCCGCCGATCCGGACGGATCGGACACCCGTGGAAACTATCAGCGCTTCCCGTTCGGGAGGGCCAGACGGTTGATCGTGCCCAGGACCTGCATGTACTGCGTCCACAGCGGCCCGGTCGTGTACTCCAGCCCGTACTCCCGGCACAGCTCCCGCACCTCGGGGGCGATCTCGGCGTAGCGGTTGCTGGGCAGGTCCGGGAACAGGTGGTGCTCGATCTGGAACGACAGCTGGCCGGTCATCAGGTGGAAGAAGCGACCGCCCTCGAGGTTCGCCGAACCCAGCAGCTGGCGGACGTACCACTCGCCGCGGCTCTCGTCCTCCAGCTGCTCCTCGCTGAACTGCACCGCCCCGGTCGGGAAGTGCCCGCAGAAGATGACCGCGTGCGACCAGACGTTGCGCACCAGGTTCGCGGTGAGGTTGCCCGCGAGCACCGGCAGGAAGAACGGTCCGGCCAGCGCGGGGAACGCGACGTAGTCCTTGAGGATCTGGCGGCCGGTCTTGCGGCCGATCGACTTGATCTGCTGCCACACCCGGCTCAGCGGCTTCTCCCCCG
Source organism: Pseudonocardia tropica (assembly GCF_040105315.1). Classification (NCBI taxonomy): domain Bacteria; kingdom Bacillati; phylum Actinomycetota; class Actinomycetes; order Pseudonocardiales; family Pseudonocardiaceae; genus Pseudonocardia; species Pseudonocardia tropica. The sequence goes on from NZ_JBEDNP010000003.1 coordinate 190,380, forward strand.
CCACGACCTTCTCGACCTCGAGGTCGTGCAGCGCGACGCCGTACTCGAAGAACAGGCTGAGCAGGAAGTTGTAGAGCGGGTTGCCGAGGTGGTACGGCGTCCACCGCTGCTCCTCGGACAGGCGCAGGATCCCGTAGCCCACGTCGCGGTCCTTGCCGACGACGTTGGTGTAGGTGTGGTGCAGGTAGTTGTGCGAGTGCTTCCACTCCGCCGAGGACGAGACGTTGTCCCACTCCCAGGTCGACGAGTGGATCTTCGGGTCGCGGATCCAGTCCCACTGGCCGTGCATGACGTTGTGCCCGATCTCCATGTTCTCGAGGATCTTGGCGATCGAGAGCATGGCGGTCCCGGCGATCCAGGCCGGGGGCAGGACGCCGGCGAACAGCAGCGCGCGGCCGCCGATCTCCAGGGCACGCTGCTTGCGGATGACGCCGCGGATGTACTCGGCGTCGGACGCGCCGCGCTCGGCGAGGACGCGGTCGCGGATCGCGTCGAGGCGGCGGCCGAGCTCCTCGATCTGCTCGGCGGTGAGATCGGTCGTGGCGGCCACGTCCTCGCGGCGCGACGACGGCACCAGCTCCAGCACCGGGCGCCGCGGGTGCTGCTCGCGGCCGGTCTCCTCCGGGCCGGGCTCGGTGCGGGCGGGGTTCTCCAGGACGGCGGTCATGAGGACCTCCAGGGTCGGAGCGGACGAACGGTTCAGGGAAGGTCGATGCGGGCGGGCCCGCACGCGGAGTTGACGCAGGTCTGCACCAGGTCGCCGGGCTCGCCGTGCGCCTCGCCGGTGCGCAGGTCGCGCACCCGGCCCTCGCGCAGCGGCAGCACGCAGCCGAAGCAGATGCCCATCCGGCAGCCGCTGGGCATGAGCTTCCCGGCGGCCTCCCCGGCCTCGAGGAGGCTCTGGCCGGACTCGACGACGACGTCGCCGCCGCCGAGGTCGACGGTGCCGCCGGTGCCCTCGGTGGCGCGGGCCGGCGGGGTGAAGCGTTCGGCCACGACGCCGTCCCAGGCCCCCTCCAGGGCGTCGAGCAGGCCGTCGGGACCGCAGGCGTACACGGCGCGGTCCGCCCGGTCGGCGACGGCGGCGTCGAGGGTCGTGGGGTCGAGCCGCCCGGAGACGGCGCTGTGGCGCAGCACGACCCGCAGCGACGGGTGCCGCGCGGCCAGGCCGGCCAGCTCGGCGCGGAAGATCGTGTCCTCCGACGTGCGGGCGCCGTGCACGAGCACGACGTCGGGCATCGTCCCGGCGCGGTCGAGCGTGCGCAGCATGCCCATCACCGGGGTGATGCCGCTGCCCGCGGTGACGAACAGCAGCTTCTCCGGCAGCCGGTCGGGCAGGACGAACCCGCCCGCCGCCTGGTCGAGCTCGACGATCGTGCCGATCGGCAGGTCGCGGACCAGGGTCGGCGACACGGCGCCGCCGTCGACCTCCTGCACGGTCACCGTGAGGTGCTCGGCGTCCTCCGGGGAGGTCAGCGAGTAGCTCCGGGTGAGCCGGACACCGTCGACCTCGACGCCGATGCCGACGTACTGGCCGGCGCGGTGCCCGGCCCAGGCGCGCCCGGGCTCGACGGTCACCGAGACCGCACGGCCGGTCTCGCGGCGACGGGCGACGACCCGGCCGCGCAGCGACGTGGTCGACCAGAGCGGGTCGACCAGCGTCAGGAAGTCCTCGGGCAGCAGCGGGGTCGTGAGCGCGCTCGCGGCGGCCAGCAGGCCCCGGCGTCGGAAGGTCGTGCCAGGAGCGGATCGGAACATGACATGAACTCTGCACGAGTTGATGTCACATAGCAACCGGGCTGCTCAGAATCCTGTGTCACATGCTCACCTGCTATCGTCCGTGTCATGGTCGAGGACCCGGACACGGAGGACTGGCGCACCATCGACGAGCTGGCGCGGTCCAGCGGTGTCACGGTGCGCAACATCCGTGCCTACCAGTCCCGCGGGCTGCTGCCCCCGCCGCAGGTCAGGGCCCGGACGGGCTACTACGGCCCCGGCCACGCGGCGCGCCTGGAGCTGATCCAGGACCTGCAGGACGAGGGCGTCAAGCTCGACACGATCAAGAAGCTGCTCGACACCACCGGCGGCTCCACCGAGCAGGTCGTGCAGTTCATCCGGACCGTCCGCGCGCTGTTCGCGCCCGAGGACCGGCAGATCGTGCACCTCGCCGAGCTCGCCCAGCGCTACGAGACCACCGACACCGGCGTCGCGCGGCGCGGGGTCAAGATGGGCCTGTTGCGCGAGCTGGGAGACGACACCTACGAGGAGATCAGCCCGCGGCTGATGAACGCCGCGGCCGAGCTGACCGGTCTCGGCATCCCGATCACCCGCTCGCTCGACGTCGTGGAGCAGCTGCGCAAGCACGCCGACGCCGTCGCCCGGCTCTACGTCGACCTGTTCCTCGGCGAGATCTGGCAGCCCTTCGACGCCGAGGGGCGTCCCGACGACCAGTGGCCGCGCGTCTACGAGACGATCGAGCGGATGCGCCGCATCTCCGGCGAGGTCATGATCGCCGTGCTGGAGCTGGCCGTGGCCGAGCGGGTCGACGTCACCTTCGGCCGCGACATCGTGCGCAACGTGCGGACCAGTAGCGCGGGAACCGCCACCCCCGGCGACGGCCACTGACTCAGAGGTCCGTCGTCGATTCCGCACGCATCAGCTGAGCCGACGACGTGTAACGCTGTCGTTGCACGAACGCCGAGCCTCGGCCGCGCGCAAGGTGGGGAACGGCTCCCGACAGTGCCCTGTGATCGAGGTGCCCGGGCCGAGTCAGGTCGAAGACCTGACGACGACCGGGCTGTTCGCGCTGCCGGAGCCCGGCTCGCATGATCTCGGCCAGCCGTCGATCTTCGCTGTCGCCGCGCTCCGGTCTCGTCGCTTCGGCCTCGCTCCACTCGAGCTGATCCCAACGACGAACGGTGCTCGGGACGTGGAGGGCGAGTTGCCGGTCCATCGCGATCCGCACGACGATCTCGACATGGTGGAACGCCTCGAAGCAGGCCGCGCCGAGAGCGACATCGCACTGGTACAGCTCCACCGCGACCGAACGCTCGTACTCGGCTGCCCGGAGGTAACCAGCGAATCGGGCGTCCGAGACCAGCCACTCCGCCCGATCGACGACTTCGTCGTTCTCCACCTGGCACTGCTATCGCCAATGCCGAAAACCCCAGGTGCGCCTCTGCCTCCGCATGCGCCCTGGGGCTCCCTCATGTTGTCACGACCCGCTCAGCTCAGCAGGCCCGCGGCCCGCAGCGCGGCGCGGACGTCCTCGTGGTGCCACTCGTCCAGCGGCACCAGCGGCAGCCGGATCCCGCCGGGCATGAGCCCCAGCTCGGCCAGCGCCCACTTCACCGGGATCGGGTTCGGCTCGGAGAACAGCGCCGCGTGCAGGCCCGCGAGGTCGGCGTCGAGCGCGGAGGCGGTCTCGGCGTCACCGGCGACGGCGGCCTTGCACATCCGGGCCATCGTCTCCGGGGCGACGTTCGCGGTGACCGAGATGTCGCCGTGGAACCCGGCGAGCATCGACGCGCGGGCGGTGCCGTCGTCCCCGGAGTACAGCGCGAAGTCGTCCAGGCCCAGCGCGACGAGCTCACGGACCCGGTCCAGGTCGCCCTTGGCCTCCTTGAGGCCGACGATGTTGGGGATCTCCGCCAGCCGGGCCACCGTCGACGGCAGCATGTCGCAGGCCGTGCGGCCCGGGACGTTGTAGAGGTACTGCGGGATGTCGACGGTCTCGGCGATCCGCCTGAAGTGCTGGTAGAGGCCCTCCTGCGGAGGCTTGTTGTAGTACGGCGTCACGAGCAGCGCGCCGTCGGCGCCGGCCGCCCGCGCGGCGCGGGTCAGGTGGATCGCCTCGTCGGTGGAGTTCGCGCCGGTGCCGGCGATGACCGGGACCCGGCCGTTCGCGACCTCGATGGTGCGCCGCATGACCTCGGTGTGCTCGAGCACCGACAGCGTGGACGACTCGCCGGTCGTGCCGACCGAGACGATCGCGGCGGTGCCCGCGTCGACCTGCCGCTCGACGAGCTCGCCGAGGGCGTCGTGGTCGACCTCGCCGCTGTCGTGCATCGGGGTCACGATCGCGACGATGCTTCCGGTGATCATGCCGGGCCTCCCTGGTACCGCTGCTCCTGCCGGTGCGACCGTAGCAAGCGGGACCGACGTCCCGGTGCGGGTTTCCCCTCGGCCGCGGGGCTCAGCCCAGGGCGAGCCGGGCGGGCTGGACCGACCGCGTGATCCGGCGCACCGCCTGCACCGCGATCACCCCCGCCGCGACCGTCGCGACGACGGTGACGGCGATCGGCCGGTCGTTGGCCACGATGCCGAGCAGCGCCCAGCACAGCGCCCCGGCGAAGCCCGCGAACCCGGCGGTGGAGCCGACGACCGACAGCACGACCGCGGTGAGGATCACGAGCAGCAGGATGGCCGCGACCTGCGGGAGCACCCCGTCGGACGGCAGCCCGACCGCGACACCGGCCGCCATCAGGCCCAGCACCAGCGCGGCCGAGGACCAGCCGAGGTAGATCGCCAGCGGCAGCCGCATCGCCAGCCGCTCCGCCCAGCCGTCGGCGACGCTGCGGGACAGCCGTCCGTAGACGACACCGAGCGCGACGACGAGCAGGACCAGCAGCACCTCGGCGGTGACCACCCACCGGTTCGAGAAGGCCGCGATCCACAGCGGGTTGAGCACCGCGGTCGCCGCGACCCACCAGCCGACGCGGCGGTGCACCTCACGGCCGCGCTGGCCGGGCAGCAGGGCGTAGCCGGCGTAGACCAGCACGCCCAGGTAGATCAGGCCCCAGATCGAGAACGCCCAGCCCGCGGCCAGCAGCGGGGTGTCGTAATCGCGCGCGACGGCGCCGACCCCCGACCCCCCGAACGCGGACACGACTACCTGCAGGATCGCCAGGACCGCCACGACGACCCCACGGACCAGGTCCGCGGTCGTCGGGCGCGGGGTGAGCACGGTCATGGCCCACATGGTGGACCGCGGGGGCGGCCTCTGCCATCCGGCCGTCGGGGGTGATGGATCTTCCCGCGGGCCGGGGTCAGCCGAGCGGCAGGTAGAACAGGTGGACGTCGCGGGCGTCCTGCGGGGAGAGCAGCACCCCGTCGGGCAGCCTGCCGTACTCGACGAAGCCGCGTGCGGCGTAGAACGCGGGCAGCGGGGTGCCGCCGCGGGCGCCGAGGGTCAGCATCGCCAGGCCCATCTCCCGGGCGTGCGCGACGGCGGCGTCGAGCAGGACCGTGCCGAGACCACGTCCCTGCAGGTCCGGGCGGACCATGAGGCGCTGCACGTCGGCGCGGTGCGCGGCGATGCCGGTGTTCGGGACCAGGAAGACCGTGCCCAGCGGGGCGGTCTCCTCCCCCAGCACGAGCATCCGGGACGCGCCGGACCGGGCGGCGTCGACGGTCTCGACCGCCAGTGCGCGGACCTCGTCCGGGTCGGCGCCGGGCACGAAGTCCACGGCGCCGCCGGCCTCGGTCACGGCGATCCAGAGGTCGCCGAGCGCGGCGGCGGCGCCGGGGTGGGGGTCGACGACCCGGCGGACGGCCGGGACGCCTGCGGTCACAGGTTCGGGAACCAGAGCTTGATCTCCCGGTCGGCCGACTCCGGGGAGTCCGAGCCGTGCACCAGGTTGGAACCGGTCTCCAGGGCGAGGTCGCCACGGATGCTGCCGGGGGTGGCCTTCTCCACCGGGTCGGTGCCGCCGGCGATCTGCCGCCAGGCGGCGATGGCGCGGGGACCCTCGACGACCGCGGCCAGGACCGGGCCGGAGGTGATGAACGACAGCAGCTCCTCGAAGAAGGGCTTGCCGTCGTGCTCGGCGTAGTGCTGGGCGGCCAGCTCACGGTCCACCGTGCGCAGGTCGAGGGCCACGAGACCGAGGCCCTTGCGCTCGATGCGCGAGACGACCTCACCGACGAGCTTGCGTGCGACGCCGTCGGGCTTGACCAGGACGAGAGTGCGTTCAGTCACGCGCGACAGGGTAGCGACGACCCGGTGGTGGTCCGGCACCCACCGTCAGGACGGCGGCTCCGGCTCGTCGGTGAGCTCCGCCAGCGCGGCGGCGATCCCGGGAAGGTCATGCAGACCGCCCTCGGACACCGAGACCACCAACGTGAACACGGCGTCCTGGTCGACCCGCGGCTGATGCCCGTTCAGTACCAGGAACACCGCCGTCGTCGCCCAGGCCAGCCGCTCGTTGCCGTCCACCAGGGCGTGGTTGCCGCAGATGCTCTGGAGCAGCGCGGCCGCCTTGAGGTGGACGGTCGGATAGGCGTCTCGGCCGAACAGCACGGTCGCCGGCCGGGCCAGCGCGGACTCGAGCAGACCGAAGTCGCGGACCACCGGCTCCTGGCCGAGTGCGTCCGGGGCGAACCGCAGGACGTCGGCCAGGGAGAGGTACCGGGTCACGCCTGGCCGAGCCGGTCGAGGGCCTCCCGGAAGTTCGTGGTGACCCATGCGGCTGCGCGGTCGACGTCGGCGTCGTGGTCGTGGCGGGCGACGTACTCCCGGACCGCGGACCGCGCCACCTCCTGCATGGAGCGTCCCTCCGCCTCCGCCCGGGCGCGGAGGGCGTCGGACTCGTCATCGGTCAGGCGGAGGGTCATGGCCACGACCGAAGACGATACCGGAAGTGATACCGCCGGGCTCAGTCCTGCTGCTGCGACGGCAGCGTCCCCGCCGCCATCCGCCGGGCCACCTCGCGCCGCATCCAGACCAGGACCGCCCACACGAGGATGAACACCACCGCGACCACGACCAGCGACGACAGGAACACCAGCGCCGCGACGAGCAGCGCCACCTGCAGCACCAGCGCCGCGGTGAGCCCCCACGGCCGCCGCTGCACCCCGGACGCCAGGATCATGGCGACGGCGATGCCCGCCACCACCCCGAAGCCGAGCGCGGTCGACCCGGTGCCGAAGCGTGGGAGCACCAGCAGCGCCAGGAGGACGACGATCGCCTCCAGGATCAGCGTCGCGGCGAACACCCCGCGGGCGCCCTTCATGGGGTCGGTGGGCGGCGGCCGCACACCCTCGGGCACACCCGGCACGTCGCTCACTCCGGTTCCTTCCCGAACAGCGCCCGCGCCTCGCCGACGGTGACGACCGACCCGGTGACGACGACGCCGACCCCGGACCCGCCCGCCTCCTCGGCGATCTCGCGGGCCTGCTCGACGGCCTCGGCCAGCGACGGCTCGACGCTGACCCGCTCGGAGCCGAACACCTCGGCCGCGAGCGCACCGAGCGCGTCGGGGTCCATGGCGCGCGGCGAGGAGTTGGTGGTGACGACGACCTCGTGCAGCGCCGGCTGCAGCGCCTCCAGGATGCCGCGGGCGTCCTTGCCCTCCAGCACCCCGATCACGCCGACCAGCCGGGTGAAGCGGAACTCGGTGCCGAGCGCGGCGGCCAGCGCCGTCGCCCCGGCCGGGTTGTGCGCGGCGTCGAGCAGCACGGTCGGCCGGTCCGGCCCGCCCTCGACGGGCTCGAGCCGCCCGGGTGAGCGGACCGAGGCGAACGCGGCGCGGACCGCGTCGGGGTCGAGGGCCTGCGCGGTGCCGGCGCCGACGAGCGCCTCGGCCGCGGCCAGCGCGACCGCCGCGTTCGACGCCTGGTGCTCGCCGTGCAGCGGCAGGAAGATCTCGTCGTAGCGGCCGGACAGGCCCTGCAGCTCCAGGCGCTGCCCGCCGACGGCGATCTCGCGGGAGACGACGCCGAACTCGGCGCCCTCCCGCGCGACCTGCGCGTCGACCTCGGCGCAACGGGCCAGCAGGATCTCGGCGACCTTCCGGTCCTGCGCGGCGAGGACGGCGACGGAGCCCTCCTTGATGATCCCGGCCTTCTCGCAAGCGATGTCGGTGATGTCGTCGCCGAGGTACTCGGCGTGGTCGAGCCCCACCGGCAGGACGACGGCGACGTGCGCGTCGGCGACGTTGGTGGCGTCCCAGCGCCCGCCGAGCCCGACCTCGATCACCGCGGCCTCGACCGGGGCGTCGGAGAACGCGGCGAAGGCCATCCCGGTGAGCACCTCGAACTTGCTCAGCGCCGGCGCCTCGCCCCGCTTCGCGTCGACGAGCTCGACCAGCGGCTCCACCTCGCGGTAGGCCGCGACGTAGCGCTCGGGCGTGATCGGCCGGTTGTCGAGGTTGATCCGCTCGGTGGCGCGCTGCAGGTGCGGGCTGGTGTAGCGCCCGGTCCGCAGCCCGATCTCGGTGAGCAGCGCGTCGACCATCCGGGAGGTCGAGGTCTTGCCGTTGGTGCCGGTCAGGTGCACGACCGGGTAGCCGCGCTGCGGGTCGCCGAGGGCGTCGCACAGGGCCTGCATCCGCTCCAGCGACGGCTCCATCACCGACTCGGGCCAGCGCCGGTCCAGCGCCGCGTCGACGGCGAGGAACTCGGCGTAGCCGGTCACCGTGGACTGGGCCGGGACGACGTCGGGGTCTCCCCCGCCGCGGATCTCGTCCAGGACGGCCGCGATCAGGGCCTCCTGGGTGTCCTCCGGTGCCGCGGCGGGCGCCTCGGGGGCGTCGGAGCGGTCCTCGCCACCGGGCTCGTCGTCCTGCTCCTGCTCGGCGTCGCCGCCGGACGGCCCACCGTCGGGCGAGTCGCCGAACCCGCCCTCGGCCCACCGGTCGCCGCCGTAGGTCGGCGAGTCGGCCTCGGTGAAGTCGTCGAACTCGTCGTACTCCTTCGCCACGGCGGGATCAGGCCTCCGGGAGCGCGGCGAGCCGCGCGGTGATGCGGTCGATGTCGGCGACGGCGGTCGCGTGCCGGGCACGGATCCCGTCGACGACCTCGGCCGGCGCCTTCTCGGTGAACTTCGGGTTGGTCAGCTTCCGGTCCGCCTGGTCGCGCTCCTTCTCGGCGACGGCGAGGTCCTTGCCGAGCCGGGCCCGCTCGGCGGCGACGTCGATCGCCCCCGAGGTGTCCAGCTCGACGGTGACCGGACCGCCGGAGGTGGCGACCTCGAAGCTCGCGGTGGCGGCGAAGTCGTCACCGGCCGGGTCGAGGCGGTTGAGGAAGCGCAGCGCGCGCTCGTGCGCGGCCAGCCCGGCGTCGCCGAGGCCGGTCAGGCGGGCGGCGACGGCCTTGCGGTCGGGCAGCCCCTGCTCGGTGCGGAACCGGCGGACCTCGGTGATGACCTTCTGCGCGTCGGTGACCCGGGCCGTGGCGGCCGCGTCGACCGGCGCGCCGGTGCCCTCGGCCGTCGGCCAGGCCGCGGTCACGACGGTCTCGCCGCCGGTCAGCGCGGTCCACAGCGCCTCGGTGACGAACGGCGCGATCGGGTGCAGCATCCGCAGCAGCGCGTCGAGGACGTGCCCGAGGACCGCCCGGGTGCCCGGCTCGGTCGCCGGGTCGTCGAGCTGGGTCTTGCACAGTTCGACGTACCAGTCGGCCAGTTCGTCCCACGCGAAGTGGTAGAGCCCCTCGGTCGCCTTCGCGAACTGGTAGCCGTCGAGCAGCTCGTCGGTCTGCGCGCGGACCTCGGCGAGCCGGCCCAGGATCCAGCGGTCGGCGTCGGTGCGGTCGGCGTCCGCGGGCAGCGGCAGGCTCGCGTCGGCGCCCTTGGCCAGGGCGAACCGGGTGATGTTCCAGAGCTTCGTGGTGAAGTTCCGGGATCCGGCGACCCACTCCTCCGACAGCGACATGTCGGTGCCGGGGTTGGAGCCGCGGGCGATGGTGAACCGCAGCGCGTCCGCTCCGTAGGAGTCGATCAGCGCCAGCGGGTCGATGACGTTGCCCTTGGACTTCGACATCTTCTTGCCGTGCTCGTCGCGGATGAGCCCGTGCAGGTAGACGTCGCGGAACGGGGCCTTCCCCATCACGTAGGTCCCGAACATCATCATCCGGACGACCCAGAAGAACAGGATGTCGTAGCCGGTGACCAGGACCGAGTTCGGGTAGTAGCGCTCCAGGTCCGGGGTCTCGTCCGGCCAGCCGAGCGTGGAGAACGGCCACAGCCCGGAGGAGAACCAGGTGTCCAGGACGTCGGGGTCCTGACGCCAGCCCTCGCCCGACGGCGGCTGCTCGTCCGGCCCGACGCAGACGACCTCGCCGTCCGGGCCGTACCAGACCGGGATGCGGTGCCCCCACCACAGCTGACGGCTGATCGTCCAGTCGTGCATGTTGTCGACCCAGTCGAAGTACCGCTTGGCCTGCTCCTTCGGGTGCAGGACGGTCTCGCCGGAGCGGACGGCGTCGCCCGCGGACCGGGCCAGCGGCTCGACGCGCACGAACCACTGGAGGCTCAGCCGCGGCTCGATCGGCACCCCGGTGCGCGAGTCGTGCCCGACCGAGTGCAGGTAGGGGCGCTTCTCGGCGACGATCCGGCCCTGGGCGCGCAGCTCCTCGCGGATGGCCTCGCGCGCGGTGAACCGGTCCATGCCGTCGAAGCGGGTGCCGGTCCCGGCGATGGTGCCGGCCTCGTCCATGATCGTCGGCATCGGCAGGTCGTGCCGGCGGCCGACCTCGAAGTCGTTCGGGTCGTGCGCCGGGGTGATCTTGACGGCGCCGGAGCCGAACTCGGGGTCGACGTAGTCGTCGGCGACGACCGGGATCATCCGCCCGGTGATCGGCATCTCGATCTCGGTGCCGACCAGTGCGGCGTAGCGCTCGTCGTCGGGGTGGACGGCGACCGCGGTGTCGCCCAGCATCGTCTCGACGCGGGTGGTCGCGACGACGACGGAGCGGGCGGGGTCGGTGAGGGAGCCGTAGCGCATCGAGACGAGCTCGCCCTCGGTCTCGATGTGGTCGACCTCGATGTCCGAGATCGCCGAGCGCAGCGCCGGGGACCAGTTGACCAGGCGCTCGGCCCGGTAGATCAGCCCGTCGTCGAACATCTTCTTGAAGACGGTGGCGACGGCGCGCGACAGCCCCTCGTCGAGGGTGAAGCGCTCGCGGGACCAGTCGACGCCGTCCCCGAGGCGCTCCATCTGCCCCAGGATCGAGCCGCCGGACTCGGCCTTCCACTCCCAGACCTTCTCGACGAACGCCGCGCGGCCGATCGTGTGCCGGTCGGGCTCGCCCGCGGCGGCCATCCGCCGCTCGACGACCGACTGGGTCGCGATCCCGGCGTGGTCCATGCCGGGCAGCCACAGCGCGTCGCGCCCCTGCATCCGGGCGCGCCGGGTGAGGACGTCGATCAGCGTGTGGTCCATCGCGTGGCCCAGGTGCAGGCTGCCGGTGACGTTCGGCGGCGGGATGACGATGCAGAACGGGTCGGCGTCCGACGACGGGTCGGCCCGGAAGTACCCGGCGTCGACCCAGCGGCGGTACATGTCGCCCTCTACCTCGCCCGGGGTCCACTTGGCGGGCAGGTCGGCGGTACGCGCTGGCAGGGTCTCGGTCACATGTCAAGTCTACGAGTCGACACCGACGGCATTTCCGGCCCCCGCACCCTCGCGCCCGCGACCGGGACACGGGTCGCCGCCCGCCGGACGGGCACCCCCTGCACGGTCCACCGCCCGAGATCGCCGGGGGTGGAGCCGCGGGTGCGGCCGACCCGCCCCGGCGCTCCACTCCCGGCGATCACCGGGCGGGCAGCAGCACCGCCCACGGTCGCGGCCACCCCAGCAGCCGGGTCACGGCGGCCGGGGCCCCCTGCCCGAACAGCTCCGGGTCGAGGGCCCGCACCCGGCCGGAGCCGGGCTCGTAGACGCGCCACCGGCCGTCGCCGGACGGGGGCAGGACCAGCACCCAGTGCCGCGGCAGCCACCCGGACCCGACCAGCAGCGGGACCGGGACCCCGGCGGCACGCACCCCGGCCAGCGCACCCGCGGTCGCCGGGCGGACGCGGTAGCGCCCCGCGGCGGGCGCGTGCCGGTGCAGCCAGGCCCGCATGCCCCACGGCGTGGTGCCGAGGGCGCGTGGCCAGAGCCGGTTGGCCTGCCGGTGCGCGGTGCGCTGGGCGTCGGCGAACCGGTCGGCCACGGCGCCGGGCCACCCGGATCCGGTCAGCACCGCGGTCACGACCAGTACCGACGGTCCGCAGGTGACGCCGTCGACCTGACGGCCGAGCAGGGTGCCGGGTGGGAGGTCGTCCATGACGACACCCTCCCCCGCGGCGGGCCCCGCCGTCACCGCGGCGCGCTCCGGCGCCGGTCGCGGCGCCCTAGGCTCGGCCCCATGACCGCTCTGAGCCCCGAGGTCGTCGCGTTCCTGAACCACGGCACCCGCACCGGCATGCTCGGCTGGACCGCGCAGGACGGGCGCCCGCTCGTCGCGCCGGTCTGGTTCCTCGTCGAGGACGACGCGATCGTGTTCAACACCGGCGCCGCGACCGCGAAGGGCCGGGCGATCATCCGCGACCCGCGCGTCGTGCTCACCGCCGACCTGCCCGAGCCCCCGTACGGGTTCGTGCAGGTCCAGGGCGTCGCCGAGACCGGCGAGGACCCCGACGAGCTGCTGCGCACCGCGACCGCGCTCGGTGGCCGCTACATGGGGGCCGACCGCGCCGAGGAGTTCGGCAGGCGCAACGCGGTCCCCGGCGAGCTGATCGTCCGGATCCGCCCCACCAAGGTCATCGCCCAGCTCGACGCGACCGCCTGACCCCCGGATCCCGGCCGCGGGGGCGATGAGTTCCGGCGACGACGGCGGTCGACCCCCGCAGAGAGGACGGTGGACCATGACGCAGCTCGACCTCCGGCACGGCACGCAACGGGTCTTCGCGCACCTGCTGGTGAGCACCCTGGTGGTGTCGGTCGTGAACTTCACGGTGTGGTTCGCCGTGACGTTCTGGGTGTTCCTGGAGACGGGGTCGGTCGCGGCGACCGGCATCATCGCCGGGATCTTCCTGGTGGCGACGGCGCTGACCGGCATCCCGTTCGGCGGGGTCGTGGACCGGTTCGGCAAGCGCGCGGTCATGCAGGTCTCGGCGGCGGTGTCGGCCGTGGTCTACGCGCTGTGCCTGGCCCTTCTCCTGCTCGCCCCCGACGGGGCGTTCCGCGACCCGACGAGCCCGCTGCTGTGGACGCTGGTCGTCGCGTTGATGCTGGGTGTGATCGCCGGGAACCTGCGCACGATCGCGCTGCCGACGCTGGTCACCCTGCTCGTCCCGGCCGCGGTCCGGGACCGTGCCAACGGGCTGGTCGGCACCGCGACCGGGGTGAGCTTCCTGGTCACCTCGGTCGCGTCCGGGCTGCTCGTCGCGGTGGACGGGATGCGGTCGGTGCTCGTCGCCGCCCTCGTCGTGCTGGTCGTGTCGCTGGTGCACCTGTCCCGGGTCCGGATCCCGGCCGTGCCCGCACCGGCCGGCCCGGCCGTCCCCGTGACCGTCGACGAGCGGGGCGGCCTCGACCTGCGCGGCACCGTCCGGCTCGTCGCGGGGGTGCCGGGGCTGCCCGCGCTGATCGTGTTCTCCTGTGTGAACAACCTGCTCGGCGGGGCGTTCATGGCGCTGATGGACCCCTACGGCCTGTCGATGATGTCGGTCGCGGCCTGGGGCCTGCTGTGGGGCGTGCTGTCGGCGGGGGTGATCGTCGGCGGGCTGCTGGTCGCCCGGGTCGGGCTGGGCAGCCGCCCGGTCCGGACGTTGCTGCTGGTCAACGCCGTGCTCTGGGCGTCGACGATGCTGTTCCCGCTGCAGGCCTCGATCCTGCTGCTCACGCTCGGCATGGCGGTGTTCATGCTGCTGATGCCGTTCGCCGAGGCCGCCGAGCAGACCGTGCTGCAACGGGTCGTGCCCTACGAGCGGCAGGGCCGGGTCTTCGGGTTCGCGCAGAGCGTGGAGCAGGCCGCGTCGCCGCTGACCGCGTTCCTGCTGGCCCCGTTCACCGAGCTGGTGGTGGTGCCGTACATGAGCGGCGACGGCGCCGGTGCGGCCGCGATCGGCTCCTGGTTCGGCACCGGCACCGCCCGGGCGATCGCGCTGGTGTTCGTGGTCTGCGGCGCGCTGGGCGTGGTGCTGACCCTCGCCGCCCTGGTGAGCCGCCCCTACCGTCGTCTGTCCGCCGCCTACGCGACCGCGCCCGCCGCGTCCGACGTGCCCTCCGCGCCACTCGCATCCTCCGCGCCCGCCGCGCCACTCGCACCCGCCGGTCCCACTGCGCCCGCCGCGCCACTCGCACCCGCCGGTCCCACTGCGCCACTCACACCCGCCGCGGCCATCGCATCTCTCGCACCGTCCGTGCCTGCAGCGCCTTCCGCGCCTGCTGCGGCCGACACGACCGACGCGACCGACGTGTCCGCCGCAGCCACGGGCAGTGGCACGGACCGGGGGCACGGATAGGGCACGTACACGGACACGGACACGGCCCCGGACGCCGCGCGAACCACCCCCGCCGCGGCCCCACGGCTCCGGCCGCGGCCCCACCACCTCGTCCGCACTGCTCATCGACCACCGCCGCCGCACGGGACCGGCCACCACCGTCCGGCTCCCCGGCGGAGCCGGACGCCGCGCCCCGACGCTGACCCCGGTGTGCACCCGCCGCCCCCTGCGGGATCCACACCCCGTGGCGGGCACCCACACCCGTCGCAGCAGGTGTGGACGCCGGTCAAGGGGTGTGGACGCGTGCCGTCGCACGGCTGTCGCCGCGCCGGGGGCGGCAGGTGCGGCGTCAGGTCCGGCGCAGGGTGGTGGTCCAGAGGGAGGCGCCGGCCTGGTCGCGCAGGTGGACCTCCAGGGTCGTCCCGTCGGGGGCGACGTCGAGCTCCCCGAAGTGCTGGAACCCCTCCAGCGGGCTCGCGCCCTGCCGGGACGGTCCGCGCACGAACTCCGCCCGCGGACCGAAGGTCGGGTCGAGCTCGTTCGGACCGAAGGCACCGGCGTGCAGCGGGCCGGACACGAACTCCCAGAACGGGTCGAAGTCGGTGAACGCGGCGCGCTCGGGGGCGTAGTGGTGGGCGGCGGTGTAGTGCACGTCCGCGGTCACCCACACCACGTTGCGGACCTTCCGCCGGCGGATCCCGGCGAGCACCCCGGCGATCTCGGACTCGCGCCCGCTCGGCGGTCCGGGCACCCCGTTGGCGACAGCCTCCCAGGCGGTGTCGCCGTCGGGTACCAGCACTCCGATCGGCATGTCCGAGGCGACGATCTTCCAGGTCGCCCGGGACGACGCGAGCGCGTCGACGAGCCAGCGGGCCTGGGCCTCCCCCAGGATCCGCTCGCCGCGGCCGGTGTTGGCGGAGTTCGCGCCGCGGTAGGTGCGCATGTCGAGCACGAACACCTCGACGTGCGGGCCGAACGGCACCCGCCGGTACACCCGTCCGTCGACGGCGGTGCGCGGGTCGACCGGCTGCCACTCGTGGAACGCGCGGAACCCGCGGGCCGCGAGCACGTCCACCCGCTTCTCGGTGTAGCGCTCCCCCACCTCACCGGTGAGGATCTCCCCCGGGTACCAGTTGTTGGTGACCTCGTGGTCGTCCCACTGCACGATCTGGCCGACCGAGGCGGCGAACCGGCGCAGGTTGTCGTCGCGCAGGTTGTAGGCGAACTGGCCGCGGAACTCGGTCAGGGTCTCGGCGACCTTCGCCTTCTCGGGAGTCATCTCGTTGCGCCACACCCGGCCGTCGGGGAGCGTGACGGTCTCGGTGAGCGGGCCGTCGGCGTAGACGGTGTCGCCGGAGTGCAGGAACAGGGCGGGGTCGCGGTCGGCCATCGCGGAGAAGATCCGCATGCCGCCGGTGGCGCGGTCGATGCCCCAGCCCTGCCCGACGACGTCGCCGGACCAGTGGATCCGCACCGGCTCGCCGCGCCCGGGGACCGCCCGGAAGGAGCCGGTCAGCGGCGCGCTCGCGGGACCGCCGTCGAGCGGCTCGGCGACGACGCGGTAGTGCACCCGCCCCCGCGTCGCCGGGACCCGCAGCTTCCCGGTCAGGTCGGTGTCCGGGGTCAGCACCGGGCCGGGTATGCGCAGCGCCCGCCGGAAGTCCGGCGAGCCCGCGACCTCGACGACCATCCGCGACGGCCGGTCGGCGCGCGTCCAGACGAGCCCGGAGCCGGGCCGGACGTCACCCGCGGCGACGCCGTGGGTCAGGACGGGCCGGCCGGAGCGCACCAGGGCGGGCGCGGCCGCACCCGTCCCCGGCAGGGCGAGGGCCGCGGCACCGGCGAGACCGCCGGCGGCCGCGGTGCGGAACAGGGAGCGTCGGGAGAGAGCCACGCCCGCCGTTCTAACCCGGACGGGTGATCACGAACCGGACCGGGCGGGTGAACGGCGGGCGAAGTCTCAGCCGAACAGGGCGGGGATCTTCAGGACGAGCTCGTACAGGCCGTAGGCGAACGGGACGCCCACCCACAACCACGCCAGGACGGCGCCGATCCACTGCACGGGCCCCCAGGTCGACCCGGCGGCCTCCGGAACGCTGCTCACGCGGTCTCCCTCTGCTGCTCGGCCGTCTGCGCGGACGGCTCGTGGAACTTCCGGTCGACCGGGCGGATCAGCTCGTTGCAGACGAACGCGACGACCAGCAGCACGATCATGATGATGAACGCGGTCGTGTAGCGGGCCGGGCCCTCGACGCCGGCCTCGATCCGCGCGTCGGCGATCGCGTTGACGATCAGCGGGCCGAGGACGCCCGCGGTCGACCACGCCGTCAGCAGCCGGCCGTGGA
Source organism: Pseudonocardia tropica (assembly GCF_040105315.1). NCBI lineage: Bacteria > Bacillati > Actinomycetota > Actinomycetes > Pseudonocardiales > Pseudonocardiaceae > Pseudonocardia > Pseudonocardia tropica. The sequence goes on from NZ_JBEDNP010000003.1 coordinate 206,934, forward strand.
TCGCGCCGACCTGGTAGGTGCCGAACAGGTCCCGCAGGTACGCCGGGACGGTGGCGAACCCGGCACCGTAGAAGGACAGGATCAGCACCGCGGCGGCGATGAACAGCGCCCGCGACTGGTTCGGGATCAGCGTGATCAGCAGGTACAGCAGCGCGCCGACGCCCAGGTAGATGCGGTACATGTTCTTGCGACCCAGCACGTCCGACAGCGACGACCAGGCGATGCGCCCCGCCGAGTTCGCCAGCGAGAGGATCGCGACGAAACCGCCCGCGGCCGCCGCGAGAGTGGCCGTGGCCCCGTTCTCGGCGAAGAAGTCCTGGAAGATCGGCGAAGCCCGTTCCAGGATGCCGATGCCCGCGGTGACGTTGAAGCACAGCACGACCCACAGCAGCCAGAACTGCGGCGTGCGGATCGCGTTGTTCGCCGAGACGTTCCCGGTCGAGATCATCCCGCTCCTCCTGGCCGACGACGGGTCCCAGCCCGGCGGCGTCCAGCCCTCTGCGGGCACCCGGATGAGGATCCAGCCGACCGACATGAAGACCAGGTAGATCAGGCCCATCGTGAGGAACGTGGACCCGATGCCGGTCGAGGTGGCGCCGTCCCCGGAGCCGCCGTACGCCGACAGCAGCGAGTTGGTGAGCGGGGTCGCGATGAGCGCACCGCCGCCGAAGCCCATGATCGCCAGGCCGGTGGACAGGCCCGGGCGGTCCGGGAACCACTTGATCAGCGTGGAGACCGGCGAGATGTAGCCGATGCCGAGGCCGATGCCGCCGACGAAGCCGTAGCCCAGCACGACCAGCCAGTACTGCTCGGCGTAGAGGCCGAGACCCGAGATGAGGAACCCGGCGACGAAGCAGCTCGACGCGACGACCATCGCCCAGCGCGGGCCGTTGCTGTCGACCTTGGTGCCGAACAACGCCGAGGACAGTCCCAGCATGATGATGCCGAGGGTGAAGGGCAGTGCCGTGGCGACGCCCGACAGGTCGAGCGCGTTGGCCAGCGGGGTCTTGAAGACGCTCCAGGCGTAGACCTGGCCGATCGCCAGGTGGATGGACAGCGCTGCCGGTGGGACCAGCCAACGGCTCCATCCGGGTGGAGCGACGATGCGCTCCCGCGTGAGAAATCCGGACATGTGGCCCCTCCGTCGAACGGTGACGGAGCAACGCTAAGTAGTGCGGAAGGGTGCAGCAACCCGAACCGGTCTCGAGACCGCGACGCCGGCCCCACCGAGGTGGGACCGGCGTCGCGGTCGGTCGCGTTGCGGCTCAGGCCGAACGGTCGCGGCGCTCCCGGCGCTGCGGCTGGCGCGGGACGATCGTCGGGTTGACGTTGTCCTTCACCGTCTGCGCTGTCACGACGACCTTCGCCACGTCGTCGCGGCTGGGGATGTCGTACATGACCGGGAGGAGCACCTCCTCCATGATCGCCCGCAGACCACGGGCGCCGGTGCCGCGCAGGATCGCCTGGTCGGCGACGGCGTCGAGGGCGTCCTCGGCGAACTCCAGCTCGACGCCGTCCATCTCGAACAGCTTGCGGTACTGCTTCACCAGGGCGTTGCGCGGCTCGGTGAGGATCTTGACCAGCGCGTCCTTGTCCAGCGAGGTCACCGAGGCCACGATCGGCAGCCGGCCGATGAACTCGGGGATCAGCCCGAACTTGATCAGGTCCTCGGGCAGGGTCTCGGCGAACCGCTCGGCGGAGTCCATGTCCTTCTTCGACCGGATGTCGGCGCCGAAGCCGATCCCGGACTTGCCGACCCGCTCACCGATGATCCGCTCCAGCCCGGCGAAGGCGCCGGCCACGATGAACAGGACGTTCGTCGTGTCGATCTGGATGAACTCCTGGTGCGGGTGCTTGCGGCCGCCCTGCGGCGGGACGCTCGCGGTGGTGCCCTCGAGGATCTTGAGCAGCGCCTGCTGCACGCCCTCGCCGGAGACGTCCCGGGTGATCGACGGGTTCTCCGACTTGCGGGCGATCTTGTCGACCTCGTCGATGTAGATGATGCCCGTCTCGGCGCGCTTCACGTCGTAGTCGGCGGCCTGGATGAGCTTGAGCAGGATGTTCTCGACGTCCTCGCCCACGTAGCCGGCCTCGGTGAGGGCGGTCGCGTCGGCGATGGCGAACGGGACGTTGAGCATCTTGGCCAGCGTCTGCGCCAGGTAGGTCTTGCCACACCCGGTGGGGCCGAGCATCAGGATGTTCGACTTGGCGATCTCGATGCCGTCGGAGGCGTCGCCGCCCGCGGCCCGGCTGCGCTCGCCCGCCTGGATGCGCTTGTAGTGGTTGTAGACCGCCACCGACAGCGTGCGCTTGGTGGTGGCCTGACCGACGACGTACTGGTCGAGGAACTCGTGGATCTCGGTGGGCTTGGGCAGCTCGTCGAGCTTGACCTCACCGGCCTCGGCCAGCTCCTCCTCGATGATCTCGTTGCAGAGATCGATGCACTCGTCGCAGATGTAGACGCCGGGGCCGGCGATGAGCTTCTTGACCTGCTTCTGGCTCTTCCCGCAGAACGAGCACTTCAGCAGGTCCCCGCCGTCGCCGATGCGTGCCATAGGTGTCGATCCCCAGTCCTGGTCCGGCGTTCTCGCGTCGCGCCCGTCGCCCCGTGCGGGTTGACGGTACCTGCCCGCGGCCCGCACGGGGACCGGAAGCGGTGTCCGGTTCCCCGGCGGGTCGCCGGGCGGTCACCGGCGGCCGGAACCGGCCGCCGCTGACCCGGGTGTCACTTGCCGCCGGCGGTACCGGACAGCTTGCGGCTCTGCACGATCTCGTCGACCAGGCCGTACTCCTTGGCCTCCTCGGCCGTGAGGATCTTGTCCCGGTCGATGTCCTCGCGCACCTGCTCCGCGGAACGGTTCGAGTGCCGCGCGATGACCTCCTCCATCCGCTTGCGGATGCGGGAGATCTCCGCCGCCTGGATCTCCAGGTCCGACACCTGGCCGTACACGCCCTGGGTGGCCGGCTGGTGGATCAGGATGCGGGCGTTCTCGACCGCCATACGGCGGCCGGGGGTGCCCGCGCACAGCAGCACGGCCGCGGCCGACGCCGCCTGCCCGAGGCAGACGGTCTGGATGTCGGGGCGGATGAACTGCATCGTGTCGTAGATCGCCATCAGCGACGTGAACGACCCGCCCGGCGAGTTGATGTACAGCGAGATCTCGCGGTCCGGGTCGAGCGACTCGAGCACCAGCAGCTGCGCCATGGTGTCGTTCGCCGAGGTGTCGTTGATCTGCTCACCGAGGAAGATGATGCGCTCCTCGAAGAGCTTGTTGTACGGGTTCGACTCCTTGACCCCGTAGCTGGTGCGCTCCACGTAGGACGGGAGCACGTACCGGGAGCGGGCCGGGTCCGGCGCCCAGCCGCCGGGGCCGCGCAGGTCGGTCATCGACTCCGGGTGGCGCGGGTCGAAGGTGCTCACTGGTCGCTCCCGTTCTGCTCGCCGATCCGCCCGGCGTGCGTCACGACGTGGTCGACGAAGCCGTAGTCCTTGGCCTCCGGCGCGGAGAACCAGCGGTCCCGGTCGGAGTCCCGCTCGATGGTCTCGACCGACTGACCGGTGTGCTGCGCGATGAGCTCCGCCATCTCCCGCTTGGTGCGGCGGAACTGCTCGGCCTGGATGGTGATGTCGGCTTCGGTGCCGCCGACGCCCGCGGACGGCTGGTGCATCATGATCCGCGCGTGCGGCAGCGCCGAGCGCTTGCCCGGGGTGCCCGCCGACAGCAGGAACTGCCCCATCGACGCGGCCATGCCCATCGCCGTGGTCGCCACGTCGCACGGGATCAGGTTCATCGTGTCGAAGATGGCCATGCCGTCGGTGACCGAGCCACCGGGCGAGTTGATGTAGAGCTCGATGTCCTTGTCCGGGTCCTCGGCCGCGAGCAGCAGCATCTGCGCCGCGATGCGGTTCGAGATCTCCGCGTCCACCTGCTGACCGAGCACGATGATGCGCTGCTGGAGCAGGCGGTCGTACACGGAGTCGGACAGCGACATCGCGCTGATGCCGGACCGCATCTGCGGCCCGGTGCCGCGGCCCGCGGACGGGCCGGTGTCCTGCTGGCTCACTTCACCCTGCTTTCCGAAGTCGGGCCCGCCCCCGCGGCGCGGACGCCGCGGGAGGGGGCCCGGAGTCTTCCTCTGGATCGCTCTCGGTTCTCCGGTGTCGGGTCTTGCGAACCCGTTCACGGTCCGGTTGGGGACCGGTTCGGGGCCGACCCTACGCGGAGCCGGGGCCCCGCGTAGGGAACGACGCCCGATGTTCGCCGACAGCGCACGGCACGTCGTGCGAGGCCGGGTGACGGCGGCCGGTCAGGCCTTCGCGTCGGCCTTCCCGGCGGTCTCCTCGGCAGTGCCCTCGGCACCGTCCTCGGTGGACCCGACGGTCTCCGCGGTCTCCTCCGACGACACGTCGTCGGTCGCGGGGATCTCCTCGACGGTGGTCTCGTCCTCGTCCGGCCCGAGCAGGTCGGACAGGTCGACGGCCTCGCCACCCGGCAGGGTGACGCTCGCCGCGCGCACGGCGGTGATCAGCGCCTTGGAGCGGCGGACGTCCTGGTAGATCACGCCGAGCTGGCCGGCCTGCTGGATCTGCTGGACGAACTGCTCCGGCGCCATGCCGTACTGCTGGGCCTGGTAGACGATCCGCTCGGTGAGCTCCTGGTCCCCGACCGAGATCTCCTCGCGGTCGGCCAGGGTGTCGAGCACGAGGCGGTAGCGGACGGCCTTCTCGGCCTCCTCGCGCGTCTCGGTGTCGAACTGCTCGCGGGTCTTGTCCTGCGAGGAGAGGAACTCGCCGAACTTGTCCTCGTCGTGGTCGAAGGCGTGCACCGCGTCGTGGGTGCGGGTCTCGACCTCGGCGGCGACGACCGACTCCGGCAGCGGCACCTCGGTGTCCTCGACGAGCTTGTCCAGGAGACGGTCGCGGGCCTGCGCGGCCTGCTCCATCCGCTTGGACCGGCCCAGGCGCTCGCGCAGGTTCTCGGTCAGCTCGTCGAGCGTGTCGAACTCCGAGGCCAGCTGGGCGAACTCGTCGTCGGCGTCGGGGAGGTGACGCTCCTTCACGGTGGTCACCTTGACGGTGATCTCCGCATCGGAGTCGGCGTGCTCGCCGGCGACCAGCTTCGAGGTGAAGGTCTTCTCCTCGTCGGCCGACATGCCCTCGAGGGCCTCGTCGATGCCGTCGATGAGACCGCCCTGGCCGACCTCGTAGGAGAAGCCGGTGGTGGTGGCCTCCTCGATCTCCTTGCCGTCGACGGCGGCGGAGAGGTCGATCTGGACGTAGTCGCCGGACTGCGCGGGACGCTCGACACCGGCCAGGGTGCCGAACCGGGCGCGCAGCTGGTCGAGCTGCTCGGTGACCTCGTCCTCGGTCACCTCGGTCTCGTCGACCTCGACGGTCAGGCCGTCCAGGTCGGGGAGGGTGATCTCGGGGCGGATGTCGACCTCGGCGGTGAACGCGATGCGCTCGCCGTCGGCGATCTCGGTGACCTCGATGTCGGGCCGGCCGATCGGCTTGACGTCCTCGGACGTCACCACGGCCTCCTGGTACTTGACCGGGATCGCGGCGTTCACGACCTCGTCCAGGACGGGGCCACGGCCGATCCGGGCCTCCAGGATGCGGGCCGGCGCCTTGCCCGGGCGGAAGCCGGGGATGCGGACCTGCTGGGCGATCTTCTTGTACGCGCGGTCGAAGTCGGGCTTGAGCTCGTCGAACGGCACCTCGACGTTGATCCGGACGCGCGTCGGGCTGAGGTGCTCGACGGTGCTCTTCACGGTGGAACTCCTTGGGCGGTACGAGTGCTGCAACGGGCCGCGGCACGCGCGGCCCCCGGTCGGTGGCCCCGCCCGCCGGCGCCGGACGATCCCGGCTCTGCGCCGGGCGTCCCGTGCCACCGGCCGCCGGGTACGTGGGACGCGCCCGGTGACGGCGGGGCTCGCGCGAGTCTAGGCGAGCCCGGTCACCGGGCGACGGCCCGGGCGCGGGTCACGGCGCGGCGGGGCCCTCGACGCCGCCGGCCGCACCGACGTCGGCGACGGTCACGTCGACGGCCAGTGTGTCGTCACCGAGGACGGCACGGACCCGGTCGGCGACCTCGTCGGCGACCACGGCGAACGGCCTGCCCAGCCGGAGGACGACGGCGATCTCCACCGGGTCGGCCAGCCGCACACCCTGCACCCGGTGCCCGGGCAGGTAGGACGCGATCGAGCCGAACGGGCCGCCGTCGAGCCGCAGCACCGACGGGTGGGCGAGCACGGCGTCCGCGACGGCCTGCGGGCCGGGTCCTGCGACGGGGTCGGTCACGGGGCGGACCTTAGCTATAGAAGACGGCGGCGACACCCCGATGTGGGGTGCCGCCGCCGTCGTCGTGCGCGGGTCAGCTCTTGAAGGTGTCCTTGAGCTTCTCGCCGGCCTGCTTCAGGTTGCCGGTGGCCTGGTCCGCCTTGCCCTCGGCCTGCAGGTCCTTGTCGTCGGTGGCCTTGCCGGTGGCCTCCTTGGCCTTGCCACCCAGCTCCTCGGCCTTGTTGCTGATCTTGTCTCCGAGACCCATGGGGCTCACCTGATTCCTGATCGCGTGTCCGGCGGGCGGGGGTGCGAGCCGGTCGCTACCGTCGCTGACGGGGTGGACTACCCCCACCCTCCACTTCCCACACCCCGACGGGGCGTCCATGGCGAACGCACAGGTCAGCGGCCCACCGGCCGCCGGGCCCCCGGGCCCCGGCGTGCCGTCGGCACGGCCGGCGCGGGTGCCGTCGCGGGCCGCGCTGGACGAGACCACGCTGGTCGTCCGGGCCCAGGACGGCGACGTCGGCGCCTTCGAGGAGCTGGCCCGCCGCCACCAGAACGCCCTGTTCCGGGTCGCGGTCCGGGTGCTCGGCGACGCCACCGACGCCGAGGACGCTCTGCAGGACGCGCTCATCGACGCCTGGCGGCGGATCGGCAGCTTCCGCGGCGAGGCGGCCTTCTCCACGTGGATGTACCGCATCGTCACCCACCGCTGCACCGCGCTGGTCCGGCGGCGGCGACGGACCGACCCGCTCCCGACCGACGACGGGCCGGGCGCCCCGGCCGACGACCGCTCCCCCACCCCGGAGCGGGCGGCCGAGGTCGACGCGGAGATGGCGGCCCTGTCGCGGGCCGTCGCGTCGCTGCCGGAGGACCAGCGCACGGCCTGGGTGCTGCGGGAGCTGGAGGGGCTGGGCTACAGCGAGATCTCGCAGATCACCGGGGCGGGTGAGACCGCCGTCCGCGGCCGGATCCACCGGGCGCGCGGGGCACTGGCGGAGAGGATGCGGGCATGGCGGTAGAGAGGAGCGGGGCGGAGCGCGTCGAGCCACTGGCCTGCGGCCGGGACGCCGCCGACGTCTGGGACCACGCGGAGGCGGGTGTGCTCGACGAGCACGAGCTGACCTGTCCGCACTGCGTGCGCGCGCACGCGGACCACGACCGGCTCGGCGGGCTGGTGGCGCGGATGGCGGCCGAGCCGCTGCGGCCGCCGCCGTCGGTGCTGGAGCAGGTGATGGGCGCGGTCGTCGCGGACCTGCGCCCGCACGAGCTGCTCGCCCTGGGGCCGGACGCCTGGCTGGGCAGACCGACCGCGGAGGCGGCGCTGCGCCACGTCGTGGACACGATGGACGGCCTGCGGGCCCGCCGGTGCCGGATCGAGCAGCTGAGCGACCCGGACGGTGCCGCGGACGGCCCGGCCGCGGTGTGGGTGCGGGTGACGGTCGCGGCGCGGTTCGGGGTCGACCTCGCCTCGGTCACCGCGCGCGTCCGGCAGATGATGATCTCGGCCGGGGACCGCACGCTCGGCGTGCCGATCGCCGGGGTGGACATCCTGGTGGAGGACCTGTGGGAGGAGCCGGCATGAGCGGGCCGACGACGGTGTCCGTCTCCGACCTGGCCGTCGCGCGGGTGGCGGCGCGGCGGGTCCGGCGGGTGCCGGGGGTGGCGGCGGTGATGGGCGACGTCGCGCAGACCCTGCTGGGGCTGGCCGCGGACTGGCTGCCCCGCGACCCGGTCCCGGACGAGCTGCGGGTGCAGGGGCTGGTCGCGTCGGTGCACGGCCACGAGGCCGAGATCCGGGTGACCGTCGGGGTGCGGTTCGGCACGAACTGCGCCGAGCTGGCCGAGCGGGTACGCCGGGAGGTGGCCGAGGAGGTCGCGACGGTGTGCGGCCTCGACGCCCGGGTGCGGGTGACCGTCGCCGACATCGCGCTGCCGGCCTGACCCTGCTCCCCCGACCGCGTGCGGGGCACGCCGGGGTCAGGCCCGGCCGACGAGCACGCAGTCGCCGCACGTCCCGCCGCCGGGGGCGCGGACGTAGAGGCAGCAGGAGCGGCGGCGGAACGCCCACTCGGTGTCCGGGTCGGCGTCGTCGAGGCGGAGCAGTCGCCCGGTGGCCCCCGACGGCAACGGCCCGCGCAGCACCGGGTGGTCGGCGAGCGCGTCGAGCAGGGCCAGGTAGCGGCGCCGGTCCGGGCGTCGCACGGCCTCCATGACCCGTGCCGCCCCGCCGATCGAGGACACGACGTTGCCGCGCAGCACCCGCGGCGACACCGCGGCCCGGGCGGCGACGGCGGCGTACAGCGGGTCGAGATGGGTGGCGGCGAGCTCGTGGGCGAGCAGGTCCGCGGCGCCCGCCGGGTCGTCGGCGACGTCCGGGGTGGCGACGCCGGTGGGCCCGGCGGGCAGGCCCGGCGCCCACGGGTCGGCCGCGCCGGGGTCGCGGCGCAGCTCCCCGAGCGACGGGAGCACACCGTGCAGGGCCACGGCCGCGAAGGGCATCGACACGATCCGCGCCGCGAGCCCCGTCACCGCCATCGAGGCCCCGATCCGCCGGTCCCCGCCGAGCGCGGTGGTGACCTCGTCGATCCGCCGGCCGAGCGGGTCCGGGCCGCCGGGGACGGCCGCGGCGTAGAGCCCGTCCCACCGGACGGTGCCGGACGCGGCGGGCGTCGCCACCGCGAACCAGGGACCGATCGTGGCGACGTCGTCGAGCACGGCGACGACCCGCTCGTCCGTCACCCGACCGGGTGAAGACGACGACGGCTCGGAGGCGGCGGGGTGGGACGGGGACGCGTTCATCGTCGCCAGTCTCCCCCGGGCTCCGGACAGCGGTGCGTAACGGTCCGGACGCTCCCGGCGATCCCATTCAGTAGAAGGCCGCTCCCGACGGATGGTCACGCCTCGCTCACCGTCCGGACACGGGACGGCAACGTTGACCTGCTCGCATGGTCAGCGATCCACATCACGGGACAGGTGGGCGTCTCTCGGTAGCGCACCGCGGTTGCGACGTGCGACTCTGTGCACTCGCCAGACCGCACTCGCCGGGGTGTGTGGTCGAACCGTGCCGCAGGAATGGCCGGGTACTGGAAGTCAGCGCCCGGCCGCTCGGCGTGCCCGGAGGAGGATTCCGTCCGCCGGTCACCCACCCGGCGGCACGGTGCACCTGAACGGCCCTCGTCGCACGTCCCACTCGGGCTGCGCGCTGTATCCTGAGAACCCTCTTCGGACCGCAGCGAGCTGCCCGGTCCGGGTCGTCCGATGCGGGTGGCTCCAGGTGCACCGAGACGACAGGAGGAGCAGTTGGCCGCGATCAGTGACCAGACGCGTCGCCCCTCGCCCGGTGGGCTGTACGCCGCCGATCACGAGCACGACGCCTGCGGTGTGGCCATGTTGGCCGACGTCACCGGCAAGCGCAGCCATGCCATCGTGCAGAAGGCCATCGAGGCCCTGCTGCGACTGGAGCACCGCGGTGCGCGTGGCGCCGAGTACAACACCGGTGACGGTGCCGGGATCCTGATCCAGGTCCCGGACGCGTTCTACCGCGAGGTCACCGACTTCGACCTGCCCGCGGAGGGCGCCTACGCCACCGGCATCGCGATGCTGCCGCGTGACGGGGCCGAGGCCGCCGCGGCGATCGAGCGGATCGACGCGCTCGCCGCCGAGGAGGACCTCACGGTCCTCGGGTGGCGCGAGCTCCCGACCGACCCCGACGCCGCCGACCTGGGCTCCATCGCCCGGGACGCGATGCCCGGCTTCCGCCAGCTGTTCGTCGGCGGTGTGGAGCTGACCGGGGACGCCCCGGAGAGCGCGCCCGCCGGCATCGAGCTGGAACGCCGCGCGTTCTGCTTCCGGAAGCGGGTCGAGCACGACACCGAGACCTACTTCCCGTCGCTGTCGCCGCGCACCGTCATCTACAAGGGCATGCTCGCCGAGCCGCAGGTCGCCGCGTTCTACCCGGACCTGAACGACGAGCGCGTGACCTCCGCGCTGGCGATCGTGCACTCGCGGTTCTCCACGAACACGTTCCCGGCGTGGCCGCTGGCGCACCCGTTCCGCTACGTGGCGCACAACGGTGAGATCAACACCCTGCGCGGCAACCGGAACTGGATGGCGGCCCGCGAGTCGCTGCTGGAGTCCGCGAACCTGCCCGGCGACCTGTCGCGGCTGACCCCGATCGTCACCCCGGACGCGTCGGACTCGGCCACCTTCGACGAGGTCCTGGAGCTGCTGCACCTGTCCGGGCGCAGCCTGCCGCACGCGGTGCTGATGATGATCCCGGAGGCCTGGGAGCACAACACCGAGATGGACCCCGCCCGGCGGGCGTTCTACGAGTACCACTCCACGCTGATGGAGCCGTGGGACGGACCGGCCCTGGTCGCGTTCACCGACGGCACCCAGATCGGCGCGGTCCTCGACCGCAACGGCCTGCGCCCGGCCCGCTACTGGGTCACCGAGGACGGCCTGGTCGTGCTCGCCTCCGAGGTCGGCGTGCTGGACGTCGCGCCCGACAAGGTCGTCCGCAAGGGCCGCCTCGAGCCGGGCCGCATGTTCCTCATCGACACCGAGCGCGGCAAGATCGTCGACGACGACGAGGTCAAGGGTGCGCTGGCCGCCGAGCAGCCGTACACCGACTGGCTGCACGCCGGTCTGATCCGGCTCGACGACCTGCCCACGCGTACCCGCGAGACCCCGACCCACGAGACGCTCAACCTGCGCCAGCAGGCCCTCGGCTACACCGAGGAGGAGCTCAACCTGCTGCTCCGCCCGATGGCGGTCACCGGGGCCGAGCCGATCGGCTCGATGGGCAACGACGCGCCGATCGCGGCCATCTCCGAGCGCCCGCGTCAGCTCTACGACTACTTCATCCAGCTGTTCGCCCAGGTCACCAACCCGCCGCTGGACGCGATCCGCGAGGAGCTCGTCACCTCGCTGTTCAGCCAGCTCGGGCCGGAGCAGAACCTGCTCGACGCGACGCCCGCGCACTGCCGCACGATCGTCGTGCCGTTCCCGGTGCTGACCAACGACGACCTCGCGAAGATCGTCCACATCAACGACGACGGCGAGTTCCCGGGCTTCAACTCCCACGTCGTGCGGGGCACGTTCTTCGCCCGCGACGGCGGCAAGGGCATGCTGTCGCGGCTGGCCGAGATCAAGCAGGAGGTGTCCCGCGCGATCGAGGGCGGGGCCCGCCTGATCGTGCTGTCCCAGCGCGGGGTGGACACCGAGCACGCGCCGATCCCGTCGCTGCTGCTCACCGGCGCCGTGCACCACCACCTGGTGCGGGAGCGTTCCCGGACCCGGGTCGGGCTGCTCGTCGAGTCCGCCGACGCCCGCGAGGTGCACCACATCGCGCTGCTGCTGGGCTACGGCGCCTCGGCGGTGAACCCGTACCTGGCGATGGCCACGGTCGAGGACCTCGCCGAGCGCGGCGACGTCCCCGGCGTCGACGGCCGGACCGCGGCCAAGAACCTGGTCAAGGCGCTCGGCAAGGGCGTCCGCAAGACCATGTCGAAGATGGGCGTCTCGACCGTCGCGTCCTACACCGGCGCGCAGATCTTCGAGGCCATCGGTCTCGGGTCCGAGGTCGTGGACTCGGCGTTCGTGGGCACCACCTCGCGGCTGGGCGGCGTCGGCTTCGACGTGCTCGCCGAGGAGGTCCTCTCCCACCACCGCCGCGCCTACCCGGCCGACGACGTCCGCGCCTCGCACCGGGCGCTGCCGGTCGGTGGCGAGTACCAGTGGCGCCGCGAGGGCGAGCCGCACCTGTTCAACCCGCAGACCGTCTTCAAGCTGCAGCACTCCACGCGGGCCGGGAAGTACGAGGTCTTCAAGGAGTACACGAAGGCCGTCGACGACCAGGCGCGGAAGCTGATGACGCTGCGCGGCCTGTTCACGTTCAAGGACGGCCGGCGCGAGCCCGTGTCGATCGACGAGGTCGAGTCGATCGAGTCGATCATGACCCGGTTCGCGACCGGTGCGATCTCCTACGGCTCCATCTCGCAGGAGATGCACGAGACCCTGGCGATCGCGATGAACCGCATCGGCGGCCGGTCCAACACCGGGGAGGGCGGCGAGGACCCGGACCGCTTCACCGCGGACCCGAACGGCGACTCCCGGCGCAGTGCGGTCAAGCAGGCGGCGTCCGGCCGGTTCGGCGTCACCTCCGAGTACCTGGTCAACGCCGACGACATCCAGATCAAGATCGCCCAGGGCGCCAAGCCCGGTGAGGGCGGCCAGCTGCCCGGCGGCAAGGTCTACCCGTGGATCGCGACCACCCGGTACTCGACGCCCGGCGTCGGTCTCATCTCGCCGCCGCCGCACCACGACATCTACTCGATCGAGGACATCAAGCAGCTCATCCACGACCTGAAGAACGCCAACCCGCGGGCCCGCATCCACGTGAAGCTGGTGTCCCAGGTCGGCGTCGGGACCGTGGCGGCCGGCGTGTCCAAGGCGCACTCCGACGTCGTGCTCATCTCGGGCCACGACGGCGGCACCGGCGCCTCGCCGCTGTCCTCGATCAAGCACGCGGGCGGTCCGTGGGAGCTCGGCCTGGCCGAGACCCAGCAGACGCTGATGGCCAACGGGCTGCGTGACCGGATCACCGTGCAGGCCGACGGCCAGCTCAAGACCGGGCGCGACGTCGTCATCGCGGCGCTGCTCGGCGCCGAGGAGTACGGCTTCGCGACCGCCCCGCTGGTCGTGTCGGGCTGCATCATGATGCGCGTCTGTCACCTGGACACCTGTCCGGTCGGCGTCGCGACGCAGAACCCGGAGCTGCGCAAGAAGTTCAACGGCAAGGCCGAGTACGTCGTGAACTTCATGAGGTTCGTGGCGCAGGAGGTCCGCGAGATCCTCGCCGAGCTGGGCTTCCGCTCGCTCGACGAGGCGATCGGCCGGGCCGACGTGCTCGACGTCGACACCGCCGCCCAGCACTGGAAGTCCAGGCACCTGGACCTCTCGCCGATCTTCAAGATCGCCGACGTGCCGGACGACGCGCCGCGCAAGCGGACCCGCGAGCAGGACCACGGCCTGGACAAGGCGCTGGACAACACCATGATCCAGCTGGCCGAGGGCGCGCTGCGCAACGGCGACCGGGTCCGGCTGGACCTGCCGGTGCGCAACGTGAACCGCACCGTCGGCACGATGCTCGGGTCCGAGCTCACCCGTGCCCACGGCGGCAAGGGCCTGCCCGACGACACGATCGACATCACGTTCACCGGCGCGGCCGGGCAGAGCTTCGGTGCGTTCGTGCCCAAGGGCATCACGCTGCGGCTGGTCGGCGACACCAACGACTACTTCGGCAAGGGCCTGTCCGGTGGCCGGCTGACCCTGCGGCCGGACCCGTCGTCGCCGTTCATCGCCGAGGAGAACGTCATCGCCGGCAACGTGATCGGCTACGGCGCGACCTCGGGCGAGATGTTCATCCGCGGTGTCGTCGGCGAGCGGTTCTGCGTCCGGAACTCGGGTGCGGTGGCCGTCGTCGAGGGCGTCGGTGACCACGGCTGCGAGTACATGACCGGTGGCCGGGTCGTCGTCCTCGGGCGGACCGGGCGCAACTTCGCGGCCGGCATGTCCGGCGGCGTGGCCTATCTCCTCGACGTGGACCGCAACCGGGTCAACCCCGAGATGGTCGACCTCGACCCGCTCTCGGACGAGGACCGGTCGATCGTGCACGACCTCGTCGAGCGGCACCACGCCGAGACCGGTTCCGCGGTGGCGCACGCGCTGCTCACCGAGTGGGACGCCGCCGTCGAGCGGTTCGGCAAGGTCATGCCCAAGGACTACAAGCGCGTGCTGCTCGCGACGGAGAACGCCGAGCGCGAGGGCCGCGATGTCAACCAGGCGATCATGGAGGCTGCTCATGGGTGACCCCAAGGGCTTCATGACCACTCCCCGGCAGACGCCCACGCGGCGGCCGGTGGACCTGCGGCTGATGGACTGGCGCGAGGTCTACGAGGACTTCCCGAAGCAGACCCTCGAGAAGCAGGCCGGGCGCTGCATGAACTGCGGCATCCCGTTCTGCCACCAGGGCTGCCCGCTGGGGAACCTCATCCCCGAGTGGAACGACCTGGTCTACCGCCAGGACTGGCGGGAGGCGATCGAGCGGCTGCACGCCACGAACAACTTCCCGGAGTTCACCGGGACGCTGTGCCCCGCCCCGTGCGAGGCGGCGTGCGTGCTCGCCATCAACGACGACGCGGTCACGATCAAGCAGGTCGAGATCGAGATCGTCGACAAGGCCTGGGACGAGGGCTGGGTCGGCCCGCAGGTGCCCGAGGTGAAGACCGGCAAGAAGGTCGCCGTCGTCGGGTCGGGTCCGGCCGGGCTCGCCGCCGCCCAGCAGCTGACCCGGGTCGGGCACGACGTCGTCGTGTTCGAGCGGGCCGACCGCATCGGCGGGCTGCTGCGCTACGGCATCCCCGAGTTCAAGATGGAGAAGGCGCGCCTGGACCGGCGCCTGGAGCAGATGGTCGCCGAGGGCACCCACTTCCGGGCCTCGGTCGACGTCGGCACCGACATCACCGTCGAGCAGCTGCGGGCGGACTTCGACGCGGTCGTCCTCGCCGGTGGCGCGACGGCGTGGCGCGACCTGCCCGCCGACGGCCGCGACGCCGAAGGCGTCTACCAGGCGATGGAGTTCCTGCCGTGGGCCAACCACGTGCAGCAGGGCGACATGGACGCACCGCCCATCTCCGCCGAGGGCAAGGACGTCGTGATCATCGGGGGCGGTGACACCGGCGCCGACTGCCTGGGCACCTCGCACCGCCAGGGTGCGAAGTCGGTGACCCAGCTGGAGATCATGCCGACCCCGCCCGAGCACCGCACCGACGGCATGCCCTGGCCGACCTACCCGATGGTCTACCGCGTCTCCTCGGCCCACGAGGAGGGCGGCGAACGGCTGTTCTCGGTCAACACGACCGAGTTCGTGAAGGACGCCGACGGCAAGCTGGCCGGCATCCGGATCGTCGAGGTCACCCGCGGCGAGAAGGGCTTCGAGCCGGTCGAGGGCACCGACCAGGAGCTCCCGGCCCAGCTGGTGCTCCTCGCGATGGGCTTCGTCGGCCCGGAGAAGGGCGCCCTGCTGAACGACCTCGAGGTCGACCTCGACGAGCGCGGCAACGTCGCCCGCGACGAGCGCTACATGTCCTCGGTCGACGGCGTGTTCGTCGCCGGTGACATCGGCCGCGGCCAGTCGCTGATCGTGTGGGCCATCGCGGAGGGCCGCTCCGCGGCCGCCGGTGTGGACGAGTGGCTCACCGGCCGCTCCGTGCTGCCCCGCCCGATCGACCCGGGCGACCGCCAGATCGCCTGACGTCGTACGCACGCCCGAGGGGCCCGGCCGCACAGGCCGGGCCCCTCTCGCGTGCCGGGGTCACTCCACGCGCTCCAGCTCGTACGCGTCGTCGCCGATCCAGATCCGCACGCCCTCGGCGTCGTCGGAGATGTAGCCGTCCTCCTCCTCGCCGAGCTCGCGGATCGCGCCGAGAGCGAGCCGGTCGAACGCCACGACGCCGTCGCCCATGTCGACCGGCCGGTACTCCCGGGCCAGCATCGCGGTGCGGCACCGCGTCGCCAGCCACGTCGCGTTCTCCGTACCGACCTCGACCCGCCACCGCTCATCGCGCATGCGACGAGTATGGCCTGGATCACTCCGTCCGTCGCCGGTCTTCTACCGGCGATCGTGACGCAATGCTCCTCATCGGATGCACACCGCGATCCGCCCCCGCCCGTCGCCGGCGCGGTGCCGTTCACGGTGGCGGGCGAGACCGGGGCCACTGCACCCACAACCCGACGGCGGGTCGGGCGTTGAACCCCGTGACCGGCATCTGCAGAACCGGGAGCCCCTGTCGATGCCGGGCACCATCGGGTCATCGGGTACCGCGGCCACGCGCCGCGGGCCCGATGCCCGGTGGTGTATCCCCGCCCCGGTCGCCGCGCGAGGCGATGAGTTCTCCGGGGCCCGCCGGTCGTAGGCGGTGAGTGCCCCGGAACCGCCGGGGCCGTGCCCGCGGAGGCCACCATGACCGCCCCCTCCCCCACCCGCCGTATGCCGGTCGCCGCGCACCGCGCGCTGTGGGTGCTGCAGATCCTGCTCGGCCTGTTCTTCGTCCTGGCCTCGGCGCTGCCGAAGTTCTGGGGCGACCCGTTCGCCGTCGCGATCTTCGACGGGATCGGCCTCGGCCAGTGGCTGCGCTACGTCGTCGGGTTCCTCGAGCTGGCCGGCGGGATCGGGCTGTGCACCCGGCGCTTCGCCGCCCCGGCCGCCGCCGGGCTCGTCCTGCTCATGATCGGTGCGGCGCTCACCCAGGCCGTCGTCCTGCACGGCGGAGCGCTGGTCGTCACGCCGCTGGTCCTCGGCGTCCTGGCCGCCGTGATCGCGGTCGTGCGGCGGAACGAGACGCTCGCCACCCCTCGCTGACCTGCGTTTACGCACAGCGATCGTCGGGCATCTCCGGGAGAGAAGACCGATCCGGATACCCCGGTTCGCCCGAGTCAGTCCCGCAAGGGGAGGAACCCGCCATGGCCGACCGCCACGTCAAGCCGGTCGACGACGGCTGGACCGTCGAGAAGGAAGACGCCCAGCGCCCGAGTGCCCGCACGAGCACCCAGGCCGAGGCCATCACCCGGGCGGTGGAGATCATCGCCAACGACGGCGGCGGCAACCTCGTCGTCCACGGCACCGACGGCTCGGTGCGCGAGCGCCGCCCCATCGACGCCGACGCCGACGCCGGCACCGCCACGAAGGCCGCCGCGAGCGCCACGGCGACCGCGGTCGGCGACACCGCGTCGAAGGCCGCCGAGACCACCGGCAGGGCCGCCGACACGATCGGTGCCGACACGAGGACCACTGCCAAGAAGGTCGCCGGCGAGACCGGTGACAGCGCGGCGAAGGCCGGCGACGCCGTCACGAAGGGCGCCGACAAGATCGCCGCCGAGGCCCACAAGGTCGACGACCAGGGCAAGGACCCGAAGAAGGCGGGCAAGGCCGCTGCCGAGGCCGCGAAGGCCACCGGCGAGCAGCTGGCCGGGAACGCCCGGAGCACGGGCAGGCAGGTCGCGGGTGAGGTGTCGGCGTCCGCGGAGCGGTCCGCCGAGACCGTCAAGGCCGTCGCCGACCAGGGTGCAGAGTCCGCGGTGCGCACCGCGGACCGGGCCGCGCGCGTGAGCGCCCGTGTCGAGGACGACCTCGACGACACCGGGGCCCGTCTGGCCCGTCGGCTCTACGAGAACGGCGAGCGTGCCGCCTCGCAGCTCGAGGACCTCGCCCTGCGCGTCTACAAGCCGCTGAACCCGATCCGGTTCACCAGCCGCGTCGCCGCCGGGGCGGTCGCCA
Organism: Pseudonocardia tropica; assembly: GCF_040105315.1. Lineage (NCBI taxonomy): Bacteria > Bacillati > Actinomycetota > Actinomycetes > Pseudonocardiales > Pseudonocardiaceae > Pseudonocardia > Pseudonocardia tropica. The sequence continues at coordinate 224,558 of NZ_JBEDNP010000003.1, forward strand.
CCGCGTTCGGCGTGACCGGTGCGGTCACCTCGCGCGCGGGCAGGCTGTTCCAGCGCGGGACCCGCAAGGCCACCGGCCGCTGAGGCCCCGCAGTACCGCGGCCGCGCCCCCGCCGACCTCGTCGGTGGGGGCGCGGTCGTGTGCGGTCAGGACGTCGGGCGCAGCACGTAGTCGCCGGTGTCGTCGCTCCACTCCATCGCGATGAGGTCCCGGGCGCGGGCCGCCTTCGCGAAGGACAGGAAGCTGCCGAAGCCGTAGCGCTTCTCGGAGAAGTCCGGCACCCGCTTGCGGAGCTGGTTCTTCAGCCCGGACAGCTGCGGCGGATCCCCGGCCGTGGCGATCTCGCGCACCACGTCGACGAGCAGCGCGAACGCGTCGTGGTCGGCGTCCGGGTCGTCGGGCAGCGCCACCTCGGGGTCACCCTGCGCAGCACCGGTGGTCAGCGTGACCGCGCCGCGGTCCTGCAGGTGGCGCAGCAGCTCCCCGAAACCACGGAAGCCGTGGTCGGCCTCGTCGAAGGTCGGGTCCTTGCGCAGGATCGCGCGCTTGAGCCGCGACGCCAGGACCGTGCCGTCGGCCTGCCGGGCGAGACCGCCCAGGGTGCTGACGACGAGCCCCGCGACGTCGCGCTCCTCGGCTCCGGTGGTGGCGGTGTCGTCGCTGCCGTCGGAGAAGGTGACGTCGAACGGGTCCGGCGGGACGGTCGGGGCCGGTTCCGGCTCCGGGACCGCGACCGGCGCGGGCGTCGACACCGGTCCCGCGACCGGGGCCGGGGCGGGCCGGGGACTCCCACGGCGACGACGCGGCGGGGCGGGCGCCTGGGACGGCTCGACACCGGGGAGCCGGTCGTAGAACAGGAACTCGTCGCAGGCGGGCGGAAGCAGCGCCGAGGTCGAGGACTGCACCCCGATCCCGATCACGCGCTTGTCCAGCTCGCGCAGCTTGTGCATGAGCGGGGTGAAGTCGGAGTCGCCGGTGCCGATGGCGAAGGTGGTGATGAACTCCCGCTCGTAGGCGAGCTCGATCGCGTCGACGGCGAGCTTGATGTCCGCCGCGTTCTTGCGGGAGCCGCCGATCCGCTGCGGGATCTCGATGAGCTCCACCTGGGCGCGGGCCATCAGGCGGCGGTCCTCGTCGAAGGAGGACCAGTCGGCGTAGGCGCGGCGGACCACGACCCGCCCGCGCTCGGCGAGCGCGTCGGCCACCGGGCCGAAGTCGAAGGGGACGACCCCGAGCCCGTCGCGGGCGCCGATCGCGAGGTTCTCGTAGTCGAGCAGCAGTGCGATGCGTTCGTCCTCGTGGGCCACCGCGGAAGCCTAATGCGCTGGCCCGGGTTCCCGCCCACAGGGCACGGTGCACCGATGCGCGCTGAGGACGTCGAGGACGCGGTGACGGTACTGGTCGGAGCCCTGGCGACGGTGCCCGACGACGGCTGGTCCGCCCCGGCCGGACCGCTGGACTGGTCGTGCCGCGACACCGTGGTGCACGTCGCGGACGACCTGTTCGGCTACGCGGCCCAGGTGGCGCTCGCGCCGCCCGAGGACTACCCGCCGTTCGAGATCGTGGTGCCCGACGGCGTCGGCACCGCCGGGCTGCTGCAGGTCATCGCGACCGGCGGGGCGATGCTCGCCGCCGCCGTGCGGACCGCCCCCGCGGGGGTGCGCGGCTGGCACCCCTACGGCGACGCCGACGCGGCCGGGTTCGCCGCGATGGGCGTCGTCGAGGTGCTGGTGCACACCCACGACATCACCCGGGCCACCGACCCGGCGTGGACGCTGCCGCCGGCCACGTGCCGGGACGTGCTCGCCCGGCTGTGGCCGGACGTCGACGCGGGCGACGACCCGGCCGGGGCGCTGCTGCACCACACCGGCCGGGCGTCGTGGCGCGGTGTGCCCGCGCCGGTCCGGTGGCGCTGGTACGGCGCGCCGCGCTGAGGGCGGCGCCGGGGCCTCAGGGGGCGCGGGCGGTCAGGCCGCCGTCCGGCTCCCCCGGCGACCCGCCCAGCGGCCGCTCGGCGACCTGGCCGGTCCACGCGGCACGCGCCCCGGAGTCCCCGGTCCGCACCGTCGTCACCACCGCCCCGACCGCGACGACGACGGCCGGCACGGCCACCCACGGCAGCAGACCGTCGCCCAGCTCGGTGTGGGCCCGGATGAGCGGGGTCGGCGGCAGCCGGTGCTCCGGCCACTCCCCCGCGTCGACTCCACACCGGCGACGCCAGGACCGGTGTCACCCGGCTGGGCAGTGGACTCAGCAGATCCTCACCGTGTTCTCACCCGGGCCTCACAGCGGCACGGGACGATCTCGCGGGCACGACACGAGGAGAACGGTCCATGGACGGCACCACCGGGATCGACGCGGTCCCGATCACCACGTGGCAGTTCGTGACGGGGTTCGCCCTCGCCGGTGTGGTGGTCCTCGTGCTGGTCGTCCTGGGGGTGCGGCGGGCCGGGCGGTCCCGGTACCGGTCGCTGCGGATCCTCGCCCGGCTGGGCGCGACGGGCGTCGTCGCGGTGGTGCTGCCGGCGAACGCCCTGGTCGGGGTGAACGCCGGTCTGGACTACCTGCGGACCGTCGGCGACGTGGCCGGGACCGGACCGGTGGAGGGGATCGGGGTCGCCCAGCTGCTGCTGAGCCGGACGGTCCCGGCGACCGGGCAGGTCGTGCAGGTCCCGATCCCGGGGACGGCGTCGCACTTCGCGGCCCGGCCCGCGGTCGTGTGGGTGCCGCCCGCCTGGTACGAGCGCCCCCGGCCGCGGCTGCCGGTGATCGTGCTGCTGCACGGGACCCCCGGCCGTCCGGTGGACTGGGTGGACTCCGGGGGCGCCGCCGACGTCGCGAACACCTGGGCCGCCCAGCATCGCGGGGTGGCGCCGATCCTGGTGATGCCCGACGTCAACGGCACCTACACCGCGGACTCCGAGTGCGTCGACACCCCGACCGCGAAGGTCGAGACCTACCTGACCCGCGACGTGCCCCGGGTGGTGAGCAGGCTGTTCGGGACGCGGCCGCCGGGGCCGTCGTGGTCGGTGGCGGGGTTGTCCGAGGGTGGCAGCTGCGCGGTGATGCTGGCGCTGCGCCACCCCACGGTGTTCGCCACGTTCGGCGACTACGCCGGGTTGCTCGGCCCGCGGGTCGGGGACTCCGACGGCGGGGTCCCGGACACCGTCGCGGCGCTGTTCGGTGGATCGCAGACCGCGTTCGCCGCGCACGACCCGGCGACGCTGCTGGCCGCGAACCGGACCCCCGGGATCGCCGGCTGGTTCGAGGCGGGCGACGCCGACACCGACCCGGCCGCCGCCGCGCGCACACTGTCGGCGGTGGCGACCCGGGCCGGTGTCGAGAACCGGCTGGTGATCGTGCCCGGGGGCGGGCACGACTTCGACCTGTTCTCCCAGGCGCTGTCGGACTCCTACCCCTGGCTCGTGGGACGGGTGTCGGCCCCCGCGCCCTGACCCGGGGTCAGGGGGCGCCGAAGCCGGCCGCCCCGAGGACCTGACGGCCCTCGTCGCCGTTCACGAACTGCACCCACTTCTGCGCCAGCTCGGCGTTCTTCGTGTTCTTCAGGACGACGATCGGGTACTGGTTGACCGCCTGCGACGCCTGCGGGATGTCGACGCCCTGCGCCTGCCCCTTCGATGCGGTGACGTCGGTCCGGTAGACGAGCCCGGCGTCGGCGTTGCCGGTGGTGACCTTCTGCAGCACCGACTTGACGTCCTGTTCCTCGGAGACGGGCGTGATGTCCACGCCGGCGGCCTTCTCGACCTTCTCCGTCGCCGAGCCGCACGGCACCTGCGGGGCGCAGACCACGGTCCGCAGGCCGGGTCTGCCCAGGTCCTGCAGCGACGCGATCTGCTTCGGGTTCTGCGGCGCGACCGCGATCTGCAGGGTGTTGGTGGCGAAGACCTCGGGCCCGCCCTGGGCGTTGCCCGCGTCGGTCACCTTGGTCATGTTGTTCTGGTCGGCCGAGGCGAACACGTCGGCCGGGGCGCCCTGGTTGATCTGCTGGGCCAGGGCCGAGGACCCGGCGAAGTTGAACACCACGTCCGTGCCCGGGTTGGCGGCCTCGAACTGCTTCTCCAGGTCACCGAACGTGCCGGTCAGCGACGCCGCGGCGAACACCGTCAGTGTGCCGCCCTGCGCCTGGCCGCTCGGCTGCGCGGCGGTCCCGCCGCTCCCCTCTCCCCCGCCGCAGCCCGCCAGCGCGAACAGCGCCGTCGCCGCCAGCGCGGCACCGGCCACTCGTCCTCGGATCCTCACGAAAACCCTCCCGGAATCGACTAGTCGCACCGTCCGTGGATCACGAAGTGCGGATCGGCGGGCATCTTATGCACGCAATCACCAGTTTGGCACCACTGATCCGCACGCAGAACCGGTTCTCCGTCCCGCGACTCGACTGTGGACTCTCGGAGACCGCTCGGCGTCCTCCGCGGTTGCTCTGCGCAAACGACCGGAAGGGTCGTCCGCAGCGGCGGATCATGCCGCCGCGGCGCAGGAGGACGACGGCGCGTGACGCTGGTCCCCCGGGGTCCCTGGTCCCGGGTACGACAGCGGTGGGGGCGACCCGCGGGCAGGACGGGACCACCCCGGGTCCGGCGGTGCGGCGATGAGCGCGGTCGGGACCACCGTCGAGATCGCACAGGGATTCGCACTGCTCCCCGCCGAGCAGGTGCCGCCCACCCACTACCTCGCGTCGACGATGCGGGACTGGTTCGCCTGCTACCTGCGGTCGTGACCGGCCGGCGGGTCCCGCCCGGGACGGGTCAGTCCTCGGGTGGGGCCTCGCCCAGCTCGTCGGCCTCCGCACCGGCGGCGGCGATCTCCTCCTTGACCACCCCGTAGGCGACCCCGGGCCCGTAGCCCTTGCGCGCGAGCATGCCGACCAGCTTGCGGGCGCTGGACTGACGCTCCTCGCGGTTCCCGACGGGCAGGCTCCGCAGGCGCCGTACGACGAGCTCGCGGGCCCGGTCGCGTTCGGAGTCGTCGTCGATGTCGGTGAGCGCCTCGTCGGCGATCTCGCGGTCGACGCCCTTGCGGTGCAGCTCCATCGCGATCGCCCGCCTGCCGAGGCCGCGGTGGCGGTGCCGGGACCGGACCCACTGCTCGGCGAAGGCCTGGTCGTCGACGAGTCCGACCTCGTCGAACCGGTCGAGGACGCGGTGCGCGACCTCGTCGGGGATCTCCTTGCGGCGCAGCGCGTCGCCGAGCTCCTTGACCGTGCGGGCGCGGTCGGTGAGCAGGCGCAGGCAGATGTCGCGGGCGCGGGTCTCCTGCTCCTGCGGTGTCTCGACGCGGGGGGCGGCGTCCTCGCCCCGACGGCGGCCCCGGCCACGGCCCTCGCCGCGGCGGCGGCCCCGGGGAGCGGCGCGCTCCCGGTCGAGGTCCTGTCCGGTGTCCGGACCGGCGTCCTCGGCCGTCCCGGCCTCCACGGTGGGACGGGCCCCGCCGATCGGCCCGGCCCGGCCGGACGCCGTGCCGGTGCGGACGGCCGCATCGACCGTGGCGCTCGCGCCGTCCTGGTCGGTCGCGCCCGCCGTGGCGGCCGGACGCCGACGCGGGGCGGCGCGGTCCCGGTGGGGTCCGCTGCGGCGCGGCCCCTGTCCGGACAGCTCCTCGAAGGACACCACGCGCGGTAGGTCGGGCCTCGCTCCGTCGCCGTCGTCCCTGCTCCCGCCGGAAGCGGCGTCGGAGGCGTCGACGGTCAGCCTGCGGACCGGGGCGGGGTTCGCCACCTCGTCCGTGTCGTCGTTCGTCGCGTCGTCCACCGCCGGGCCCGTCGACCGGGTCCCGGGCGGGTCGCCGGCCGTCGTGGGGGCCTCGTCGGCGCCGCTGAGTACGGCGAACGAGACCTGGTGGGGGCTCGTGTCCCAGCCCGGGACCGCTGAGGGCTCGGCGGCCGACTCCCCCGGCTCACCGCCGGTCGGGTCGGCGGTCCGGATCGTGGGTGGATCCTGCTCGTCGGTCACCGACGGGGCCACGCCGAACAGGTCGTCGAGCGGGACGGTGCGGGACCTGGGCGGCACCGCACCGTCCTGTCCGGACGTGCCTCCGGACCCGTCGTGCTCGCCGGTCACGCTCAGAAGTCGACCGGGGCCGGGAGGGGCTCGACCGGGCTGGCCTCCTCGGCGTCGACGACGGCGCCGATCCCCAGCTTCTCCTTGATGCGCTTCTCGACCTCGGCGGCGACGTCCGGGTTCTCCTTGAGGAACTTGCGGGCGTTCTCCTTGCCCTGCCCCATCTGGTCGCCCTCGTAGGTGTACCAGGCGCCGGACTTGCGGATGATCCCCTGCTCGACGCCCACGTCGATCAGCGAGCCCTCCTTGGAGATGCCGACGCCGTAGAGCACGTCGAACTCCGCCTGCTTGAACGGCGGGGCCACCTTGTTCTTCACGACCTTCACCCGGGTCCGGCTGCCGACCATGTCGGTGCCGTCCTTCAGGGTCTCGATGCGGCGGATGTCCATGCGGACCGACGCGTAGAACTTCAGCGCCTTACCACCGGTCGTGGTCTCCGGGGACCCGAACATCACGCCGATCTTCTCGCGCAGCTGGTTGATGAAGATCGCGGTGGTGCCGGAGTTGCTGAGCGCACCGGTGATCTTCCGTAGCGCCTGGCTCATCAGCCGGGCCTGCAGACCGACGTGGCTGTCGCCCATCTCGCCCTCGATCTCGGCGCGCGGCACGAGCGCGGCCACCGAGTCGATGACGATGATGTCGAGCGCACCGGAGCGGATCAGCATGTCCGCGATCTCCAGCGCCTGCTCACCGGTGTCCGGCTGGGAGACCAGCAGGTCGTCGGTGTCGACACCGAGCGCCTTGGCGTACTCCGGGTCGAGCGCGTGCTCGGCGTCGATGAACGCGGCGACACCGCCCGCGGCCTGCGCGCTCGCCACGCAGTGCAGCGCGACGGTCGTCTTACCGCTGGACTCCGGGCCGTAGATCTCCACGACGCGGCCGCGCGGGATGCCCCCGACGCCGAGCGCGACGTCGAGCGCGATGGAGCCCGTGGAGATGGCACTGATCGGGACGCGGGCCTGGTCGCCCAGGCGCATCACCGATCCCTTGCCGTGGTTCTTCTCGATCTGGGCGAGGGCGAGTTCGAGCGCCTTGCCGCGGTCCGGAGCGGACATCTCTTGACTCCTCGCTGGTGGTCGACGATCGGGTCCTGCTGGTGTCTTTCGGGGAGGCACACCACAACGGTATGGGGTACCCCCGACAGTTCCGGGCCCGGATCGGCGCCTGTGGACAACTCGTCCGAGACCACGCCGCAGGACCGGTACCGCGAGCCCTGCCGGAACCGTAGACGAACACGCGTTCGATCCGACACCGCGACACGCCGACCGGGTACCCACGGGAGCCGAGCGGTCACGACGACCGTCCGGGCGCCGCTACCGCCGTGCGGGTGGGACCTCGTAGGCCGCGCAGACGGCGCGCCAGACCCGGCGCAGGTCGAGGCCCGCCTCGATCGCCTGTTCGACGGTCCGGCCGCCGAGGTCGGCGAAGACGTGGTCACGGGCCAGCGACGCCGCCCGGACCGGCCCGAACTCGCCCTCCATCAGTTCCCGGAAGTGGCTCAGTCGCACGCCGCGAGGGTAGACGGGTCACCCGTTCCGTGCGGTGTCCGCCCGACGACGACCCGGAGCCGGTAGCCTGGGTGATATGTCCGAACTGCTCGCCACCGTCCCGGTCGACGTCGCCGACGAGGTCCTCGCGACGACCGGCATCGGGTCGCCGCTGGCGTGGCAGGTCGTGTCGCTGCTCGCGCTGCTGTCCGCACTGGTCGTGCTGGTGCGCTGGTGGCTCCACCAGCGCCGCCGCTGAGGGACCCGTTCAGCCCGCCGCCGGGCGTCCCGTGCGGGCCGAACGCGCCGCCACCAGCAGGAACGGCACCGTCGCCACGACCACCAGCGCGCCGAGCAGCGCGTAGGACGACACCGTCACGAGCACCCCGGCCACGATCCCGGCGGCCGCGCCGGCCAGGTTCATCGCCACGTCCACCGAGCCCTGCACCCGCGGCCGGTCGGCCACCGCCAGCGACGCCGTGAGCTGGGCCGACCCGCCCACCACCGCCGCCGACCAGCCCAGACCGAGCAGCACCAGGCCCACCGACAGCAGCCCGGTCGCGGTCGGCGCGGCGAGGGCGCAGACCACCCCCGAGAGCGGCAGCAGAACCCCGGCACCGGCCAGGACCCGCGCCGGTCCGGCCCGGTCGGCGAGCCACCCGAACAGCGGGCTGAGCGCGTACATCCCCGCGATGTGCAGGCCGATCACCAGCCCGACGACCGACAGCGCCGCGCCGCCGTGGTCCATGTGCACCGGGGTCATCGACATCAGCCCGACCATCACCGCGTGCCCGAGCACGATGCCGACCGCGCCGAGCAGCGCGGGCCGCGAGGCCCGCAGCACCGCCCACGGCCGCACCACCACGGACCCGCGCGCGGTGGCCGGGGTGCCCGCGCGATCCCGGGCCCGCAGCAGCGGGTCGGGCCGCAGACCCAGCCACCCGGTCAGGGCCGCCAGGGCGAACGCGACCGCGCAGAGCAGGTACGGACCGGCGACGCCGGGCAGCCCGACCGACCGGGCCGCGGCGTCCAGCGGCCCCAGCAGGTTCGGCCCGGCGACCGCACCGACCGTCGTCGCCCACACCACCAGCGCGAGCGCGCGGCCGGCCCGCGCCGGCGCGGCCAGGTCGGTGGCGGCGTAGCGCGCGGCGAGCCCGACCGCCGTCCCCGAGCCCACCAGCAGCAACGACACCAGCAGCAGCGCCACCGAGCCGGTCGTGGCCGCGACGACGGCACCGACCGCACCGAGCAGCCCCACCAGGTGGCCGCCGACCAGCGCGGGACGCCGTCCGCGGGCCTGGGCCACCCGTGCGACGACGGCCGCCGCTCCCGCCGCGCCCAGCACGCTCGCCGTCGACGCGACGCCACCGACCGCGGGCGAGCCTGACAGCCGGGAGGCGACCAGCGAGCTCGCGGCGATCGAGGTCGCGACGGCCGTCCCGCCGAGCACCTGCCCGGTCGCGAGCACCGCCAGCAGGCGGGGCTGGGCGGGGTCCTGCGGCGGGGAGACGGCGTCGGGTGCGGCGGTCACGGACGGATGCTGCCGTGCGACGCCCGCCGCGCGCCATGGCGTTACGCTCCGGCCCGGCCACACGAGCGGAGGACGGTGGACATGGCGGGCACGACCCCGAACACACACAGGTCGGCGGGCACGGACGACGCGGAGCTGCAGAACGCCTACCGCATGGTCTCCGACGTGCTGGCCGGAGCGGTGCGCGAGACGCTCGCCACGCCGGGTCCCGACCCGGCCCGGTTCGCCGTGCGCAGGCTGACCGCGGTCGACCGCGACATGCCGCCGGACGCCACCCCGCCCGGCTGGTCGCTGGCCTTCCTGGTGCTGGCCGACTGGTACGACGCCGCCCGCACCGCGCTCGCCGACCACGACGACCGCTCCGAGCGGGCACTGGCCTGGATCGGGAGCAACCTGGGCCCGCGCTACGCGGCCCGGGCCCGCTACACGGTCACCCCGCTCGTCGACCCGGCCGACGCCCGCGAGACCTCGCACTACGTCGACGCGCTGGGCGTGGACTTCCTGGCGTCGATGGTCTGGACGGTCGCGGCGGTCGTCGCCGAGTTCCCGGCCGCGGACACCGCGGAGGTCTGGCCCCGCACGAGGGCCGACGCCGCCCGCTGACGTCGCAGGTCACGCCCGGTCCGACGGGCGCTCGACGGGTGACTGTCGGACCCCACCCGCATGATGGTCGGCGTGACCGCACTCGAGGGCTTCTCCCCCGCCACCCGCCAGTGGTTCGAGGGGGCCTTCGCCGCGCCCACGGCGGCCCAGGAGGGCGCGTGGTCCGCGGCGCAGGCCGGGCGCAACGCGCTCGTCGTCGCGCCGACCGGATCCGGCAAGACCCTCGCCGCGTTCCTCTGGGCGCTGGACCGGCTCGCCGCCACCCCGCCGCCCGCCGAGCCGAAGCACCGCTGCCGGGTCCTCTACGTCTCGCCGCTCAAGGCCCTCGCCGTCGACGTGCAGCGCAACCTGCGCTCGCCGCTGACCGGCATCCGCCAGGCCGCGCAGCGGCTCGACGAGCCGGTCCCCGACATCACCGTCGGGATGCGCACCGGCGACACCCCGGCCGACGAGCGGCGCCAGTTCCAGCGCACCCCGCCGGACGTGCTGGTGACCACCCCGGAGTCGCTGTTCCTGCTGCTCACCTCGGCCGCGCGGGAGTCGCTGCGCGGGGTGACGACCGTGATCCTCGACGAGGTGCACGCCGTCGCCGGGACGAAGCGGGGGGCGCACCTGGCGGTGTCGCTGGAGCGCCTCGAGGAGATCACCGAGGTCACCCCGCAGCGGATCGGGCTCTCGGCGACCGTGCGCCCGGTGGACGAGGTCTCGACGTTCCTGTCCGGCACCCGCCCGGTCGAGGTCGTGCAGCCCGCGATCCCCAAGACGATCCGGGTCGAGGTGCAGGTCCCGGTGCCCGACCTGGCCGCGCTCGACGAGCGGCCCGCCCCGGGCAGCACCGACGAGGAGGTCGTCGGGTCCGCCGCGGGCACGGCGCGCAAGCCCTCGATCTGGCCCGCCGTCGAGGAGCGGCTGCTCGGCCTGGTGCGCGAGCACCGCTCGACGATCGTGTTCTCCAACTCGCGCCGGCTCGCCGAGCGGCTGACCTCCCGGCTCAACGAGCTCGCCGCCGAGCAGGAGGCCGCCGCCCTGGAGGAGGCCGCGGACCTCGACGCCGACGCCCCGGGTGCGTTCCCGGCCGAGGCGGTCGGGCAGTCCGGGGTGGGCGGCGGGGCCGCGCCGACGGTGGCCAAGGCCCACCACGGGTCGATGTCGCGCGACCAGCGGACCCTGGTCGAGGAGGAGCTGAAGTCCGGCGTGCTGCCGTGCGTCGTCGCGACCTCCAGCCTGGAGCTGGGCATCGACATGGGCGCCGTCGACCTGGTCGTGCAGGTCGAGGCGCCGCCGTCGGTCGCGTCCGGGCTGCAGCGGGTCGGGCGCGCCGGGCACCAGGTGGGTGCGGTGTCCGAGGGCGTCGTGTTCCCGAAGTACCGCGGGGACCTCGTGTCCTGCGCCGTCGTCGCCGAACGGATGACGACCGGGTCGATCGAGTCCACGCGCTACCCCCGCAACCCGCTCGACGTGCTGGCCCAGCAGATCGTCGCGATGGTCGCGATGGAGTCGTGGCAGCTGCCCGACCTCGCCGCGACCATCCGCCGGGCGGCCCCGTTCGCGGCGCTGCCGGACTCCGCGCTGCACTCGGTGCTGGACATGCTGGCCGGGCGCTACCCGTCCGAGGAGTTCGGCGAGCTGCGCGCCCGCATCACCTGGGACCGGGTCACCGACGAGCTGCGCGGCCGCCCGGGCGCGCAGCGCCTCGCCGTCACCTCCGGCGGCACCATCCCCGACCGCGGTCTGTTCACCGTGATGACCCCGGGCGGCGCGGACGGCGCCGGGTCGCGGGTCGGTGAGCTCGACGAGGAGATGGTCTACGAGTCCCGCGTCGGGGACACGTTCCTGCTGGGGACCTCGTCGTGGCGGGTCGAGGACATCACCCACGACCGCGTGATCGTCACCCCGGCGCCGGGGGTGCCCGCCCGGATGCCGTTCTGGAAGGGCGAGTCGATCGGTCGGCCGCTGGAGCTGGGCCGGGCCGTCGGCGCGTTCGTGCGCGAGATGTCCGGGCTGGCCGACGCCGACGCCCGCGAGCGCGCCACCGCGGCCGGGCTCGACGAGTGGGCCTGCGACAACCTGCTGTCCTACCTGCGCGAGCAGCGCGAGGCGACCCGGCACGTGCCGAGCGACCGCACGATCCTGGTCGAGCGGTTCCGCGACGAGCTGGGCGACTGGCGCCTCGTCGTGCACTCGCCGTTCGGGGCGCAGGTCAACGGGCCGTGGGCGCTGGCGATCGCGGCCCGGATGCGGGAGCGCCGCGGGGTCGAGGTGAGCGCGTCGGGCGCCGACGACGGGATCGTGCTGCGCCTGCCGGACGCCGTCGACGACAACGGCACCGAGGTCGTCCCGAGCGCCGAGGACGTGCTGCTGGAGCCGGGCGAGATCGAGCAGATCGTCGTCGCGGAGCTGGGGAACTCGGCGCTGTACGCGTCGCGGTTCCGGGAGTGCGCCGCGCGGGCGCTGCTGCTGCCCCGCCGCGACCCGCGCCGCCGCAGCCCGCTGTGGCAGCAGCGCCAGAAGTCGGCGCAGCTGCTGAGCGTGGCGGGCAGGTTCGAGCAGTTCCCGATCACCCTGGAGGCGATGCGGGAGTGCGTGCAGGACGTCTACGACCTGCCCGGGCTCCGCGAGCTGATGGGCGACGTCGCCTCGCGGAAGGTGAAGGTCGCCGAGGTCGAGTCGTCGCAGCCGTCGCCGTTCGCGCGCAGCCTGCTGTTCGGCTACGTCGGGATGTTCCTCTACGAGGCCGACGCGCCGCTGGCCGAGCGCCGCGCGGCCGCGCTGTCGCTGGACTCGACGCTGCTGGCGGAGCTGCTCGGCTCCGAGGCGATCCGGGAGTTGCTCGACCCGGAGATGCTGGCCGAGATCGAGGGCCGGCTGCAGCGCACCGACCCGGACCGGCACGCCCGTGACATGGAGGGCGCCGCGGACCTGCTCCGCTTCGTCGGTGACCTGTCCGAGGCCGACGGGCGGGCCCGCGGCGTCGACCCGGCGTGGCTGGCGCAGCTCGAGCGGGACCGCCGGGCGCTGCGGGTGCGGATCGCCGGCGAGGAACGGTTCATCGCGATCGAGGACGCCGGTCGGATCCGGGACGCGCTGGGCACGGCGCTGCCGGTCGGGGTGCCGGAGGCGTTCACCGAGCCGGTGCCCGACCCGCTCGGGGACCTCGTGCTGCGCTGGGCGCGCACGCACGGGCCGTTCACCGCCGCCGAGCTCGCCCGCCGCTTCGGGCTGGGCGTGGCCGTGGTCGGCGGGGTGCTGGAGCGGCTCACCGGCACCGGCCGGCTGATGAAGGGCGAGCTGCGCCCGCAGGCGTCGGTGCCCGCCGGTTCCGGCGGCGAGCTGGAGTACTGCGACGCCGAGGTGCTGCGACGGCTGCGGCGCGCGTCGCTGGCGAAGCTGCGGCACGAGGTCGAGCCCGTCGAGCAGCGCGCCCTCGGGCGGTTCCTGCCGCAGTGGCAGGGCGTCCAGGTGCGGTCGGGCTCCGAGCGGCGCGGCCGGGTGCGCCGCGCACCGGGTGCCGAGGACGTGCTCGGTGTGGTCGAGCAGCTCGCCGGGGCGCCGCTGCCGGCGAGCGCGGTCGAGTCGCTGGTGCTGCCGGCCCGGCTGCCGGGCTACACCCCCGCGCTGCTCGACGAGCTGACCGCCGCCGGTGAGGTGACCTGGGTCGGGTGCGGCGCGCTGTCCGGGCAGGACGGCTGGCTGGCACTGGCCCCCGCCGACGTGGCGGACCTGCTGCTGCCCGCCCCCGACCTGGACACCGCGGGCACCCCGCTGCACACCGCGGTGCTGGCCGCGCTCGGGCTGACCGACCCGGCCGCGCTGACCGATCCGGCGGCCGCACCGGACTCCGGGGGCGGTGCGCTGTTCTTCCGCGAGCTCGCGACCCGGGCCGGGGTGCTGCTGACCGAGCAGGACGAACCGGCCCCCTCCGACGACGACGTCGTCGCCGCCGTCTGGGACCTGGTCTGGGCGGGTGCGCTCACCAACGACACGCTCGGCCCGCTGCGGGCCCGGCTGTCCGGGGGCGGCGGGCGGCGTGGCGCGTCCGGGCGGCAGGGCGGGGCGCACCGCACGGCCCGGCGGCCGGCCCGCGGGCGCTACGCGCAGCTGCGTGCGGGGCGGCCGTCGATGCCCAGCCGGACCGGGCCGCCGTCGGTCGGCGGGCGCTGGTCGGTGGCCGTGCCGCGCGAGCCCGACGCGACCCGTCGTGCGCACGCGGCCGCGGAGGCGTTCCTGGAGCGCCACGGCGTGCTGACCCGGGGCGCGCTGGGCACCGAGCGGGTCACCGGCGGGTTCGCCGCGGTCTACAAGGTGCTCCGGGCGATGGAGGAGTCCGGCCGGTGCCGGCGCGGCTACATCGTCGAGGGGCTGGGCGCGGCGCAGTTCGCGGTGCCGGGCGCGATCGACCGGGTCCGGGCCCTCGCCGGGACCGACGGCGGCCCGTCCCCCGCCCCGCCGACCGGTCCGCGCCGCCTCGGTGCCGGGCCGGGCGCGGTCGTCGCCGACCCCGGCGACCGCGCCGGGTCCGCCGGTCCCGCCGATCCCGCCGGGTCCGCCGGCCCGGCCGGGTCCGTGGACCGGTCCGGGGACGGCGAGCCCCTGCCCGACGACCTGTCCGGCGACGCGGCCGGGTTCCCGGGGTCCGACGAGCTCTCCGGCGACGTGGCGGGGTTCCCGGGGTCCGACGACCCGTACGCGGGGGTACCCGACGACCTGCGCGGCGGCCTGGGCGGGCTCGGCGGCGCGGGCCGCCACGACGGGTTCGACGGCGGCGCCGGTCGCCGCCCGCAGGCGCCGCGGGAGGCGTGGCGCGCGCTGTCCCGGGTGGTGCTCGCCGCCACCGACCCCGCCCAGCCCTACGGCGCGGCCCTGCCCTGGCCGGACACGACCGGGGAGACCCGGCACCGCCCCGGTCGCAAGGCCGGGGCCCTGGTCACGCTGGTCGACGGGGCGCCCGCGCTCTACGTCGAGCGCGGCGGGAAGTCGCTGCTGTCGTTCACCGAGGACCGCGACGAGCTGCGCGCCGGGGCCGAGTCGCTCGCCGGGGCGGTGCACGAGGGCTGGCTCGGGTCGCTCGCCGTGGAGCGCGCCGACGGGCAGGACTCGCTGGTCTCGGCGCTGTCCGAGGTGCTCACCGAGGCCGGGTTCCGGGTGACACCGAAGGGGCTGCGGCTGCGGGCCTGACCGGGCGCCCCCACCGACGGGCGTCGGCGGCCGGGTGGTGGGTGTGCGGCCGCGCGGGCGGCCGGGGTCGGGCTGCCGGGCGGGTCGGGTCTGCCGGCCGGGTGGTGGGTGTGCGGCGCGGGCGGGCGGCCGGCCGGAGCCGGGCGGGTCGGGCCGCCGGGCAGGTCAGTACCGGCGATCGGCCAGCACCGGGACCGCCCGGCGGGCCGCGGTCACCGCGTCGAGGTCGAGGTCCACGACCAGGGTCCCCGGCGCGGCGTCGAGCGCGGCGACGATCGAGCCGGTCGGACCGGCGACCGCGCTCATCCCGATCCCGGTCGGGGCGCCACCGGGGACCGGACGCCCCGCCGCCTCCGGGTCCGCCTGGTCGCAGGCCGCCACGAAGGCCGTCGTGTCGAGGGCCCTCGCGCGCACCAGCAGCTCCCACTGCTCGCGCTTGCCCGGCCCCGCACCCCAGGACGCGGGCACGACGACGACCTGCGCCCCGGCGTCGCCGAGGGTCTGGAACAGGCCGGCGAACCGCAGGTCGTAGCAGGTCGCGAGGCCGACCGTCACACCGTCGACGGTGAGGGTGACCGGCCGGTCCCCCGGGGCGACCGTGTCGGACTCGGCGAACCCGAACGCGTCGAACAGGTGGATCTTGTCGTAGTGCTCCTCCGCACCGGGCCCGGTGACGAGCAGGGTGTTGCGGACGCGGCCGTCGTCGGCGGGGGTGAACATCCCGGCGACCACGGTGACGCCCGCGGCGGCGGCGAGGTCGCGGACCCGGGACGCCCAGGGGCCGTCGAGGGGCTCGGCGACCGGGCCGAGCGGCACCCCGAAGCGGCACTGGGTGGCCTCGGGGAACACGACCAGCCGCGCGCCCCGGGAGGCCGCGTCGGCGACGCCGTCGGCGACCAGGGCGAGGTTCTCCGGCGGGTCGGTGGTGGCGGCGATCTGGACGAGGGCGATCCGCATGCGTTCTCCTGGGCTGGTTCGGTGTATACGTGTCGTATGCCGACGTCACGGGAGTCCGGTCGCGAGCGCGCGTTGCACTACCTGCGCGAGACCGTCCTGGTCGATCCGCGGGTGCAGGGCACGTTCCTCAACGAGAACGAGCTCGCCGGCCGGATCGGGGTGTCGCGCACGCCCGTCCGTGAGGCGTTGCTGCTGCTCGTGGCCGACGGTCTGGTCGAGATGCTGCCCGGTCGCGGCGCCTACGTGCCACCGTTGACCGGCCGGCAGATCTCCGAGCTGATGGAGCTGCGCGGGGTCCTGGAGCAGCATGCCGCGCGCGCCGCGATGGATGCCTGCGGTGTCCCGTTCGAGGCGATGAACGCGGCCCTGGACCGGCAGCGCGAGCTCGCCGGCGCCGGTGGGGACCCGGCCGAGTTCATCGAGCTCGACATGGTCTTCCACCAGGCGCTCGTCGACGCCACCGGGAACGCGCTGCTGTCGCGGACCTACGCCGGGCTGCGGGTGCGCCAGCGCCGGGTCGGCGTGACCGCGCTGTTCCGGACCGAGGACCGGCGGCAGGCGGTCTGCGCCGAGCACGGCCGGATCGTCGAGGCGCTGGCCGGCGACGACCCCGACGTGGCGGCGAAGGCGATCGACGAGCACCTGCAGCTGACCCTGCGCGTGCTGCTCAGGGCGTGAGGGCGAGGTAGGCCTCGTCCTCCTCGTGGTCCGGGTCGCGGCCGATGAGCAGCCCGACGACGGTCAGCGCGCAGGCGACGGCCAGGTAGGTCGCGACCGGCACCCAGTTTCCCGACCCGCCGGACAGCGCGGTGAACGCGAGCGGCGCGACGGCGCCGCCGACCACGCCGGCGATCGTGTAGGCCAGCGAGCTGCCGGTGTAGCGCAGCCGCGGTGAGAACTGCTCGGTGACGAACGCGGCCTGCGGCCCGTACATGAACGAGTGCAGACCGAGCCCGACGACGATGCCCACGACGAGCAGCGCGAACGAGCCGCCCGAGATCATCGGGAAGAAGACGAACGGCCACACCGCTCCCCCGACCGCGGCGACGCCGTAGACGAGCCGCCGGTTGAACCGGTCGGTGAGCGCGCCGGCCAGCGGGATCGAGGGCAGCTGCAGCGCCGAGCCGATCAGGATCGCGCCGAGCACCTCGGACCGGGAGAACCCGAGCTGGGTGGTGGCGAAGGTCAGGACGAAGACGGTGAACAGGGCGTAGCTGACGTCCGGTCCGACCCGGCTGAGGATCCCGACGAGCAGCGGGCGGCGCTCGGCGGTGAACACCTCGCGCACCGGCGCCGACGGCCGGTCGCCGGACTCGGCGATCGCGCGGAAGACCGGGGTGTCCTCCAGCGTGAGCCGGATCCACAGCCCGAACGCCACCAGCACCGCCGACAGCAGGAACGCCAACCGCCAGCCCCAGTCCAGGAACTGCTGGTCGGTCAGCAGCAGGGTGAGCAGGGCCAGGACGCCGTTGGACAGCAGGTTGCCCGCGGGCGGGCCGACCTGGGCCGCCGAGGCCCAGAACCCGCGCCGGCGCGGCTCGCCGAACTCGCTGGAGAGCAGGACCGCGCCGCCCCACTCCCCGCCGACGCCGACGCCCTGGGCGAAGCGCAGCAGCACCAGCAGGACCGGGGCGGCGACGCCGATCGTGCCGTAGGTCGGCAGCAGACCGATCAGGAACGTCGCGACGCCGATGAGCACGAGCGTGACGACCAGGACCTGCTTGCGGCCGATGACGTCGCCGAGCCTGCCGAACACGACACCGCCGAGCGGGCGCGAGACGTAGCCGACGGCGTAGGTGGAGAACGCGAGCAGCAGACCGGTGACCGGGTCCGCGGCCGGGAAGAACAGCACCGGGAACACCAGCGCGGCCGCCGCGGAGTAGACGGCGAAGTCGTACCACTCGAGCGAGGTGCCGGTGAGGCTCGCGACGAACGCCTTGCGCAGGTCACGGCGGTCGACCGGTGGTGACGAGGAGGCGGACGGCGAGGTCATCGCGGGCTCCCGGGGTCGGAGGTGGTCGGTGGGACGAGCCTCATACTTGCTGTATACACAGTGTGTGCGCAACCCTCGTGCACATCGGTTACGCGACGTACACATCTGACGGAGGTCCCCCGTGACGCTCGAACTGGCCCTGCCCGACGGCAGCACCCGCTCGGTGGAGGTCCACCGGGTCTTCAACGCCGGGTACGCCGGACGCGCCCAGGAGGAGGTCGCCGCGCACGTCGCCGAGCTGGCCGAGCTGGGCGTGCCGGCTCCGGACACGGTGCCGGCGCTGTACCCGGTCTCGCCGTACCTGGCGTCGCAGACCGACCGGGTCCCCGCCCAGCACGACCGGACCTCCGGCGAGGCGGAGTGGGCGCTGGTCGTCGGCGACGACGTCACCGACCCGCTGCTGACCGTCGCCTGCGACCACACCGACCGCGCCCTGGAGGTGCACGGCGTCGCGTGGAGCAAGAACGCGGGTCTCGACGTCCTGGGCCGGAAGGCCTGGCGGCTGTCGGAGGTCGCCGACCGGCTCGACGACATCACCCTGCGCGCGTGGGTCCGTCACGGCGGTGACCACGACGGCACCGAGGAGCTCGTGCAGGACGCGACGCTGGCCGCTCTGCTCCCGCCCGGGTACTGGGTCGAGCTGCTGCGCGAGCGCGGCTGGCTGGTGCCCGGCACCGTCCTGCTGTCGGGCACCGTCGCGATGCGGTCGGGGGTCGACCAGTTCGCCGACGCCTGGCGGGTGGAGCTGCACGACCCGGCCACCGACGACACGATCGGCCTGGCCTACGAGGTCGACCGGCTCCCGGAGCCGATCGGCTGACCGGCCGCCCCGGCGGAGGACCGGTCGGCAGGCCCGGTGGACGTGGCCGGGACGGCCCGCGGGGACCAGCAGCGGGTCGCGGGCGACCGTCGTCCGCGGACCCCGACCCGGGTCCCCGCAGGCGGCGGGACCGGCGTCCGGGCCGTCGACGTACTCGACGTCGAGGTCGCGGTCCCCGTGGGCGGCGGTGACGGCGCCGGGTTCCCGTCCCCGGGGCCACGATGTGCTCCCGCCCGGGCACCCGGGGCGGACCGTGACGGCCGCCGCACCGGCGGGCCCGGCCGCCGCCCGTACCGGGTGGCACCATCGCGGTCATGATCCGTCGCTCCCCCGGCCCCCCGTCCCGCGACCGGCGGCTCGCCGTCGGGCTCGCGGGGCTGCTCGGCACCGCCGCCGTCCTGCACGTGGTGCGGCCCGAGCCGTTCGACTCGATCGTGCCGCGCAGCCTGCCCGGGGAACCCCGGTTCTGGACCTACGCCTCCGGGGCGGCCGAGGGCGCCGTCGCCGCGGCGGTCGCGCACCCGCGGACCCGGCGCGCGGGCGGCTGGGCCGCGGCAGCGCTGTTCGCGGCGGTGTTCCCGGCGAACGTGTCGATGGCGCTGCAGTGGAACCGCAAGGACCTGCTGTACCGGGCGATCGGCTGGGGGCGGCTGCCGCTGCAGGTCCCGCTGGTGCTGTGGGCGCTGCGGATCGCCCGCAGCGCCCCGCGCGGCTGACCGGAGGGTGGACCGCCGGTAGACCGAAGTCGATCGTCCACCGCCCGATGCCCGCTGCGCCGGACGGACCCGCCGGGGTCTGATGGCGCCGGGCCCGGGGAACGCCGGCGCCCACATCATCGCTCGGGGGGACACATGACGTCGTCGACCACGGTCCGGGACCGGGACGCCGCACCCGCGGCCGTTCCGCCAGTCGCGCGGCTGCCCGTCGGGATCATCGCCGGGGTGGTGGCCGTCGTCCACCTCGTCATGGGGGCGCTGGGGCGCGGGTACTGGTTCGACGAGGCGCTGATGCTGGCGATCGGACGACACCACCTCGACTGGGGGTCGGCCGACCAGCCCCCGGTCGCACCGGCGCTGGCCGGGCTCGCCGACGCCCTCGCACCCGGGGTGAACGGGGTGCTGCGGATCGTGCCGTCGCTGGCGACGGCGGGCGCGGTCGTCGTCGCCGCGCTGATCGCCCGTGAGCTGGGCGGCGACCGCCGCGCCCAGGTCCTCACCGCGCTCGCCCAGGCCACCGGGCTGTGGGTGGCGCTGTTCGGGCACTTCCTGACGCCGTACTCGCTGGAGCCGCTGCAGTGGGCGCTGCTGGTGTGGCTGCTGGTGCGCTGGACCCGGGTCCGCGACGACCGGCTGCTCCTCGCCGTCGGCCCGCTGCTCGGCCTGGCCGCGCTGACGAAGTTCCAGGTGATCCTCCTGGGCGCGGTGCTGGTCGTCGCGATCGGCGTGGCCGGGCCGCGGGCGATGCTGCGGCGGCCCGCGTTCTGGTGGGCCGCGCTGGTCGGTGCGCTGATTGCGGCGCCGACGCTCGTGTGGCAGGCCGTTCACGGCTGGCCGCAGCTGCGCATGACGTCGGTCGTCGCGCAGGAGTCGGTGCTGTTCGGCGGACCGGGCCCCAACGCGGTGGCGATGCTGCTGCTGGCCGGGCTGCTCGGCACCGTGCTGGTCGTGGTCGGGGCGGTCGCGGCGTTCACGACGCCCCGGCTGCGGCCGTACCGCTTCGTCGCGGTCACCTTCCTCGTGCTGTGGATCGTGTTCGCGGTGACCGTGGGGCGTGCGTACTACCTGTGCGGTCTGCACGGCGCCGTCGCCGCGCTCGGGGCGGTGTGGTTCCAGCAGCGGCGCGAGACCGGGCGACGACGGTGGTCCTGGGTGGCGTGGCCGGCAGGGGTGCTGTCGGTCGCCCTCGCCGCGGCGATGGTGTCCGCGAGCGCCGGAGCGGCCGACCCCGCCGTGCCGGAGCGGATCGTCGGCGAGGTCGCCCGCGTCCGCGACGGGCTGCCCCCGGACCAGCGGGACCGCACCGTCGTGATGGGCGGCTCGTACATCTACGCCGCCTACGTCGACACCGCCGACCCCGCGCTCGGCCTGCCGCCCGGGTACAGCGGCAACCGCAGCTACGGCTACTTCGACCCGCCCCCGGACGACCACGACGTCGTGATCTTCATCGGCAGGGACCCCGGCCTGCTCGCCCCCACCGGGGTGGCCCTGCGACCGGTCACCGACCTCGGCGACGGCAACCGCATCTGGCTGGGCGAGGGCATGACGCACCCGTGGTCGCAGGTGTGGCCGCAGCTGCGGACGCTGGTCGTCGACTGAGCCGTCGACCGAGCCCGGGCCGGTCCGGGCCCGCCCGGGTAGCGTCGCGGTCGTGCCCGAGGGAGACACCGTGTACCTGGCCGGCAAGCGGCTGCAGACCGCGCTGTCCGGGCACGAGCTGCTGCGCGGCGAGCTGCGCCACCCGCGCCTGGCCGAGCACGATCTCGCCGGGCTGACCGTGACCGGCGTCGTCTCCGTCGGCAAGCACCTGTTCACCCGCTTCGACGACGGCCGCAGCCTGCACAGCCACTTCCGGATGGACGGCTCCTGGCACCTGTACCGGCCCGGCATGCGGTGGCGCCGGGTCGCGCACGAGGCGCGCGCCGTGCTGGAGACCGCCGACCGCGTCGCCGTCGG
Source organism: Pseudonocardia tropica (assembly GCF_040105315.1). Classification (NCBI taxonomy): domain Bacteria; kingdom Bacillati; phylum Actinomycetota; class Actinomycetes; order Pseudonocardiales; family Pseudonocardiaceae; genus Pseudonocardia; species Pseudonocardia tropica. The sequence goes on from NZ_JBEDNP010000003.1 coordinate 245,870, forward strand.
GTTCGCCCTGCACGACCTGGAGCTGCTCCCCACCGACGACGAGCACACCCTCGTCGGGCACCTCGGGCCCGACCTGCTCGACCCGGACTGGGGCCCCGGCCACGACGCCGAGGCGCTGCGCCGGATGACCGCCCGCGCCGACCACCCGCTCGGGCTGGTGCTGCTCGAACAGCGGGTCATGGCCGGTCTCGGCAACCTCTACCGCAACGACATCTGCTTCCTGCTCGGGCTCACGCCCTGGGTGCCGGTCCGCGACGTGCCCGACCTGCCCGGGGTCATCGACCTGTCGCGGCGGCTGCTGTCGTCGAACAAGGACCGCCCGGAGCAGACGACGACCGGCTCGCTGGCCGCCGGCGAGGCGCACTGGGTGTTCGAGCGGCCCGGGCGGCCGTGCCGCCGCTGCGGGACCCGCATCCGGACCGCCGACCAGGGCGACGACCACCGGGCCCGGGTCACCTACTGGTGCCCGCGCTGCCAGACGGGGCCGTCCCCGCGCCCGGTGCGCCGGTCCACCGGTCCGCGCCGCGGTGCCCCCGGGCGACCGCCCCCCGGCGCCGCCCGCACCCGCTGACCGCTGCGGCCACGGAGCCACCGGCGGCCGGAGCCGGAGAGCCGCCCGGGCCCGGACACACCTCCGCCGCGGTCCCCGGGCGGGACCGCGGCGGACGGTGCGGAACGGGCGAGCGGGCTCAGGCGGTGCCGGGCTGCTGCTGGTTCTGGGTGTTCTGCTGCTGGGCCGGTGCCGGCGATGACGGGAGCTGCTGGGTCGCCTCGCCCTGCCCGACCTGCGGGGCCTGCTGGCCACCGGCGATCGGCGCCCCGGACATCGACGCCCGGATCTGCTCCAGCCGGGACATCCCGGCCATGTCGGTGGTCGACTGCTGGACCTCCAGCATCCGGCCCTGCACCGAGTTCTGGGCCAGCTCCGCGGACCCGAGCGCGGTGGCGTACCGCTTCTCGATCTTGTCGCGGACCTCGTCGAGCGAGGGCGCGTTGCGCGGCGCGGACAGCTCGCTCATCTGCTGCAGGGACTTCGCGGCCTGCTCCTGCATCTTGGCCTGCTCGAGCTGGCTGAGCAGCTTGGTGCGCTCGGCGATCTTCTGCTGCAGCATCATCGAGTTCCGCTCGACGGCCTGCTTGGCCTGTGCGGCGGCACCGATCGACTGGTCGTGCAGCGTCTTGAGGTCCTCGACGCCCTGCTCCGCGGTCACCAGCTGGGTCGCGAAGGTCTGCGCCGACTGCTCGTACTGCTGGGCCTTCTGCTCGTCGCCCTGGGAGCGGGCCTGGTCGGCCAGCACGAGTGCCTGCCGCGCCGACGACTGCAGCTTCTCGATCTCACCCAGCTGCCGGTTCAGCTTCATCTCCAGCTGACGCTGGTTGCCGATCACCGCGGCCGCCTGCTGCGACAGCTGCTGGTGCTGGCGCTGGGCGTCCTCGATGGCCTGCTGGATCTGCACCTTCGGGTCGGCGTGCTCGTCGACCTTCGACGAGAACAGGGCCGACAGATAGCTGAAGAACTTGGTGAATCCGTTGGCCATCTCTGCGCGTCCTCCGCCTGCGTTCGCTCGCGACCGTGCCCGCCACCACGGCGGGCGTGCGGACCCCGGACCGACCCCGCGTTCCCCCCGTGGTCGGCACCGGACCTCCGGCCCTGTCCATCCTGGCATCGCTGCCGGTCTGTCCGCACCCTACCGCGCAGGAGCGGTCGGCCGGGGCGGGCCGTGCGGTCAGGCGGCCGAGGCCACCGGTCCGCCCGAGGACGCGGGTGCGGCGACCACGGAACCGGGCCGCCCGGCCAGCCGCAGCTCGGCGTGCCGCTGCCCGATCGGGACGAGCACGTCGTCGCGCCGGCCTGCGGCCGCGGCGGAGGTCGCCGTCGCCATCTCGGCGGCGACGGTGGTCAGCAGGTCCGGCACGGACACCCCCAGTGCCTCGCAGATCGCCGCGAGCAGCTCGCTGGAGGGCTCCTTGCGCCCGCGCTCGACCTCGGAGAGGTACCCGAGGCTCACCCGCGCGGCCCGCGAGATGTCGCGCAGCGTGCGCCGGCGCGCCGTGCGCACCTCACGCAGCCCACTGCCGATCGCTTCCCGCAGCAGCATGTGCCCTCCTCGACTGCTCCCCGGACACCCGGTGAAGTCTCACCGTACCGACTTCCCCGGTTCCCACGCGCCGCGACGCTGTCCGCCCACGGCGAACACCTCAACGCCGCGCGGGCCCCGGATCGTCCCCGCAGGTCAGGCAGGGCGGGGTCGGACGGCCTTGCGGACGTAGTCGGCGCCGGTCACCACGGTGAGCACCAGCGCGACGGCCATCACCGCCCACTGGAGGACGAGCACGGCCGTCGCGGCGGCGGTGCCGGGGCCCAGCAGCTCCGGCAGCGGGAGCAGGAACAGCCCGATCGCGACGGTCTGGGCGACGGTCTTGGCCTTGCCGCCGCGGCTGGCCGGGATGACCCCGCGACGACGGATCACGACGAAGCGCAGCGCGGTGATGCCGAGCTCGCGGACGACGATCACGATCGTCACCCACCAGGGCAGCACCCCGAGGATCGACAGCCCGATCAGGGCGGCGCCCATCAGCGCCTTGTCCGCGATCGGGTCGACCAGCGCGCCGAACCAGGTGACGAGCCCGCGGCTGCGGGCCAGCTGACCGTCGAGCCGGTCGGTGGCCGCCGCGATCACGAACACGGCGAACGCGACCAGCCGCCACACCACGTCGTCGCCGCCGTCGACGAACAGCGCGACGACGAAGACCGGGACGAGCAGCAGCCGCAGGACCGTCAGCGCGTTGGCGATGTTCAGCAGCGGCGCGTCGCCAACTCCGGCGGCGCCCCCGGCCGGGTGCGAGCTCATCCGGCTGCGGAGGCCGCCGGTACGGCCGCGGCCGGCACCCGCGGGTCGAGCAGCTCGCACGCCTCCACCAGCAGGTCGACGCCCTCGGTGTCCACGACGCGGCAGCGGACCAGGTCACCGGGACGCAGCGAGTCCGGCTCCGGGCCGTCCTGCGCCGCCGCGACGACGGTGCACTCGCCGTCGGCGTCGGGGCCCTGGTGGGCGGCGCGACCGGTGCAGTCGTCCTCGTCGCTCTCCGCGGACTCCACGAGCACGACCACCTCGGTGCCGATGCGCTCCTCGGCCCGCTGCTCCATCAGCTCGTCGACCAGCGCGGAGATCCGCGCGACGCGGGCCTGCACCTCCGCCGGGTCGACGTGGCCGTCGTAGCCCTCGGCCTCGGTGCCGTCCTCGTCGGAGTAGCCGAACACGCCGACGGCGTCGAGCCGGGCGCCGGTGAGGAACGCCTCCAGGTCGGCGAGGTCCTCCTCGGTCTCGCCGGGGAACCCGACGATGACATTGGAGCGGATCCCGGCCTCCGGGGCGAGGGCGCGGATGCGCTCGCAGAGGTCGAGGAAGTCGGTGCGCGAGCCGAAGCGGCGCATCCGGCGCAGCACCCGGGCCGAGGCGTGCTGGAACGACAGGTCGAAGTAGGGCGCGACGCCCGGCGTGGTCGCGATGACCCGGAGCAGGTCGGGCCGCAGCTCGGCCGGCTGCAGGTAGGCGACCCGGATCCGCTCGACGCCCTCGATCGCGGCGAGCTGCGGGAGCAGGTCGACCAGCGCGCGGGTGCCGCCGGGGAGGTCCTTGCCGTAGCTCGTGGAGTTCTCGCTGACCAGGACGAGCTCGCGCACGTCCTGCCGGGCGAGCCAGGCGGCCTCGCCGACCACGTCGGCCGGCGGGCGGGACACGAAGCTGCCGCGGAAGCTCGGGATGGCGCAGAACGCGCAGCGGCGGTCGCAGCCCGACGCGAGCTTCAGCGACGCGACCGGGCCGCCGGACAGGCGGGTGCGCGCGATGTCGGGCACCCAGTCGTGGCCGGGGACCGAGACGTCCGCCGTCGCGGCCGGGCGCTCGACCGGGGAGATCGGCAGGAGCGTGCGCCGGTCGGTGGGGACGTGCGGGGCCGGCGCGTGCCCGCCCAGGACGTCGCCGAGGCGCTCGGCGAGCTCGGGGTAGGCGTCGAAGCCGAGCACCGCGTCGGCCTCGGGCAGGTCGGCGGCCAGCTCGGCGCCGTAGCGCTCGGCGAGACAGCCCACGGCGACGACCTTCGCCCCCGCCGGGCGGGCCACGTCGGACGCCGCCAGCACGGTGTCGATGGAGTCCTTCTTCGCCTGCTCGACGAAGCCGCAGGTGTTGACGACGATGACGTCGGGGCTGCCGTCCTCGGCGTCGACCAGCTCCCAGCCGGACCCGGCCAGGCGGCCCGCGAGCTCCTCGGAGTCGACCTCGTTGCGCGCGCAGCCCAGGGTCAGCAGGGCGGCGCGCCGCGGCGCGTTCTCGGGGGATGGCACGGGTACCAGGGTAGACGCCGGGTCCGACGGCCCCGGTCTAGGCTCTCCTGCCGTGCCCGAGCCCGCCCCCGCCCCGGTTCCCGACGTGATCGTCCGCCGTGCCCGCACCCGCGACGTCCGCCGGATCCGCGAGCTCGTCGACGAGTACGCGGGCACGGTGCTGCTGGCCAAGGAGACCGTGACCCTCTACGAGGCGGTCCCGGAGTTCCTCGTCGCCGAGGTCGACGGCACGGTCGTCGGCTGCGGCGCGCTGCACGTGCTGTGGGAGGACCTGGGCGAGATCCGCACGGTCGCGGTGTCGCCGTCGGTGCTGGGCCGTGGGGTCGGGCACCGGATCGTCGCCGCCCTGATCGACGGCGCGCGCGAGCTCGGGCTGGAACGGCTGTTCGTGCTCACGTTCGAGAAGCAGTTCTTCGCCCGGCACGGCTTCGCCGAGATCGACGGGACGCCGGTGTCGGCCGAGGTGTTCGCGGCGCTGCTGCGCAGCTACGACGCCGGCGTCGCCGAGTTCCTCGACCTCGCCCACGTGAAGCCGAACACCCTGGGCAACGTGCGGATGCTGCTCACCCTCTGACCTCAGCCGGTGGCGGCCTTCACCGCCGCGACCACGGCCCACACCAGCGCGGCGACGATCGCGACGACCAGTGCCACCAGCAGCAGCACCGGCGCCAGCGCCACGACGACCCCGATCAGCACCTTCGCCGCGGTCCCGAGCGCGGCGAACCCACCCTTGATCGCGCCCCACACCGGGTTGTCGCCGCGGGCCAGCGCCTTGCCCGCGCCGAGCGCGGCGCCGAGACCGGGCCCGCCGTCGGCCGCCATCCGCTCCAGCGAGTCGGCGAGGCGGTCGACCCGGTCGCAGGCGAGCGCGGCGAGCCGGTCGACGAGTGCGGCCAGGAGCCGCTCCCCGGCGTCGCGCAGCTGCGCCATCGGGTCGGGCGGCGGCGGGGTCCCGGTGCCCGGCTCCCGGGCCTGCGGGACCGCGGGGGCCTCCCGGGTCGCGGTGCTCATCGGCTCCTCGCGGGTACGGCCATGACGATCGGCCCTCTCGGTTCCGGGTGTGTGTCGGTTTCCGCCCGCCCGGGCGGGGGAATGCTCGGGTTCATCCCGACGAGCGGAGGGGGCGCGCCGATGCGGCCACCGGACCGGTCGACGCTGGACCTGCTGCTCCTCGGCGCGGTCCACGACGCCCCCGGCGACGGGGCCGCGGTCCGCGCCGCCGTGCTCGACCGCTCCGGCGGCGCGCTCGCCCTGTCGGCGGGCCTGGTGTACCGGGCGCTGCACCGGCTCGAACGGAACCGGCTGGTGCGACGCCCGGCCGGCAGCCGCGGATACCGGCTGACCCCGGGCGGGGAGCGGGTGCTGCGGTCGCGGACGCGCGAGTTCGAGGCGCACGTGCGGGCGGTGCGCGCGGTGCTGCCCGGCGGGGGTGTCACGAGCGGTGCCGGGGCAGCAGCGGACCGAGCGGGCCGAGCTCGAGGTTCAGGTCCGCCGCGGTCAGACCGAACTCCGCGGTGAGCTCGTCCATCGCCTCCTCGAGGTGCATGAGGGCGGTGCCGAGGTCCTCGACCTCGTCCTCGGTGAGGTCGCCCTGCTCGACGCGGCGCAGCGCCTGGCGTTCCATGAGCTGACGCAGCAGCTCGACGATCGTCAGCACCAGCTTCATGAGGTCGCGGCGGACGGCGTCGCGGTCGATGTCGATCCGGCCGCCGGGGCGCGGGTCAGGCGTCATCGGGCGGCTCCTCCCCCGCCTGCCGCCCGGCCGGGGCGATGGACACGATCAGCGCGCGCAGCGAGATGCGGATCAGGTCCACCCCGGCCAGCGAGACCGTGACGTCCCCGGCCAGCACGACCCCGCCGGCGAGCAGCCGGTCCAGCAGGTCGACCAGCGCGACCTCGCGGTGGGCGAGGCCGGTCTCCCCCGTGCTCACCGCTCCTCCCCGACGAACGAGTACGGCACCCACGGCCCGGTGACCTCGACGGTGAGCCCGGCGCCGTCCGCGGCCCCCGTCACGGCGGCGCGCCAGGTGTCGCGGTCGGCGTCGTCGACCAGGTAGGCGCCGTTGAGGACCATCGGCTCGGTGCGTCCGGTCAGCGCGGGGGCGTGCAGCCGGTGCCGTCGCGTCGTCACCGCGGCCCGCGCCGCCGCCTCGTGCAGCCGCTGCGCCGCGGCGTGGGCGGCGTCGTCGTCGCCCGCGACGCGGTCGAGCTCCCGGCGACGGCGGCGCAGGTACTCGGCCCCCGACGACGCCCGACCGGCGTCGCGGCGCTCCGGCTGCGTCGTGGCGTAGGCCTTCACGCCCCACTCGGTGCGGCCCCGGAGCCGGTCCAGGACCTCGGCGAACGCGGTGTGCCGTTCGGTCAGCACGGCGCGGACGCGCTCGTCGTCGCGGTAGACCGTCGCGAGGGCGAGCGGCGCGACGACCGTGCGCGCACCGAGCGCGTCGACGACGGCGTGGTGCTCCCGCGCGGTGGTCGCCAGCCAGGTCAGGTCCTCCAGCCGGGCGGTCAGGGCGTCCTCGCCGAAGTCGGACTCGGGGACGGTGCCGGTGGCGGCCCAGAGCGCGTCCCCGCCGGTCACCGCGTGTACCGGGCGGCCGCCGATGCCCGTGAGCCCGGCGAGGTCGGGCGGGGCCGCGTCGCCCACGGCGTAGACGTAGGTCAGGTCCACGGCTCAGTCCCTCCCGCGTGCCGGGCGACGGGTGGTGGTCGTGCGGCGGCGCCGGGGGGCGGCGGGGCGGGTGCGACGCGGTGCGGCGTCGGGTCCGTCCGCGTCCCGTTCCGCGTCGGCCCGGCTCCCGGGACCGGCCCCGTCGGTTCCGTCGCCGGGTGCGTCCCCGCCGGGTTCGTCGTCATCCGTCCCGTCGGCCGGTCCGTCGGCGTCGGTCCCGTCGTCGGGGTCGGTCTCGTCGTCGGCATCGTCGACGGCCCGGTCGATCGACCTCTCGACGGCGGCGGCGTCGGCCCGGGCCGATGCCCCGTCCGGACCGTCAGGGGCGTCGCCGGACGGCGCGGACCGCTCGTCGGCGGGGAGCAGGCGTTCGAGGCGTTCCACCCGGTCACGCAGCCGTGCGTTCTCCTCCTCCAGCTCGTCGCGGCCGCCCGACAGCGTGGGGTCGCGCTCCCACCAGTCGATGCCCATCTCCTTGGCGCGGTCCACCGAGGCCACGACCAGCCGGATCTTGATGGTCAGCAGCTCGATGTCGAGCAGGTTCACCTGGATGTCGCCGGCGATGACGATGCCCTTGTCCAGGACGCGCTCGAGGATGTCGGCCAGGTCGGTGCCCGACTGCTGGGGTGGCCGCTCGGTGCGGCGCTGTGGCGCACCGGGGCTGCTCCAGCGGACGGCGTCGCTCATGGTCCCCCCTCAGTCGTCGTCGCCGCGGCCGCGCGGGTAGCGCCGGACACGCTGGTACGACATCAGCTCGGCCTCGTCGTCGAGCTCGGCCTCGTAGACGGCGAGCACGTCGGAGGAGTCGGGGATGCGCTCGGTCTCGACGACCTCGACCCCGACCAGCCAGCTGTCGTCCTGCTTGCGGACGAACGTGACCCCCTCCGGCGCGCGGCCGGTCATCTCCGCGATCTGTTCGACGGCGGCGCGGGCGGCCGCGCGGGCGCCGATGCGTCGCCGAGGTGGGTCGGGTCGCTCCTCCGGCTCCTCGTCCTCCGGCTTCTCGTCCTCCACGACCTCGTCGTCCGGGGAGTCGTCGTCCGGGGAGTCGTCCTCGTAGTCGTCGTCCTCGTAGTCGTCGTCCTCTTCGACGTCGTCGTCCTCGCCCTCGGCACCGACCTCGTCCTGGATCCCCTCGGGCTCATCCTCATCCGACTCGAACTCCTCGTCGTCGGGGTCGTCCTCGTCGAGGTCGGTCGCCCGGTCGTCCCCGGTCCCGGTCTCGTCGCCGGGCCGGACGTCGTCCCCGGTCCCGGCCCCGTCGTCGGCCCCGGTGTCGGCCAGGACCTCCTCGTCCTGGTCGCCCACCGGCTCCCGGTCCGGCTCGTCGCGGCCGGCACGTCCCCGTCGCGGGCCTCCATCCCTCGGGCGACGCCGCCGTGGGGGCTGTTCCTCCGTGGTGTCACGGCGACGTCGCGGCGCCGCGGAGGCCCGGTCGTCGTCGCGGGGCCGGGTCCGGCGCGCGGGCCGCTCCCGGGTCGCACCGTCGTCCCCGGACCGGCGACGACGGACGGGCTCGTCCCCGGTGGAGCGACGCCGCACCGGCCGCTCGCCGGTGTCGCGGCGCCGCTCGGACCGGTCGTCCCGTGCGCCGCGTCCGCCCCGCTCCGACGGCGCGTCGGCCCGGTCGTCCGCGGTGTCGGAGCCGCGACGCGACGACCCACCGTCGGGCGGACGTCGCCGACGCGGCGGCTCGTCCTCCCGCGGGCGACGGCGCGGTGCCCCGTCCCTCTCGCGGGGGCGTCGCGACGCGTCATCCCCGTCCGGACGTCGCCGACGGGGCGGTTCCCCCGACCTGCGACGACGCGGTCGCTCGTCGGACGACCGGTCCTCCGGCTCAGCCACGGCCGTCCCCCGGTCGCCCCGTCAGCCGGGCCAGCAGGACCTCCTGACGGGCGTCGCGGTCGGACTCGGAGATCTCCCCCTGCTCGTAGGCCCGTTCCACCTCGTCGATCTGCCGGCGCACCGCGACCGGGTCGTAGAGCCGGGCGTGGGCCTGTTCCTGCAGCTGCTCCCCCACCCAGACGACGCCGCGCAGCGGTGCGAGCGGCAGCCCGAGCAGACCGCGCAACAGCCCCATCAGCCCTCGGCCTCCGTTGGTTCGGGCAGGAAGTCGTACGGCGCGACCGGGCCGATCAGGCGCAGCCGCACCCGCTCGTCCCACTCGTCGCCGAGCGCGTCGACGGCCTGCTCGAAGTCGCCGACCCGGTCGCGGTGCACCAGCAGCGCCAGCTCGACGGCGCCGTCCTCGGCGGCGGGCTCCTTCACCGACGTCGCGACGGCGAACGGCCCGAGCCGCTCCACGGCGAAGTCCGCGTCGTCGGACCGGATGCGCTCGACGTGGCCCGCGATCGCCTCGCCGAGCCGGATGCGCTCGTAGTACGTGGCGTCCGGGTCCTTGCCGCGCACGGCTTCACCGAGCTGCTGGATCTCCCGGTCGGCCTCGACGATGCCCGCCACCAGGCGGTCCTGGTCGTAGCGGCCGGCCAGCACGAACTGCCGGCAGCCGTCGAGCTGCTCCAGCGCCCAGGTGAAGTACTCCTGGTGCGCGGCGAGGAGTTCGTCGACGACGGCCCGGTCGTCGTCGACGACGCCGCCGAACCGCATCGGCAGCACGGTCGTGCTCCCGGCCAGGGTGTTCACGGTGCGCTCGTGGGCCAGGAGGTCCTCGCGGCTGCCCAGCGAGGCGTCGCGCGGGACGTCGCTGACGACCGCGGCGAGCCGCCCGTGGTCGATCACCGCCACCTCCTCGCCGCCACCGACGGGGGTCAGCCCCTCGGGCAGGTCGATGTCGGCGGCGACGACGGCGTAGACGTAGGTCGCACTGCTCACCCGCTCTTCTCCTTTCGCGAGCGACGCTCACCCCGGAGGTCGTCGAACTTCTCCTTGCCCGCCTCGATCACTCCTTTGGTGGCTCCTTTCGAGACCCCTTTCGAGCCGCCCTCCGAGATGCCGCTGACGACCTCGCCGAGGTCCTTGCCGCCCTTCTGGTGCAGGTCGAGGCGGTTGGTGGCCTCCGCGAACCGCAGGTAGGTGTCCACGCTGGCGACGACGATGCGGGCGTCGATCGTGACCAGCTCGATCCCGACCAGCGAGACCTTCACGAAGATGTCGATGACGAGGCCCTTGTCCAGGATCAGGTCGATGACCTGGGCGAGGTCGCCCTGCGGGGCGCGGTCGACCCGGCCGCCGCCCCCCTGCCGCTGGCTGACGGTCACGGTGTCCGTCCCTCCGTTCGCGGGTGCCGGGACGGGTCAGGCACGTGAGCCCGCCGTGCGACGGCGACGGCTCCCGGCCCGTCGGCCACCGTCCTCCTCCGGCTCGGGCTCCTCGGCCTCGGCGTGCTCCGGCTCGGCCTCCCCGTACCCGGCGTCGTCGTCCTCCGGGTCGGGGCCGTCGGCCGGTTCCTCGTCCGCGGTGTCGTCCTCGGCGTCGAGGTCGTCCTCGGCGAGGTCCTCCTCCGCGTGGTCGTCGTCCTCGGCCGGTTCCTCCTCGGCGAGCTCGTCGTCCTCCGCGAGCTCGTCCTCGGCGAGGTCGTCCTCGGCGAGGTCGTCCCCGGCGTCGTCCTCGTCCTCGTCGTACTCGGCGTCCTCGGCGTCGTCGTAGTCGTCGTACTCGGCGTCCTCGTCGTCGTACTCGGCCTCGCGCTCCTCCTCGAGCCCCTCCTCGTGGGTCTTGACGACCTCGCTGTCGCGGATCTCCCCGCGCCAGCCCTCCAGCTCCTCGCGGTTGAGCAGGGTCTCGACCATCACGTGCCGGCCGTAGTGCTTGAACTCCAGCCGGGCCCGGCGGCCGACGGCGCGCCAGATGTTGCCGGTCTTCTCGAACAGGCCGACCGGGTAGTACTCGAGGATCAGCACCACGCGGGTCAGGTTCGGCGCGAGTTCGTGGAACGACACGCACCCGTTGGCATAACCCTTGGCGCCCTGCGAACGCCAGATGATGTGGGTGTCCGGAATCTGCTCGATGATCGTCGCGCTCCAGGTGCGCTTCGACCAGAACACCTGGGCCTTCCAGTTCGTCTTCTCGTCGGACTCCTGGTCGACCGACTGCACCTTCTTCATGAAGGTCGAGAAGTCCGCGAACTGCGTCCACTGGTCGTAGGCGACCCGCACCGGGACACCGACGTCGAGGTGCTCGACGATGTTCATGAACTTGAACTTGCCGCGGCCCCCGCCGGAACCACCGCCGCCGGCCCCGCCCTCGGAGTCCGCCGAGTCGCCGTCGCCACCGCCGAGCCCGACGGCCCCCATCACCTTGTCCTTGACGGCCGAGAACCCGCCCTTCACCGCGTTCGTCACCGGATTACCCCCCTCCTCCGAGCTGCCCCCGCCGAGTGCCGCGCCCAGGCCCGTCCCGCCGTTCTCGGCGACGCCCGTCAACCGCTCGGTGAGTCCCTCCACCTGGTTCATCGCGGCGCCGACCGCCCGGTCGGCGGCGGCCTTCAACAGCAGCTGCCCGGCCTGTTTGAGGCGGTCGGTGGGCAGCTGGTCCAGCACCGAGGCGCTGCCGTTCTGCTCCTCAGCCATCGGCCCGCGCCTCCGACTTCTTCGTCGCACGCCCGCCCGAGCGCGGCGCCCGGCCGTTGCGCGAGCCGCCCTTGCCCGACGAGCCCGAGGACGAGGACTCGGCGCTGCGGCCCGAGGAGGACCGTGCGGTCCGCCGGGCCGGGGCCGAGCGGCCCTCGGAGTCGGAGTCCGCGCCGTCCGACGACGACCGGCTCGACGATCCCGCACGTCCCGACGACGATCCCGAGCCCGACGAGCGTCCGGTCCGCCGGCGCGGAGGGTCCTCGGAGTCGGCGTCCGCCGACCGCGGACGGCGCGCCTTGGACGTCGTGCCCGCGACCGCCCGGCCCGCTCCCCGCGTCGCCGACCCGGCCACGCGGGTGGTGCCCTTCGCGGCCCGGCCGACCACCGGAGCCTCCCCGGCGGCGTCGCCGACGGCGTCGGTCGTGTCCCCGACGGCGTCGGTCGCGCCCTCCGCGGTGTCCCCGGCGGCACCGGCGGCGGCACCGGCGCCCTCGACGGCCGCACCGGCCGCGTCACCGGTCTTCTCCACGCCCGCGCCGGCGGCGTCACCGGCGGCGCCGGCGACCTGCTCGACCGGCTTGCCGAGGTTCTCGACCCGCTCGACGAGCGAGTTGGTCAGCGCCTCGAGCCGGTTGCCGGCCGCGGACACCGCGGCCTGTTTGCCCGCCTCGAACAGCCGGCCGCGCACGGCGTCGGACAGCCGGGTCAGCTCCGGCGACCCCGCCACCACCTTCGACGCCTGCGACACGATTCCGGCAGGTGTCAGATTGAGTTTCCGCCCGGCGAGCGCACCCCCGAGCATGATCGCCAGTTTGGCCTTCTTCGTTCTTCCCAACACATAGCCGCCGACGACGGCCATTCCGATCTTGGAGGCGTTACTCATGACCCCGTCCCTCTCCATTGAGCGATTACCGGACAGCGCTCCGGAACGCCCCGCGTTCCCCACCCTGAATCGGAACCATGACACACCACGAACCGATCTGCCTCCCCCGACGAATACGGACCGGGAGATCCCGCAATTCCGATCTTGTCCGCCCGGCGACTGTACGATCACCAGGGAGATCGAACAGACGTGGGATCGATTAAGGGAATGTTTCCTCCGAACGGAGCGGTTGAGCGACGACCGTCCTAAGATCCATTCCGTGAAGGGCCCCGTCCGCTACGGCGGACGGCCGTGTGCGATATCCGCTCACTTTCTGCCCGTCCGGCCGTTCTCAGGATCGCCGGACACCCGGATCGACCCGCGTCGACCGTTCGACGAACGGCCGGGAAACACCCGGCGGCACGGGCGCGTCCGGGCGCCGCCGACGATCGTCCGTTCCGGACTCCCGACCTCCCGCCGGACGGGGTCCGGACGCGGGAACCGGCCGCCCCGTCCCGGCGGCGCTACCCTGGCCCGCATGTCCGACGGGGCCCGGCGCTGGCGTCCCTCCGCCCGCCTGCGTCCGCTGGTCTCCGGGATCTGGTGCTGGTCCTCCCCCGCGGGTCCGGCGGGGACGCACCAGGGCGTGTCGAGCGCCCACCTGACCGTCGTGCTCTGCCTGGACGGTGCGGTCGACCTGCTCGCCGCGCCGGACCCGCGACGCGGCCCGGGCCGGTTCACCGCCTCGGCGGCCGGCCTGCACGCCGCACCCGCGGTGCTCGCCACCGGCCCCCGGCAGGCCGGGATGCAGCTGGAGATGACCTGGCGCGGCGCCCGCACGCTGCTCGGACTGCCCGCCGGCGAGCTGGCCGGCGACGTCGTCGACCTCGCGTTGCTCCTCCCCGGCCTGGACACCCTGCTGGACCGGCTGCGCGCCGAGCCGGGGTGGGCGGGGCGCTGCGCGCTGCTCGACGCCGCGCTGTGCGCCGTCGCCGACGCCCGGGACCGTCCGGGGGCCCGCCGCCGGAGGTGGTGCGCGCCTGGGAGCTGCTGGCCCGCAGCGGCGGGACCGCGCGCGTCGCCGACGTCGCCGGGGAGGTCGGCTGGTCGCAGCGCCACCTCGGTGAGCGGCTGCGGCGCGAGACCGGGCTCGCGACGAAGGCCGCGGCACGGGTCATCCGGTTCGAGCGGGCGTGCACGCTGCTGCGCCGCCCGTCGGCTCCCCCGCTCGCCGAACTGGCCGCGGTCTGCGGCTACGCCGACCAGCAGCACCTGGCACGCGACTTCCGCGACCTCGCAGGCACCACCGCGTCGACCTGGCGGGCCGAGCGGGTCCTGCCGGCGGCTCCGATCCGTCCACGACCACCGCGCCCTGCCCCGGCCCCCTCGCACCCCTGAGCGACGTGCCCGGTCTCCGGCCCAGCCTGTCCGGCCCCGCCCCGACCCGCGGGCCCCGGTCACGTTCCTGACCTCGGCACCGGGGTTCACCGAGCGCGCCGTCCACACCGGCGACGACGGCGTGGTCGTCCACCTCGTCTGCGACAACCCGGACGGCAACCACCGAGCGCGGGCACCTGGTACGAGTAGCGCGTGGTCCGCCTCGCCCTGCACACCCCGGAGATCCCGCCGAACACCGGCAACGCGATCCGCCTCGCCGCGAACACCGGCACCGAGCTGCACCTGGTCCGGCCGCTCGGCTTCTCGCTCGACGAGCGCTCGGTGCGCCGGGCCGGACTCGACTACGCCGACCTCGCCGAGGTCGTCGTACACGACGACACGGCCGCGTTCGCCGGCTGGGTGCGCGCCGCGGGGGCACGGGTGTTCGCGTTCGTGCCGGGCGCACCGGTCCGCTACACCGACGTCGCCTACTCCGACGGGGACGTGCTGCTGTTCGGCCGCGAGTCGACCGGGCTGCCGCCGGAGGTGGCGGGCGCGGACTGGGTGACGGGCACGGTGGCGCTGCCCATGCGGCCGTCGAACCGCTCGCTGAACCTGGCCAACGCCGCCGCCGTCGCCGTCTACGAGGCGTGGCGGCAGCAGGAGTTCAGCTGATCCCGTCGAGGAACCGCGCGATCCCGGTGTCGAGGACCCGCTGCAGGTCGTAGGGGTGGTCCCCGATCCGGCGAAGCGCGGGCCCGCCGTGGCGGCGCAGCGCGGTGCGCAGCCCGGGGTCGTGGTCGGCCCAGGTGTCGGCGTCGACACCGGTGTCGGCCTGCGCCTCCTGCTCCGCGGCCAGGGTCAGCGCCATCCCCCGCACGAACCCGGTCAACGCCAGGTGCAGGTCGAACCGCTCCACCGGGTCCGCGACGACCTCCTCCAGCGCGGCCAGCTCGAACTCGGCGAAGCGCAGCAGTGACGGCAGCGCCTGCGGCCGGGACAACGACAGCACCCGCGCGAGCCACGGGTGCCGCCGGTGCACCCGCCACTGCGCGTGCGCCGCCCCCTCCAGCCGGGCCCGCCACGGCCCGTCGGCCGGGGGCAGCACCAGCTCGGCGAACACCGTCTCGAGCATCGTGAGCAGCAGCTCGTCGCGGCTGCGCACCAGCCGGTACAGCGACATCGTCGGCACGCCGAACGCCCCGGCGAGGCGGCGCATGGACAGCGCGGCCAGGCCCTCGTCGTCGGCGATGCCGATCGCGGTCCGCACCAGCCGGGCCGCGTCCGGCGGCGGGGCCGGGACCGGGTCTCCCGCGGGCCCGGCGACGACCGACCCGACCCGGGCCGTCGTGTGCAGCAGCCCCTCCTCGCGCAGCCGGGTCAGTGCCCGGGCGGCGGTGGACATCGCGACACCGTGCTCGGCCACCAGCGCGCGCACCGACGGCGCACGGTCCCCGGGGCGCAGGTCGCCCGCCTCGATGCGGGCGCGCACCGCGGTCGCGACCCGGTCCGTGGGCGACCCGTCCACCGCACCTCCCTGTACCACCTGTGCCACTACAGTCCGCGCGTCGTCCCAGCTCGCGGCGTCATCGTTGCCCCGTACACCGTACCGAGGAGGACGCATGACCGACATCCTGATCAGCGGGGCCGGCATCGCCGGGGCGACGCTCGCCTGGTGGCTGCGGCGGCACGGGTTCCGACCGGTCGTCGTCGAGTCCGCGCCGGGGCCGCGGCCCGGCGGGCAGGCCGTCGACGTGCGCGGCCCGGCGTTGACCGTCGTCGACCGGATGGGGCTCGGTGCCGGACTGCGCGCCGCCCGCACCGCGATGGACGGCATGTCCCTGGTCGACGAGGACGGCACCGAGGTCTTCCGCAGCACCGAGGTGACGCTCACCGGCGGGCCGGTCGCGAGCGACGACGTCGAGATCCTCCGCGACGACCTCGCCGCGCTGCTCACCGGCGCGCTCGACGGCGTCGAGCACCGGTGGGGCGACCGGGTCGTCGCGCTCGACCCGGACCCGACGGGCGGCACCCGGGTCCGCTTCGCGTCCGGCACCGAGGAGCTCTACGACGTCGTGGTGGGCGCCGACGGCCAGCACTCCGGCGTCCGGCGCCTGGCCCTGGGCCCCGACGACGACGGCCGGCTGGTCCCGCTCGGCCAGCACGTCGCCGTGTTCACCCTGCCCAACACCTTCGGGCTGAGCCGCTGGCAGGTGTTCCTGCAGCGCCCCGACACGATGGCCGGGCTCTACACCGCGCACGACGACACCGAGGTCCGGGTGATGCTCGGCTTCACCGACCCGGACGCCACCTACCACCACCGCGACCTCGGCGCGCAGCGCGCACTGGTGGCGCGGCACTTCGCCGGCGGGGGCTGGTGGCTGCCCGAGCTGCTCGCCGGGATGGATCGCGCCGAGGACCTGTACCTCACCCCGGTCACCCAGGTCCGGCTGCCGGCCTGGTCGCGCGGTCCGGTCGCGCTCCTCGGCGACGCCGCCTGGTGCCCCACTCTGCTGTCCGGCCAGGGCACGACGCTGGCGATGGTCGGCGCCTACGTGCTGGCCGGGGAGCTCGCGCGCACCGGCGGCGACCCCGGACCGGCGGCCGCCGCCACCGAGCGGCGGATGCGTGGCTGGGTCGAGGCGAACCAGGAGCTGGCGCTGACCAACGCCGCGCGGGTCCGGGAGCTGACCGCCCCGGACGCCGCCGCTCCCGGGCTCGCCGAGCACTGGGCCGCGACCGCCGCGACGGCCCTCACGCTCCCGGAGTACTGAGCAGTCCGCCGGAGGTCAGGACTGCCGGATCGCCTGCACGTCGAGCTGGATCTGGATCGTCGACCCGACCACGGGCAGTCCCTTGGCGATGGTCTGCTGCCAGTTGAGCGTGTAGTGCTCGCGGTGCAGCTGGGTGGTGGCCACCGCGCCGACCCGGTCACCGTTCCACTCCGCGGTGCCCAGGAACGTGGTGTCCAGCGAGACGTCGCTGGTGAGGCCGTGCAGCGTGAGGTCGCCGTCCACGGTCCACCGGTTCCCGCCGTGCGCGACGAAGCGCACGCTGGAGAAGCGCAGTTCGGGGAAGCGTTCGACGTCCAGGAAGTCGGCCGAGCGCAGGTGCGTGTCGCGGGCTGCGACATTGGTGTCGACGCTGGCCGCGTCGATCACGACGTCCACCGAGGACTCCTCGAACGGCTCGGCGATCCGGATCTGCCCCTGTAACCGGTTGAACCGGCCGTACACCTTGGACATGCCGATGTGCCGGGCGACGAAGCGCACCGAGCTGTGGTCGCCGTCGATCACGAAGACGCCGGGGCGCGGCGGGCGCAGCGCCGGGTCCTCGCCGAGGACGATGTGGCCCATGTCGGCGTGCTCGCCCCAGGACACCTCGACGACGTCGGTGACCTGCTGGTAGCCGCCGGCCTCGACACGCACCCGGTACCGGCCGGGCATCAGCGACGCGGCGAACCGGCCGAACGGGTCGGTCTCGACGTGCACCGCGCGCCGGTCGGCGGGGTCCATCACCGACACCTCGGTACCGGCCAGGGCACCGCCCTGCTGGTCGCGGACCTGACCGGACAGCACACCGCCGGTCAGCGGAATCGGGACGAGCGCGTGCCGGTCGGTGGTGCCCCGTGCCGGGCGACGACGGTCCTTCTTCCTCCAGAACACCAGCCAGAACCTCCTCTGCCCGGCGACGACGGGCAGCACGACGCGTGGCCGCCGGCCGGCGACCCCTGGTCACTCTGGCACGAACGTGACCGTCCCGTTAACCCGTCGGCCCGAAAAGTCGATCACCGACGGTGTCGGGACCATCACCGCCTCACGACCGGCGCCCGACGGGGGTCACTCGTCGTCGTCCTCGGGCCCGCTGCCGTCGGCGGTCCCCCCGCCGCGGATCAGGAAGAGCGCGCCCTCCAGCTCGTCCGGCTTGACCAGCACGTCCCGGGCCTTCGACCCCTCCGAGGGCCCGACGATGTTGCGGGTCTCCAGCAGGTCCATCAGCCGGCCCGCCTTCGCGAACCCGACCCGCAGCTTGCGCTGCAGCATCGAGGTCGACCCGAACTGCGAGGTGACGATCAGCTCGGTGGCCTGCAGCAGCAGGTCGAGGTCGTCGCCGATGTCGGCGTCGATCTCCTTCTTCTCGCCGGCCTTCTGCGCCGTGACGCCCTCGGTGTAGCTGGGCTCGGCCTGCTCCTTGGTGAACGCGACGACCTTGGAGATCTCGTCGTCGTCGACGAAGGCACCCTGCATGCGGACCGGCTTGCCGGCGCCCATCGGCAGGTAGAGCGCGTCGCCCATGCCGATCAGCTTCTCCGCGCCCGGCTGGTCGAGGATGACCCGCGAGTCGGTCAGCGACGACGTCGCGAACGCCAGGCGGCTCGGCACGTTGGTCTTGATCAGACCGGTGACGACGTCCACCGACGGCCGCTGGGTCGCCAGGATCAGGTGGATCCCGGCCGCACGCGCCTTCTGGGTGATCCGGACGATCGCGTCCTCGACGTCGCGCGGGGCGGTCATCATGAGGTCGGCGAGCTCGTCGACGATGCACATGATGTACGGGTAGGGCCGGTACACCCGCTCGGACCCGGGCGGGGCGGTGATCTCCCCGGTGCGGACCTTGCGGTTGAAGTCGTCGACGTGGCGGACCCGGTTGGCCTGCATGTCCTGGTAGCGCTGCTCCATCTCCTCCACCAGCCAGGACAGCGCCGCGGCGGCCTTCTTCGGCTGGGTGATGATGGGCGTGATCAGGTGCGGGATGCCCTCGTACGGCGTCAGCTCGACCATCTTCGGGTCGATGAGGATCATCCGGACCTCGTCCGGCGTGGCCCGGGTCAGCAGCGACACCAGCATCGAGTTGACGAAGCTGGACTTGCCGGAACCGGTGGAGCCCGCGACCAGCAGGTGGGGCATCTTCGCCAGGTTCGCGACGAGGTAGTGGCCCTCGATGTCCTTGCCCAGGCCGATGCCCATCGGGTGCTGCTCGGCGCGGGCGTTGCCCGAGCGCAGGACGTCGCCGAGGCGGACCATCTCGCGGTCGGTGTTGGGGACCTCGATGCCGACGGCGGACTTGCCGGGGATCGGCGCCAGCAGCCGCACGTTGTCGTTGGCGACGGCGTAGGCGAGGTTCCGCTGCAGCTGGGTGATCTTCTCGACCTTCACCGCCGGGCCGAGCTCGATCTCGTAGCGGGTGACCGTCGGGCCGCGGGTGAAGCCGGTGACCTGGGCGTCGACGTTGAACTGGTCGAGGACCCCGGTGATCGCCTCGATCATGGCGTCGTTGGCGGAACTGCGGGACTTCGGCGGTGGCCCGGACTCCAGGGTGTCCGCCGGCGGCAGGATGTACTCGGTGTCGGACTGCGGCTCGCGGATCGCCATCGAGAGCTGCTCGCCCTCGAGCGGCTCGTCGGTGACCTGCGGCGTCTCGACGACGGGCTTGCGCGCCTTCCTCGCCTGCGGTGCGGCCGCGGCGGGCACGGCCGCGGGCACCTCCTCGTCCGGGACGCCGGGCAGCGACGGGTCCACCGGGGCCGGGGCGTGCTCGCCCTCCTCCACCCGGAACGCGTCGGCCTCCGCCACGCCCTGCTTGCGCCGCGACGGGCGACGCCGCTTCGGGGCCTCCTCGGTCTCGCCGGCCTGTCCCTCCCGCTCGGCGACGGCGTCGGCCACCGTGCGCGGGCGGCCCGCACCGGCGTCCTCCTCGTCGTCCTGCCCGGGCGGCAGCTGTCCGGTGAGCCTGCGGAAGCGATCCGGCAGCTCCCGCACCGGGATCCCGGTGACCAGCAGCACCGAGTACAGCGTCAGCAGGACGAGAACGGGGACGGCCGTCCACAGGCTGAGCCCGGCCTTCAGCGGGGTCCCCGCGACGTAGCCGAGCGCGCCGCCCGCGCCGCGCCAGGCGTCGGGCTCGGCGGGCGCCCCGGCACCCAGGTGCACCAGTCCGAGCACGCCGAGGGCGAGCAGCAGGCTGCCGGTCACGATCCGCGGCCGGGCCTCCGGGTGCCCCTCGGTGGTGACGAGCACGATGCCGATGCCCAGCAGGATCGCCGGCAGCGCCACGCCGGCCTGGCCCATCACCGCCTGCACGAGGAAGGTGAACCAGTAGCCGACCGAGCCGCCCGCCTGCCACCACAGCCCGGCGGCGGCGATGACGGCGAGCACGAGCATGCCGAACCCGATGCCGTCGCGGCGGTGCGCGGGGTCGATCTCGCGGGTGCGCCCGACCGCACGCCCGGAGGCGCGGACGGTCTTCGCCACGCCCCGGCCGACCGCGTCGATCCCGCGGTCGACCAGGTCCGGGCCCTGACGCCGGGCCGGCGGCCTGCGGCCTGCCGCCGGACGCTTGCGGGCGGTGGACGCGCGCGAGCCCGACCGCCCCGAGCCGCGGCCCGCGGCCGCAGTCGTGGTGGTCCTGCCCGTGCCCGTGCGTCCCGCCATGTCACACACGGTAGCCCGGTTCGATGATCGAACCAGGGACCGACGCGGGCCGAGCCCGCTCCCGACGCACCTCACCCACCCCGGCCCCGCCCCCGGCCGGCCGGCCGGCGGCCTGCTACTCATGGAGCTTCGGTCCGGTGGCACCGGGCCGAAGCTCCATGAGTGCAGTCCGCCGGAGGCGCGGGTCAGACGGCGATGACCGTGGGGACGATCATGGGGCGGCGCCGGTAGGTGTCCGACACCCAGCGGCCGACGACGCGCCGCACGCCCTGGGCGATCCGGTGCGGGTCGGTGACGCCCTCGTTCTCCAGCCGGGACAGCTCGTCCTCGACCAGCGACTGGGCGGCGTCGAGCGCCTTCGGGTCGTCGGAGAACCCGCGCCCGGAGAGCGTCGGACGCGACAGCGGGCGGCCGGTCTTGTGGTCGATCGCCACGTTGATCGCGATGAAGCCGCCCTCGCCGAGCGCGATGCGGTCACCGAGAGTGGTCTCGCCCACGTCGCCGACCGACAGCCCGTCGACGTAGACCTGCCCGACCTCGACCCGGCCGGTGACCGCCGCGCGGCCGTCGACGAGATCGACGACCACGCCGTTCTCCGCGATGACCACCGACTCCTCAGGCACCCCCGTGCGCCGCGCGAGCGCGGCGTTGGCCCGGAGGTGGCGCCACTCCCCGTGCACAGGCATGACGTTCGACGGGCGCACCGCGTTGTAGAGGAACAGCAGCTCACCGGCCGGGGCGTGCCCGGAGACGTGCACCTTGGCGTTGCCCTGGTGCACGACGGTGGCGCCGAGCCGGGTCAGCCCGTTGATCACGCCGAAGACGGCGGTCTCGTTGCCCGGGATCAGCGAGCTGGCCAGGATGATCGTGTCGTCCGGGCGGATCGTGATGCTGCGGTGGTCCCCGCGCGCCATCCGGGACAGCGCGGCGAGGGGCTCGCCCTGCGACCCGGTGGAGACGAGCACCAGCTTCTCGTCGGGCAGGCGCATCGCCTCGTCGATGTCGACGAGCAGCCCGGCGGGGATGTTCAGCAGCGAGTGGTCGTCGGCCAGGCCCATGTTGCGGACCATCGAGCGCCCGGTCAGGCACACCTTGCGGCCGTGCGCGTGCGCGGCGTCGAGCACCTGCTGGACGCGGTGCACGTGGCTGGCGAAGCAGGCCAGGATGATCCGCGACGGCGCCCGGCGGACCAGGTCGGAGATGACCGGCCCGATGTCGGCCTCGGGGGTGACGAAGCCCGGGACCTCGGCGTTGGTGGAGTCGACCAGGAACAGGTCGACGCCCTCCTCGCCCAGCCGGGAGAACCCGCCCAGGTCGGTGAGCCGCCCGTCGAGCGGGAGCTGGTCGAGCTTGATGTCACCGGTGTGCAGCAGCAGCCCGGCGGGCGTGCGGATCGCGACGGCGACGGCGTCGGGGATCGAGTGGTTGACCGCGAAGTACTCGCAGTCCCACCCGCCGTGGGAGACCCGGTCGCCCTCCTTGATCTCCTGCAGGTGCGGGGTCAGGCGGTGTTCCTTGCACTTGGCCGCGACCAGGGCGAGGGTGAACCGCGACCCGACGACGGGGATGTCCGGGCGCATCCGCAGCAGCCACGGCACGGCACCGATGTGGTCCTCGTGGCCGTGGGTCAGCACGAGCGCGTCGATGTCGTCGAGGCGGTCCTCGATGGTGCGGAAGTCGGGCAGGATCAGGTCGATGCCCGGCTCGGAGTCGGACGGGAACAGCACGCCGCAGTCGACGACGAGCAGCCGGCCCTCGTACTCGAAGACGGTCATGTTGCGACCGACCTCGCCGATGCCGCCGAGCGCGTAGACGCGCAGGCCGCCCCGCGCGAGGGCGGGTGGCGGGGCGTCCGGGAGCTCCGGGCGCTCGATGTTCTCCGGCGGCGCGGAGAGCGTCCGGCCGGGCCGGTTGCGTCGGTCGTTGCGCTGGGGACTCACAGGGGTTCGTGCCTCACATGGGTTCGTGTTCTCTGGTTCGTGTTCTCGGGGCCCGCTCGGGTGCGGAGACGACGCTCCTGCTCAGGTGCGGTGGTACGCGACCTCGGCGCCGAGGTCGGCGGCGGTGCGTCCGCCCAGGGCGCCGTGGCCGGCCTGGTAGGCGGGGACGTTCGGGCGGGCCTGCGGGTCCAGCGCCACCCCGGCGACGGCGAGGTCGCCGGCGATCGCCGCGACCTGGTCCTCGGTGGCGGGCGGCAGCGGCAGCCGGGTGTCGCCGACGTCGATGCCGCGCAGGCGCAGCGCGGTCTTGGCGAACACCGCGCCGCCGACCCGGCCCATCCCCCGGATCACCGGGAGCATCGCGTAGTGGAGCGCGCGGGCCCGCTGGTGCTCACCGGCGTGGTAGGCGTCGATCATGGCGCGGAGCCGGTCGGCGACGACGTGGCCGATCACGCTGACGAAGCCGACCGCCCCGACCGAGAGCCACGGCAGGTTCACCGGGTCGTCGCCGGAGTAGTAGGCGAGCGTGGTGGTGGCCAGCACCTCGGTGCCGACGCGCAGGTCGTTGCGGGCGTCCTTCACCGCGACGATGCGGGGGTTCTGCGCCAGGCGCTGGAAGGTCTCGACGTCGATCCCGATCACGCTGCGCGGCGGGATGTCGTACAGCATCACCGGCAGGTCGCCCGCGTCGGCGACGGCGGTGAAGTGCGCGAGCAGGCCCTCCTGCGGCGGCCGCGAGTAGTACGGCGTGACCACGAGCAGCCCGTGCGCACCGGCGCGCTCCGCGCTGCGGGCCAGCTCGATCGAGTGCGCGGTGTCGTAGGTGCCCGCCCCGGCGACGATCGTCGCCCGGTCCCCCACCGCGGACACGACCGCGCGGATCAGCTCGGACTTCTCGGTGTCCGAGGTGGTCGGGCCCTCACCGGTGGTGCCGTTGACGACCAGCCCGTCGTTGCCGAGGTCGACCAGGTGGTTCGCCAGCTCCTCGGCCTTCGGCAGGTCCAGCTCGCCGTCGGCGTCGAACGGCGTGACCATCGCGGTCAGCACCTCGCCGAACGGTCGGCGCGGCGGGTGCTGCTGGCCGCCGGGGGCGGGCTCGGGACCGGTGCTCATGACTGGTGACGGTACCGCCGGAGGACCGACGCTTCCCGGTCACATCCCGGACGGGGCGCCGCGGTAGGCCTCCACGTCGGCGGGCAGACCGGTCACCTCGACCCGCGCGGCGTCCCGGCCGAAGGCGTGCAGCACCAGCTCGGCGGGCTCACCGGTCACCGTGACCACGCCGAACCCGGTGGCGACGACCTGGGTCGCGCCCTCCGGACGGGCCAGCACCAGGCCGACCGGGCTGCGCCGGAACAGCAGCTTCGCCTGGTTCGCGAGCAGGTTCCACAGCTGCCCGTCGCGCTCCGGGTCCGACGGGCGGGGCTCCCAGCCGGGCTCCCCGCGGCGCAGGTCCTCGTGGTGGACGAAGAACTCGGCGCCGTTGGCGATCTCGTCGACCTTGCCCACCTTGAACGGCGACCACGCGGGCGGGCCCTTGCGCAGGTCGTCGATCATGTTCGGCCAGGCCGCCGACGCGTAGCCGTCCATCGCCTTGTCGGTCATGCCCGACAGTGCGGGCACCACGATCCCGGCGGCGTTCCACGGCTGCCGCTCGCGCACCAGCAGGTGGGTGAGCAGGTCGCGGGCGTTCCAGCCCTCGCACAGCGTCGGTCGGTCGGGTCCGGAGCGTTCGAACTCGGCGCAGAGGGCGGCACGTTCGGCGGTGGCGAGGCTCACCGTCCCCAACGTAGTGCCGCACGTCCGCGGCCGCACCGCGCGAACGAACGGTCGACAGACGGCTGACGGAACGCACGTCTCGTGTAGCCGGTGATACAGATCTCACCCGCCGGTGTCCCGATACTCCGATCCGTCCCACTCATCGCTTCTCGACGGGGAGAACACACGTGACGAACGCTGCCACCACGCAGCCGCCGCGGTCGATGCGGGACCGCCGCGGCCCTGGTGTTCAACAAGGTCTTCTTCCCCGAGCTCGGGGCGGCGGCCGGTACCGCGCTCGCGCTGGCCACCTTCGGCGTGGCGTTCGTCGCGCGGCCGTTCGGGTCGGTGCTGTTCGGCCACTTCGGCGACCGGCTCGGCCGCAAGGGCACGCTGGTCACCACGCTGCTGCTGATGGGCTTCTCGACGCTCGCGATCGGCCTGCTGCCCACCACCGGGATGATCGGCGTCCTGGCGCCGATCCTGCTCGTGGTGCTGCGCATCCTGCAGGGCCTCGCCGTCGGCGGCGAGTGGGCCGGGACGACCCTGCTCACCGCGGAGAACGCGCCGACGAAGGCCCGCGGCACGTACGCGCTGTTCCCCCAGCTCGGCCCGTCGGTGGCGTTCGCGCTGGCGTCGGCGACCTTCCTGGTCACCGCGCTGACCATGAGCGACGAGGCGTTCCTGGCGTGGGGCTGGCGCATCCCGTTCATCGGGTCGGTGCTGCTCGTCGCGGTCGGGCTCTACGTGCGGCTCGCCCTGGAGGAGACCGCCGGGTTCAAGAACAGCGGCCCGGTCTCGACGAAGCTCCCGATCACCGAGGTGTTCACCAGCCGTCCGGGCGCGGTGTTCCTCGGCGCCGGCTCGACGACCGCGGTGTTCGCCTTCTTCTACATCGGCGTCACCTACCTGACCAGCTACGGCACCCAGCAGCTGCAGCTGCCGCGGCCGTCGGTGCTGGCCATGGGCATCGTCGGCGGCATCGTCTTCGCGCTGACCACGATCGCCTCGGCGGTCCTGTCCGACCGGGTCGGGCGCCGGAGGATGGTCGTCGGCGGCAACATCGCCTCGGTCGTCGCCGGGCTCGTCGCGTTCCCGATCATCGACATCGGGACGGTGTGGTCGTTCGGGCTGGGCCTGTCGCTGGTGCTCGGCGTCGTCGGCATCGCCTACGGCCCGATCGGCGCCCAGCTGCCGGAGCTGTTCCCGACCCGGTTCCGCTACACCGGCGCCGGGATCGCCTACAACCTCGCCGGCGTCTTCGGCGGCGGCGTGGTGCCGCTGTTCGCCGCGGCGCTGGCCGCGTCGACGCTGGGCAGCCTCGGCATCGGCCTGCTGCTCTCGGCGGTCTCGCTGCTCAGCCTGCTCTGCACGCTGGCCCTGCCGCAGACCGACGCGGACTCCCTCGCCGAGCAGGACGCGCAGCTCTCGGCCGTCTGACCGGCCACCGGGGCGCCCGTCCGGGCGGACCGTCCCGCACCCACCCGGTGCCGGCGGCCGCCGGCCGGCACCCCCGGGCCCCGACGGCCCGGACGCACCCCTCGGCGTCCGGGCCGTCCCGCCTACCCGCAGGCGCTCCAGCCCGCTACCGTCCGGTCGGACCATCGGCGACGGCCGGGAGGCGGGACCATGAGCAGCGGCGCGGCGCGGCGGCCGGACGGCACCGTGCGCGCGCTGCCCGCCCCCGATCCCGACGACCACCCGGTCTCACCGTTCCTGACCGCCCCGTGGACCTCGCTGACCTCCCGGATCGCGCGGCTGGGCAGCCCCCGCCACTACACCCGCGGCGAGCACGTCTACACCCAGGGCCAGCTGTCGTCGCGGTTCCACCTCGTCGTCTCCGGGCGGGTGCGGATCTACCTGCACCGGCCCGACGGCTCGGAACGCTCGCTGGCCTACGCCGAGCCCGGCGCCAGCCTCGGCGAGGCCGCCTGCGTCGACGGACGGCCGCGCCACCTCGCCTCGGTCTGCACCCGGCCGTCGGAGATCGTCTCGGTGACCCGCGACGCGCTGCTGACCGCCGCCCGCGACGCGCCGGAGCTCCTGCTCGAGATCACCCGCCGGATCGCCTACAAGCAGCGGGTCATGCAGCTGCACGTGCTCATCGAGGGGCTGCCCGCCCGCGAGCGGATCATCCTGCTGCTCGGCCACCTGGTGGAGGCCTACGGCGAGATCGCGCTCGACGAGGTGGCCCGGCTGTCGATCCGCCCCGCCGTCGACGAGCTGGGGCTGCTCGTGGGGCTCACCCGGGTCACGACCAGCCGGGAGCTGTCCCGGCTGGTCGCGGAGGGCCTGCTGGAGAAGGAGGGACGCGGGTTCGTCGTGCGGGACCTGCCGGACCTGCGACGACGGGTGCACGCCGTCCTCGCCTGAGCCCGGCCTCAGCGCCGGAACCGGCTCGGCGAGCCTCGTCAGCCCTCAGCCACCAGCGGGCTGGAGGCGATCTCGGTGCCGTCGGCGAGGGTCTGGATCTGGAAGTCCGCGAACACGTTCGGCACCTCGACCTGCAGCTGGCGCAGGCACTCGACGGCGAGGTTGCGGATCTCGACGTCGGCGGCCTCGGAGGCGCGCATCGCGATGAAGTGCCGCCACGCCCGGTAGTTCCCGGTGACGACGATCCTGGTCTCGGTGGCGTTCGGCAGCACCGACCGCGCGGCCTGGCGGGCCTGCTTGCGCCGCAGCGTCCCGTTCGGCACGTCGGCGAAGCGCGCCTCCAGCCCCTCGAGGAGCTTCTCGTAGGAGGCGAGCGCGTCGGCCGAGGCCTGCAGGAACAGCTCGTGCAGCTCCGGGTCCCGGGCGATGACGTCGGGCTCGACCATCGCGGCGTCACGCTCGGGGACGTAACGCTGCGAGAGCTGGGAGTAGGAGAAGTGCCGGTGCCGGATCAGCTCGTGGGTCAGCGAGCGCGAGATGCCGGTCAGGTAGAAGCTGACCGAGCCGTGCTCGAGGACCGAGAGGTGCCCGACCTCGAGGATGTGGGCGATGTAGCCGGCGTTGGTCGCGGTGCGCGGGTTCGGCTTGGTCCACGACTGGTAGCAGGCGCGGCCGGCGAACTCGGCCAGCGCCTGGCCGCCGTCGGCGTCGGTGGACCACGGGACGTCCGCGGGCGGGGTGAACTCGGTCTTCGCGACGAGCTGCACGGTCAGCGGGACGGTCTTCGGCGCGGTCTCCGACATGCCGCGAGGGTAACGACCGGCGTCCCCGGCACCCGCCGGGCCCCGCGCCCGTACCCACGGTGGCGGCCGCGGCACCCCCGGTGCGCTGCGACGTCGCAACCGACGCCACGAACGGGTGGCGTGATGTCAGTGGTGACGCCATAGTGGTGTCATGGACCTCACGCCGTATGTCGCGCAGCTGCGCGACGACCTCGCCGCCGCGGCGGCCGCGGGCGACGAGCAGACCCGTCGCACGGCGGCGCTGCTCGGCTCCGCGATCGAGCCCGCCGCCCGGCTCGCGATCATGAACGCCTTGTCCGACCTGGCCTCGGAGGCGACCGCCGCACTCGGCGACCGCTCGGTCGAGGTCCGCCTGCACGGCCGGGAGGTGCGCGTGTCGGTGTCCGGGGGCGACCCGGAGCCCGGGCACTCCCCCACCCCGGACCCGGCCCCGGCGAGCGAGGGGACGTCGCCGTTCGGCGGCTTCCCGTTCGGCGGCGCCGCCCCCGGTGGCCCGGCCTCCGGTGGCTCGCCGTTCTCCGGTGACGCCGGGGACATCAGCCGGGTCACCCTGCGCATCGTCGAGCAGATCAAGGCCCAGGCCGAGCGCGCCGCCCAGTCCCAGGGCGTCTCGCTCAACACCTGGGTGTCGCAGGCGGTGCAGGGGGCGCTCGCCGGCGCGGAGGGACGCGTCGGTCGCCCGCACCGCGACGGGCGCAGCCTGAGGGGATGGGTGCAGGGATGAGCGACGAGCAGACCGGCCCCGTCGGGCCGGACGACGGCAGCGGTGACGCCGCGCGCGGCGGCACCGGCGAGGCCCCCGGCACCGGCAACGGGGGTACCGGCAACGCGGGCACCGGCGACGTCGGCGGCGACAGCGCCCCCACGGGCAGCACCGGCAGCAGCGGGGGCGGCACCGGCATCGGCACCGGTGGCGACCGCACCGGGGACAGCGCCGCCGACACCGGCAGTCCCTCCCGCGGCGAGCGGTTCGACTGCGCCGGCGCCGCCGAGATCGAGGTGACGACCGGGGCAGGCCGGGTCCGGATCGACCTGGTCGACGGGGCCGACGAGATCCGCGCGGAGGTCACCGCCGACCGCAGCGCCGCGCCGTGGTCCGGCGGCCTCGGTGGGCTGCTGGACTGGATCGGCAGCTCGATGACCGGTGGCTCCGGTGCGCCCCGGGCCGGGGCGGGCTGGTCCGGCCGCGGGTTCGACCCGATCGTCGGCGCCCCCTGGGAGGCCACCGGCGACCCCTCGGCGGACGCCGTCGACGCCGTCACCATCGAGTGGTCGGCCTCGTCGCGACGCCTGGTGGTCCGCGGTCCGGACGACCCGGCCCTCGGCGCGGTACCGCTCGTGGTGACCGTCTCCGCCCCCGCCGGGTCGCGGCCCGCGGTGCGGACCGGCGCGGCCTCGGTCGAGCTGACCGGCCGGGCGTCCTGGGCCGCGGTGCGGACCGGGTCCGGTGCGGCCCGGGTGGCCCAGGTGCACGGCGACGCCGACGTCACCACCGGGTCGGGGTCGATCGACCTGGGCACGTGCTCGGGCCGGGCGCACCTGCGCGCCGGCTCCGGCGGCGTCGAGGCCGGGTCGCTCGGCGGCGCGTCGCGCATCCGGACCGGCAGCGGCGACGTCCGCGTCGGCGAGCTCACCGCGGACCTGGAGGTGCGCTCGGGGTCGGGGGACGTCGTCGTCGCCGACGCGGTCTCCGGTGACGTCCGGCTCGGCACCGGGTCGGGGTCGGTCCGGGTCGGGGTGCACTCCGGTGTGGCCGCCGAGCTGGACCTGTCGACCGGATCGGGCCGCGCCCGCTCCGAGCTCGACCTCCGCCACGACACCCCGTCCACGGCACCGGCGGTGCGGCTGTCCGGGCGCACCGGCAGCGGCGACGTCCTGGTCACCCGGGCCTCCGCCGCCGCGGTCTGACCTGCGACCGGTACCTCGTTCGTCGAGATGATCGGCGAGCGAGGTACCGGCGTAGGCTCGGTGTCGTGGACCGCACCGAGATCGCCGCGACGAACGCCTCCATGACCGCCCGGGTGCTGCAGATGCCTCCCACCCCCGTCCCCGACGGCGGCTACGCCCTGCGCGTGTTGCGTACCCGCGGGCGGAGCAGCGGGGAGCCGCGCGACACCCCGATCGGCGTCGTCGGGCACGGCGGCGCCGGCTACCTGGTCTCCCCCACCGGTGGGCGGGACTGGGTGCGCAACCTGCGGGCGACCCCGGAGTGCGCGATCCGCTCCGCCGCGGGCGACGAGCCGCACCGCGCGGTCGAGCCCGGCCGCGCCGAGGCCGCGGCCGCCGTCGTCGGCTACCTGCGGGCGCTCGACGTGCCGTGGGCGCTGTCGGCCTTCCCGGTGCCCGCCGACGCCACCGAGGAGCAGGTCTCCGAGCACCTGGACACGATCGTCGTGTTCCGCCTCGACCCCGCCTGAGCGCTCAGGCGGCGGCGACCTCGGCCCGGAGCTCGGCGGCCAGGTCGCCCCGCTCCCCCACGGCGACGCCGTCGAGCCCGAGCCAGCCCGCCATCGTCGCGAGCTCACCGGCCAGCTCGGCCGCGATCCGCGGGCGCGGGGAACTCGCCCCGGCCTCGGCGAACGCGCCGGGCACCCGCAGCACCCCGGCCGCCCGGTCGGCCTTGAGATCGACCCGGCCGACGAGCTCGCCGTCGAGCAGGAACGGGAAGACGTAGTAGCCGTACTCCCGCTTCGGCTCCGGCACGTAGATCTCGATGCGGTAGCGGAAGCCGAAGATCCGCTCGGTCCGGTCCCGCTCCCACACCAGCGGGTCGAACGGGCACAGCAGCGCCCGCCCGCTCACCGCGCGCGGCACCCGGGCCGCCGGGTCCCGGTAGGCGGGCCGGTCCCAGCCGCGCACCTTCACCGGCTCCAGGGCACCCGCGTCGACCAGCTCGGCGATCGCGGTGCGGGTGCGTTCCGGGCCGAGCCGGTAGTAGTCGCGCAGGTCGGTCTCGGTGCCGATCCCCAGCGCGGACGCGGACCTGGCCACGAGTTCGCGCGCGGCGTCCGCCGGGTCCGGCTCGGGCAGCGCCAGGATCTCCGGCGGCAGGACCCGCGAGGGCAGGTCGTAGCGGCGTTCGAAGTGGACGCGGGTGCCGACCGACAGCTCCCCCGTCGCGAACAGGTACTCGCAGACCCGCTTGACCTCCGAGCGCTCCCACCAGGTCGCGCCGGGCGGGCGCGGGCGCACCTCACCGGCCCGGCCGGCCGGGGCCAGCGCCTTCTCGATCGCCCCGGCGCCCATCGGCCCCGCCTCCGCGACGACGTCGAGGATGTCCCCGGCCAGCTGCGGGTGCTTCTCCAGCAGCGGCCCGTAGTGCTTCCACCACCGCCGCGGCAGCGTCTCGTGGGACAGCAGCGGCCGGTCGGTGACCGGGACGAGGCTCGCCTCGTGCGCCCAGGTCTCCACCAGCAGCCGCGGGCGGCGCGCGTCGGGCGACCAGGCGGCGTCGTCGAGGAGGGCGGCGGGGTAGGCACCGAGCCTGCT
Organism: Pseudonocardia tropica; assembly: GCF_040105315.1. NCBI lineage: Bacteria > Bacillati > Actinomycetota > Actinomycetes > Pseudonocardiales > Pseudonocardiaceae > Pseudonocardia > Pseudonocardia tropica. The sequence goes on from NZ_JBEDNP010000003.1 coordinate 276,451, forward strand.
GAACAGCGGCATGTAGTGCGCGCGCACCGCGATGTTGACCGAGTCGAGCTGCAGCAGCTTCACCCGGTCCAGCACCCGCCCGAGATGGCGGCGGGTGACCGGCCCGGACGGCCGCGGGTCGGTGAAGCCCTGGGCCGCGAGGAACGTCCGACGGGCGACGTCGGCTGAGATCGTGCGCACGCCCGGATCGTGCCATCGACCCCCGACAGGAACGGGCGACCGGGTCGCACGGTAGGCATGTCCCATGGCCACCGCGACCGTCCGCCCCGCCACCGACGACGACGTCGGCGCGATCATGGCGATCCAGGACCGCACCTGGCGCACCGCCTACGCCGGGCTGCTGCCCGAGGAGGCGTTCGCCGGGCTCACCTCGGACGCCGCGCGCTCGCACTGGAGCGACGCCGTGCACGCCGGGGACGGCTTCCACCTGTTCGTCGCCGTCGAGGGGGACGAGACCGTCGGGTTCGCCGCCGCCGCCCGCTACGCCGGGGCCGACGGCATGGCGATCGCCGAGGTCAGCACGCTGCTCGTGGAGCCGCGCTGGGGCAGGCGCGGGCACGGCGGACGGCTGCTCGCCGCCGCCGCGGCCGCGCTGCGGGAGTCCGGCTCGGACTCCGGGCGCACCTGGGTGGCCGAGGCCGACACCGCCTCACGGAACTTCTACAGCCGTGCCGGCTGGGCGCCCGACGGCGCGGTGCGCACGCTGGACACCGGCACGTCGACGCTGCGCGAGGTCCGCCACGCCGGGACGCTGGACCTGCACCTGATCGGTTGAGGGCTCAGCCGAGCCCGAGCAGCGGCTCGAGGCCGATCGTCAGGCCGGGGCGGTCGCGCACGGCACGCACCGCGAGCAGCACGCCCGGCATGAAGCTGGTCCGGTTCATCGAGTCGTGGCGCAGGGTGAGCACCTCGCCGTCGGTGCCGAGGATGACCTCCTGGTGCGCGATCAGCCCGGGCATCCGGACCGCGTGCACGTGGACGCCCTCGACGACCGCGCCGCGGGCGCCGTGCGGGTCGTCGGTGGTGGCGTCGGGGACCTCGCCGAGCCCGGCCTCGCGTCGTGCCGCGCCGATCACCGACGCGGTCCGCGCGGCGGTGCCGGACGGCGCGTCGACCTTGCCGGCGTGGTGCAGCTCGACGACCTCGGCGGAGTCGAAGAAGCGGGCGGCCTGCGCCGCGAAGTGCATCATCAGCACGGCGCCGACCCCGAAGTTCGGGGCGACGAGCACGCTGCCGGAGCCGCGCTCGTCGAGGATCGCGCGGACCTCGTCGAACCGGGCGGCGTCGAAGCCGCTGGTCCCGACGACGGGTGCGACCCCGCGCGCCAGGCACTCGCGGATGTGGGGGATCGCGGCGCCGGGGTGGGTGAAGTCCACGGCGACGTCGGCACCGTCGAGGGCGGACAGGTCGTCGCCCGCGTCCAGCGCGGCGACCAGCTCGGTGTCCCCGGCGGCCTCGACCGCCCGGCACACCTCGGAGCCCATCCGGCCCTTCGCCCCGAGGACCGCCACCTTGATCGTCCCGCTCACCCGTACACCTCGCGCACCTCGACGTCGTGGACCGCCGGGGAGTCTATGCAGCGGCCCGCCGTGATCACGGATCCGGCACCGGACCGGTCGCAGGGCGACGCGGAGGGTTCCCGATCCGTGATCACGGGGCCCGGTCGGCCGGGGCTCAGCCGACGACCAGGCCGCCGATCCACACCGCGACCGTCACCAGCCCGGCCGCGAGCTCGATGAGGATGCTCCAGCCGACGGCGGTGAGCGCCTCGCGTGCCGAACGCCAGGCGGTGGCGGCGTCGGGCAGGCGGGCCAGCTCGGCCAGCCACACCCCCAGCACGAACCCGAGGAACAGCCCGACGACGGGTACGACGACGAAGCCGACGACCCCGAGCACGAGCCCCGCGAACAGGGTGCGGGTCGGGACCCCGGCGGCCTTGAGCCGCCGTCCGGGGAGCAGGTACTTCGCGACCTGACCGGCGACGGTGACGAGCACCGCGATGCCGAGCACCCACCAGCCGACCGCGTCGCCGCGCGGGACCGCCCAGACCGCCACCCCGCCGACGATCAGCAGCGGCCCGGGCAGCACCGGCAGCACGATCCCGGCCAGGCCGACGAGCATCATCAGGCCGGCGACGACGGCGAGGGCGGTCATGGCGCCCAGCCTGCCAGCAGGTCGCACAGATCGACCGTACGGAATCGCGATGCCGCCCCGCCCTCGCGTTCACCGGTAGGTCAGCCCGGATCGGCGCTCCAGCACCTCAGGGGCCGCCGCCCTGCCCGCTCGGGGTGAGGCTCTCGGAGCGGCAGACGAGCCGGGAGCGCGCCTCTCAGGGCCGGCGACGGCCTCAGGCCAGGTCGCGCAACGCGGCCGGCAGGTCGTCGAGCTCCGCGTAGGGCCCCACGACCGCGGCCGTCAGCGGCTGGGCCAGCAGGTCCGCGGCCAGTGCCGCGACCTCGCCCGGGGTGACCGCGTCGATCCGGGCCAGGCTGTCGGCCAGCGACCGCTGCCGCCCGTGGTCCAGCTCCGCGCGGCCGAGCCGGTTCATCCGCGACGCGGTGTCCTCGCAGCCCAGTACCAGTCCCCCGCGCAGGGCGCCCCGGGCGCGGACGACCTCGGCCTCGGTCAGGCCGTCGGCCGCGACCTCGGCGAGCACGTCCCGCACGACGGCGACGACCTCGCCCAGCCGCTCCGGGGCGCACCCCGCGTACACCGACAGTGCGCCGGCGTCGGCGTAGCGGACGGTCGAGGAGTAGACCTGGTAGGCCAGTCCGCGCTGCTCGCGGACCTGCTGGAACAGCCGCGACGACAGTCCCCCGCCGAGGGCGGAGTTCAGCACCGCCAGCACCGGCAGACCGCGTCCGGCGCGGCCCGCGGTGGGCACACCGAGCATCACGTGGGCCTGCTCGGAGTCGTCGTCGAGCAGGCCGAGGGCGCCGGTGCGCACGGGGCGGGCCCCGGTCGCCGTCCGCGGCGGCACCGGGCGGGCGCCGCGGTGCCCCTGCGCCGCCCGGTCCAGCGCGGCGGCGACGAGCTCCGCGACGTGGTCGTGGTCCAGGTTCCCGGCCGCGGCGACGACCATCCGCGGCGCCGTGTACTCCCCGCGCCAGAAGCTGTGCAGGGTGTCGCGGCTCATCGCCCGGATCGAGTCCTCGGAGCCGATCACCGGGCGCCCCAGCGGGTGGTCGCCGAACAGGGTCTCGTCGAACAGGTCGCCGAGCAGGTCCTCCGGGTCGTCGTCGCGCATCGAGATCTCCTCGAGCACGACGCCCCGTTCCAGCTCGACGTCGGTGTGCGCCAGCTCGGCGTCGGTGACGACGTCGGCCAGCACGTCCACCGCCAGCGCCACGTCGGTGTCGAGGACGTGGGCGTAGTAGCAGGTGTGCTCCTTGGCGGTGAACGCGTTCAGCTCACCGCCGACGGCGTCCATCTCCTCGGCGATGCCCGCCGCGGTGCGCCGCCGGGTGCCCTTGAAGAGCAGGTGTTCCAGGAAGTGCGCGGCCCCCGCCTGCTCGGGCGTCTCGTCGACCGAGCCGATCCCGATCCAGATGCCCAGCGCGACCGAGCGGACGCCCGGCACCGTCTCGGTGACGAGCCGGACCCCGCCGGGCAGGTCGCTGCGGCGGACCGTGTCGGTGGTGTCGTCGGCGGTGGCCACGGGCGGCGGGGACACGCGGGCGGCGGCCCGGGAGGAGTCCCGGGCCGCCGTCGCGTGGTCGTTCTCAGATGCCAACAGTTCAGCTCGGGTTGGCGGCCTCGGCCGGGGCCTCGGCGTCGACGGCACCCTCGGCAGGCGCCTCCGTGGCCGCGGACTCCTCGACCACCGGGACCAGCGAGATCTTGCCGCGGTTGTCGATGTCGGTGACCTCGACGCGCAGCTTGTCGCCGACCTTGACGACGTCCTCGACCTTGCTGATCCGCTTCCCGTTGCCGAGCTTCGAGATGTGGACCAGGCCGTCCTTGCCGGGGACCAGCGAGACGAAGGCACCGAACGCGGCGGCCTTGACCACCGTGCCCAGGAACCGCTCGCCGACCTTCGGCAGCTGCGGGTTGGCGATCGCGTTGATCATGCCGATCGCCTCCTCCGCGGAGGGGCCGTCGTTCGCACCGACGTAGATCGTGCCGTCGTCCTCGATCGAGATGTCGGCGCCGGTCTTCTCGGTGATCGAGTTGATCATCTTGCCCTTCGGGCCGATGACCTCGCCGATCTTGTCGACCGGGACCTTCACCGCGGTGACCCGAGGCGCGTACTTGCTCATCTCGTCCGGGCCTTCGATGGCCTCGCCGATCACCTCGAGGATGGTCAGGCGGGCGTCCTTGGCCTGGTTCAGCGCGGCGGCGAGTACCTCGGACGGGATGCCGTCCAGCTTGGTGTCCAGCTGCAGCGCCGTGACGAACTCCTTGGTTCCGGCGACCTTGAAGTCCATGTCGCCGAACGCGTCCTCGGCACCGAGGATGTCGGTCAGCGCGACGTAGCGCGTCTGGCCGTCGACCTCGTCGGACACCAGGCCCATCGCGATGCCCGCGACCGGCGCCTTCAGCGGCACACCGGCGTTGAGCAGCGACATCGTGGACGCGCAGACCGAGCCCATCGAGGTCGAGCCGTTCGAGCCCAGGGCCTCGGAGACCTGCCGGATCGCGTAGGGGAACTCCTCGCGGGTCGGCAGGACCGGGATCAGGGCCCGCTCGGCGAGCGCGCCGTGGCCGATCTCGCGGCGCTTCGGCGAGCCGACGCGGCCGGTCTCACCGGTCGAGTACGGCGGGAAGTTGTAGTGGTGCAGGTAGCGCTTGCGCGTCTCCGGCCCCAGCTGGTCGATCTGCTGCTCCATGCGGAGCATGTTCAGCGTGGTGACGCCCATGATCTGGGTCTCGCCACGCTCGAACAGCGCCGAGCCGTGCGCCCGCGGGACGACCTCGACCTCGGCCGACAGCGGCCGGATGTCGGTCAGGCCACGGCCGTCGATCCGGACCTGGTCGGTCAGGATGCGGCGGCGGACCAGCTTCTTGTTCAGCGAGCGGAACGCGTTGCCGAGCTCGGACTCGCGGCCGACGAAGCGCTCGCCGAGCTTGTCCAGCACCGACGCCTTGATCTCGTCGGTCCGGGTCTCGCGCTCCTGCTTGCCGGCGATGGTCAGCGCCTGCGCCAGCTCCTGCTCGACGGCCTCGGAGACCGCCTCGAAGGCGTCCGGCTGGTAGGCCGGGAACACCGGGTAGTCGGCGGTCGGCTTGGCCGCGACGTCGGCCAGCTGCTGCTGGGCGATGCACAGGCTGCGGATGAACGGCTTGGCCGCCTCCAGCCCGTCCGCGACGACGCCCTCGGTCGGGGCGGTGGCCCCACCGGCGACGAGGTCGATGGTGTTCTCGGTGGCCTCGGCCTCGACCATCATGATCGCGACGTCGTCACCGACGATGCGGCCCGCGACGACCATGTCGAACGCGGCGCGGTCGAGCTGGTCGTGGGTCGGGAAGGCGACCCACTGAGAAGTCGGCGCAGCGTCGGTTCCGTCGCCCGCGATGAGCGCGACGCGGACGCCGCCGACCGGGCCGGAGAACGGCAGGCCGGCGAGCTGGGTGGACGCCGACGCGGCGTTGATCGCCACGACGTCGTAGGGGTCCTTCGGGTCGAGCGACATGACCGTAACGACGACCTGGATCTCGTTGCGCAGGCCGTCCACGAAGGACGGGCGCAGCGGGCGGTCGATGAGGCGGCAGGTCAGGATCGCGTCGGTGCCCGGGCGGCCCTCGCGGCGGAAGAACGAGCCGGGGATCCGGCCCGCGGCGTACATCCGCTCCTCGACGTCCACCGTGAGCGGGAAGAAGTCGAACTGGTCCTTCGGCCGCTTCGAGGCGGTCGTGGCGGACAGCAGCATGGTCTCGTCGTCGAGGTACGCGACGACGGACCCGGCGGCCTGGCGGGCGAGCCGGCCGGTCTCGAACCGGACGGTGCGGGTGCCGTAGGCGCCGTTGTCGATGACGGCGGTGCTCTCGTGCACGCCGTCCTCGGAGATGACGTCAGTCATACGGGGGTGTTCTCCTCGTCGTTGGGAGTGGTCTTCGTCTACCCCCACCACCGTGGCGCCGGCTCGATCCCCTGCTGGGCCGGTCTTCGATCGAAGCCCCCGGCCGCGCGTCGCGCTCCGGGGGCCACTACCGAGGACCGGCGGATGTCCGGTCGCCCGAGTGGCGGGCTCTGTTCAGTTGTGTCGCTCGGTGTCACGGAACGACCCGGCACCGGGAACCGGTGCCGGGTCGGCCGGGCGGGTCAGCGGCGCAGACCCAGCTTCTCGATCAGCGCGCGGTAGCGGGCGACGTCCACCTCACGCAGGTACTTGAGCAGCCGGCGACGACGACCGACCAGCAGCAGCAGGCCGCGCCGGCTGTGGTGGTCGTGCTTGTGCTGCTTCAGGTGCTCGGTCAGGCCGACGATGCGCTGCGTCAGCAGCGCGACCTGGGCCTCGGGGGACCCGGTGTCGGTGGAGTGGGTGCCGTACTGCTCGAGCGTGCTCTTCTTCTCGGCGGTGGTCAGTGCCACTGCTCAACTCCTTCATCTTCGAGACGGTCCGTGGGGCCGTGACGTCCGACGAAACCCGGATGAACCGGTGGGACGGCAGGAAGTCGGTCTCGGCCGCCACGGACTGCAGCCGGACCCGGTGTGAAACGGTACCAGCGACGGGTGCGCCGACCGCCGCCGACCCGCGTCACCCCGGTGTGCGGTCCGGTGTGCCGGGGCGCAGCGGGACCCGGTGGACCACGGTGTAGCGCGCACCGGGGTCGCTGCGCACGAGCACCGCCTCCCCCGGTGTCCACCAGGGGCCCGCGGCGAGGCCGTCGCCGCCCACGGTCGCGTCGCCGCGGCGCCGGTCCCACCGGGCCAGGGTGACGTGCGGGCGGTACGGCCGGGGCCCCGTCGCACCGGCCCGGGCGGCCAGGCCGGGGAGGACGGGTCCCCCGCTCTCCTCGACCCCGGTCCACAGCACGCCGGGGAAGGTGCCCGTCCCGGCGATCCGCAGCCGCGGCGCGACGGCGCGGACCAGCGCGGTGTCCAGGGCCGAGGCCCGGGTGTCCGGGTCGTCGTCGCCGTGGAAGCACAGCGTCACGTGCCAGGTCGACGGGTCGGTCGGGCGCGCGCCGTCCGGGAGCGGGGGCGGGGCCCCGTCGAGTGCACGGGTCAGCGCCGCCACCGCCCCGGGCGGCGGCCACAGCGCGGTGAACAGCCGCATCCGCACAGCCTGTCAGCGCCGTCCGGCGGCGGCACGACGCAGCACCTCCGCGATCTCCGGGAACGCCGGGGCCAGCTCCGCCGCCGCGGCGACGAGCCGGGCCGGCGCGCTCACCCCGCGCAGCGCGTCCTCCGCGGTCGGCTCGGCCGGTGCCCGTCGCGGCTGCGGCACCGCCGGCCCGGTGGCGGGGGTCTGCTCGGCGCAGCGACAGCCGCCGGTGGGGCCCCACGGCGTCGGCTCCTGCCGGACCCGGGCCAGCAGCACGTCGCGCTCGGCGTCGGGCACCGGGCCGTGCGCGAGCCGCCGGTCCAGCGCGGTCATCCGGCCCAGCACCGCCGGGTCCCCGATCTTGACCCGGCGCCCGCCCGCCAGCTGGGACAGCATCGCCGGGCTCAGCCCGACCGCGGCGGCGAGGCGGGCCTGGGTGATGCCGAGGCCGGTCGTGAGCCGGCGGATGCGCTCGTCGAGGGGCTCGCCGTAGATCGCGCTCTGGCGGTCGCGGTTGCGCGCGATCTCCTGCGCCACCGGGTCCTCGGTGCGGGGGTCGTCCATGCCGGACAGCCTCGGCGACCACGCGGTGCGGGCGTGGACGTTCGGCCCCGGCAGGGGGTTTTCACCTAACCCGGCGCCCCGTCGGGTCCGGTCGCGTCGCCGACCGCGGTGAGGATCTCGCGGCAGGTCGCGACGTCGCGGCCCATCTGCGCGACGAGCGCCTCGATGCCGTCGTAGTGCTCCTGGCCGCGCAGCCGCTCGACGAACTCCACGCCGACCTCGTGGCCGTAGAAGTTCTCGTCGACGTCGAGGACGTAGACCTCGACGGTGCGCACCCGCCCGGAGAACGTCGGGTTGGTGCCCACCGAGATGGCGCCCATCAGGCGGCGGTCGCCGATGCGGAACCAGCCCGCGTAGACGCCGTCGGCGGGGATCGCCGCGTGCGGTGAGCCGGCGACGTTCGCCGTCGGGTAGCCCAGGTCACGGCCACGCTTGTGGCCGTGCACGATCACGCCGTCCACCCGGTGCCAGCGGCCCAGCGCGTGCGCGGCGTCGCGGACGGCCCCCGCGTCGATGCAGGACCGGATGTAGGTGGAGGAGAAGGTCACGTCGTGGTCGGAGACCAGGTCGAGGGCCTCGCAGGCGAACCCGAAGCGGCGGCCCAGCTCGGCGAGGGTCCCGACGTCGCCCTCGGCGCGGTGGCCGAAGGTGAAGTTGCTGCCCACGACGACGACCGCCGCGTGCAGCCGGTCCACCAGCACCTCGTGCGCGAACCCCGCGGGCGCCATCCGGGACAGCGCCTCGGTGAACGGGATGACGCAGAAGACGTCCGCGCCCGCCTCGGCCACGAGCTCCGCCCGCCGGTCGAGTGTGGACAGCCGCGCCGGGTGCGTGCCGGGCCGGATCAGCTCGGCCGGGTGCGGGTCGAACGTCACGACGACCGCGGGCAGGCCGCGCTCGTGTGCCCGTTCCACGGCACGGGCGATCAGCTGCCGGTGCCCCCGGTGCACCCCGTCGAACACGCCGACGGTGACGACGCACCGGCCCCACCCGGGTGGAACCGCCTCCAGACCACGCCACCGCTGCACGGCCGCGAGCCTAGGCGAACCGGGTGGGATCCCGCGCAGCGGGCGACCGCGGCCGGCCCGGGGGTCAGCCCGCCGGGGCGAGCACGGCCCGGGGTCAGCCCGCCGGGGCGAGCACGACGACCGGGCGGGCGGCGGCGCCGCGGTCGGCCATCAGGGCCAGCGCGGCGCCGTCCGGGCCGAACACGCCGTAGGTGCCGTCGATCCCGGCCGCGGGCAGCGACTTGCCGAACCGCACGTCGGTGGCGGCGGAGGCGTCGAGGTCGACGCGCGGGAACGCCGTCGCGACGGCCGCGGCGAGGTCCAGCGACAGGCCCGGGTCGTCGGCGAGCTGCTCGACGGTGCGCGCGTGCTCCAGGGTGAACGGTCCGACCCGGGTGCGTCGCAGCGCGGTCAGGTGCCCGGCGGAGCCCAGTGCCGTGCCGAGGTCGCGGGCGAGCGCACGGACGTAGGTGCCCGAGGAACAGTCGACGGCGACGTCCAGGTCGCACCACGGCCCCTCGCGGCGCACCGCGAGCAGCTCGAAGGCCGAGACGGTGACCGGGCGGGCCGGGATCTCGACGGTCTCGCCGTCGCGGACCCGCTGGTAGGCGCGCTTGCCGTCGATCTTCACCGCGGACACCGCGCTGGGGACCTGCATGATCGGCCCCGTCAGCGCGGCCATCGCGGCCCGGACGGCGGCGTCGTCGGCCACGACCGGGACGGGCTCGCCGACGGGCGTGCCCTCGGCGTCGTCGGTGTCGGTGGCCTGCCCGAGACGCACGGTCGCGGTGTAGGCCTTGGTGTCGAGCGACAGGTGCCCGAGCAGCTTGGTGGCCCGCTCGATGCCGACGACGAGCACCCCGGTGGCCATCGGGTCCAGCGTCCCGGCGTGACCGACCTTGCGGGTGCCCATGATCCGGCGGAGCGTCCCGACGACGTCGTGGCTGGTCGGGCCCCGGTCCTTGTCGACGATCACGAGGCCGGGCGGCGGGGGCGGGTTGCGTGCGGGCACGCCGGGACGCTAACGCGCCAGCCGGTACCCGACTCCACGGACCGTCACCACGACGTCGCGGGCGCCCAGCTTCGACCGCAGCGACGCCACGTGCGCCTCCAGCGTGCGCGCCGCGGAGGCGTCGGCGATCCCCCACACCTGCTCCAGCAGCTCGGTGCGCGGCAGCACCGCGCCCTCGCGGCGGGCGAGCGCGGCGAGCAGGTCGAACTCCTTGCGGGTCAGCGCGACCTCGGCGCCGCCCGCGGTCACCGCCCGCCGGTCGAGGTCGACGACGACGTCGCCGACGCTCACCGTCGCGGCCACCGCGGCGCGGGTCGCGCGGCGCAGGACGGCCTCGATCCGGGCGACGAGCTCCTCGGTGGAGACCGGCTTGACCAGGTAGTCGTCGGCGCCCGAGCGCAGGCCCTGCACCCGCGCCGCGACGTCGCCGCGGCCGGTGATGGCGAGGATCGGCACCCGGGACCGCTCCCGGATCTCCCGGCAGACGCCGATGCCGTCGCGGTCGGGCAGGCCCATGTCGAGCAGGACGACGTCGGGCTCCCGCTCGGCGACGGCCGCGATGGCCGCGGATCCGCTGGTCACGAGGTCGGTCGGGTAGCCCTCGCGGACCAGGCTGCGCCGCAGGGCGTCGCCGAGGACCGCGTCGTCCTCGACCAGCAGCACCCGCACGCGCCCACCCTAGCGACGTTTCCTCAAAGCTTCCTCAAGCCCGGTGTCCCCGCGGTTGCCCCACGACACGCCCCGGCCCCATCGTTTCCCCACCGCACACGTCGAGGAGGACGGACATGGCCGAGGTCGCCAACGCAGACGGCTCGTCGGGAACGGGGTCGCCCACCCCCACCCGGCGCAGGAAGAGGGTCTACACCCAGCTCTGGTTCTGGGTGATCATCGGAATCGTCGGCGGCGCGCTCGTCGGGTGGCTCGCCCCCGACATCGGCAAGAGCACCAAGTGGCTCGCCGACGGCTTCATCCAGATGATCAAGGTCATCGTCGCGCCGGTCATCTTCTGCACGGTCGTCGTCGGGATCGCCTCGATCGGCAACCTGGCGCGGGCCGGTGGGCTCGCGGTCCGGGCCCTCGGCTACTTCCTCGCCGCGACCGCCGTCGCCCTCACCATCGGGCTCCTCGCGGCGAACATCTTCGCGCCGGGTGCGGGCTTCACCGGCACCCCGTCGGCCGCCGACCTGGCCAGGGCCCAGCAGGACATCGACACCGGCTCGGCGTCCGGCCAGGAAGGCCTCGTGGGCTTCCTGCTCGACGACGTCCTCCCGACCAGCTTCTTCGGGCCGTTCGTCGACAACGAGATCCTGCGCGTCTTGGTTCTCGCCGTGCTGACCGCGTGTGCGGTGTCCGCGATGACCCCCGCGCTCCGGGAGCGCGTGGTCGGCTCCATCGACACCTTCGCCAAGGTGATCTTCGGCATCATCAAGCTGATCATGTGGGCCGCGCCGATCGCGGCGTTCGGTGGCATGGCCTACACGGTGGCCGCGTTCGGGGCGTCGTCGCTGACCAACCTGCTCCAGCTCATGGCGGTGTTCTGGGGAACGTGCCTGTTCTTCGTCGTCGTCGTCCTCGGCGGGGTGTCCGCGCTCGCCGGGTTCAACGTCTTCAAGGTGGTCCGGCTGGTCAAGGACGAGCTGCTGATCATTCTCGGGACCTCGTCCTCGGAGTCGGTGCTCCCCCGGCTGCTCACCAAGCTCGAGGCCGCCGGGGCCTCCAAGCAGACCGTCGGCATGGTGATCCCGACCGGCTACTCGTTCAACCTCGACGGCACCTGCATCTACCTGACCCTGGGCGCCCTGTTCATCGCCCAGGCCGGTGGCGAGACCCTCCCGATCGGTCTGCAGATCGGCCTCGCCCTGCTCATGGTCCTGACCTCGAAGGGTGCAGCAGGCGTCACCGGTGCCGGGCTCGTCACCCTGTCCGCCTCGCTGCAGGCGTTCGGTGGGGAGTTCTTCACCCCCGAGGCGATCGCCATCGGTATCGCGGTGATCATCGGCATCGACCGCGTCATGTCCGAGGGACGCGCTCTCACCAACTGCATCGGCAACGTCGTGGCCACGCTGGCCATCGCCCGCTGGAACGGCGAGCTGGACCGCGAGCGGCTCGCGGCGGTGCTCGACGACCCGACGCTCGTCGACACGGCCATGGAGGCCGAGCACGGCTCCGGCCTCGACGCCCCCGCGTCGTCGGACAAGGCCACCACCGACTCCGACAACCGGACGACGGTCGGCGCGGGCTCCTGATCCCGGCGCTCCGTCCTCCTCGATGACCACGGCCCCGCACGGCGGCACCACCGCCGGCGGGGCCGCGGCCGCGTCCGGCCGGGTCACCGGTCCCCCCGTCCGGTGGCAGGCTGGACCGGTGCGTCGGCCCTTCCGTTCCGCCCCGCCGCTGCGCCGGTCACGGCTAGTGCGGCAACTGTTCCTGTTGCAGGTCGTGACCGTGCTGCTCACCGTGGGGGGGCTCGCCGCACTCGGCGGGTACGGCGCGAGCCGACTGGAGCACGACGCCGCGGGCCGGCTGACCACCGCGGTCGCGCTGTCACTGGCCTCGGACCCCGAGGTACTCGATGCCGTGCACGACGGCGGCGGCCTCGCCATCCTCTCGGCCCGCCTGCAGCCCGTGGCCGAGCGGGTCCGGCGGGCCACGGGCACCGGCTTCATCGTGGTGATGTCCCCGCAGGGCATCCGCTACAGCCACTACAACCCCGACGAGATCGGCCTGGTCTACCAGGGCAACATCGTCCCGGCGCTGGCCGGAGAGACCTCGACCGAGGTCTACACCGGAACCCTGGGCCCCTCGGTCCGCACCGTCACCCCGGTCCGGGTCGACGGCCGCATCGCCGCGGTGGTCTCGGTCGGCGTGCTGCAGACCCGGATCAGCGACCTCGCCCTGCGATCCCTCCCGGGCATCGCAGCCGCCGCCGTGGTCGCCGTGCTGATCGGCTCGGGCCTGGCCGTCCTGCTGGCCCGTCGGCTCCGCCGCCAGACCCTGGGCCTGGAGCCCGAGGACATCACCGCCGCCTACACCCACCACGACGCGGTGTTGCACGCCGTCGGCGAGGGACTCCTGGTCGTCGACGGTGACGGGCGGCTCGTCGTCGTCAACGCCGAAGCGCGGCGACTGCTCGGGCTGCCCGCCCCGTCGCCCTCCCCCGACACCGACGACCCCGTGCTCACCGGCCGGTCGGTCGCCGCGCTCGGGATCGACCCCGCCGTCGCGGCAGTGCTCTCCCGCGGGCTGCGCGAGGACCTCCGTGACCGGCCCGCGTTGGCCGGTGAGCGGGTGCTGCTGGTCAACAGCCGCCAGGCCGGTCCCGCCGCCGGCCCCGGCACGAAGGTCTTCACCCTGCGCGACCGCACCGAGCTCGCCGGCGTGCTGCGCCACCGCGACGAGGCCCGCGACACCGTCGCCGCCCTGTCCGGGCAGGCACACGAGTTCGGCAACCGGCTGCAGACCGTGCTGACCCTGATCGAGCTGGGCGACACCGCCGACGCCGCGGCGGCCGGCACCGCCGCGCTGGACCGCACCCGCGGACCCGGCGTCCGGATCGTGGCCGAGGTGTACGACCCGGTCCTCGCCGCGCTGCTCGCCGACAAGGCGTGGCAGGCCTCCGAGCAGGACGTCGCGTTCACCGTCACCGACGCTTGCGACCCAGACCTACTGCCGGAGCTGCGGCTGCCCTTCGCCGCGGACGATCTGGTCTCGCTGGTCGGCAACCTGGTCGACAACGCGGTCGAGGTCGTCGCCGGGCGTCCCGGGGAGCGGTCGGTCGCCGTGGCCCTGCGCACGGCCCCCGACGACCGGGAGCTGCTCCTGGAGGTCTCCGACAGCGGCCCCGGGGTGCCACCGGACACCGCCCGCGAGCTGTTCACCTTCGGCTTCAGCACCCGCGCGACGCCCGGTGGCCGCCCCCGCGGCATCGGGCTGGCCCTGGTCGACCGGATCTCCCGCCGTCTCGGCGGGTCGGTGACGGTCGGCACCCGCGACGACGGCAGCGGCGCCGTGTTCACCGTACGGCTGCCGCTCCCCGAGACCGCGACGGTGGACACCCTGGACGCACCGGCCACGAACCGCTCGTCGTCCGGCCGGTCCGTGTCGGGCGGAGCCCGACGGGACCCGGCCGCAACGCACGAAGGATGAGCCGCGGCCGGGGCGCCGCTCAGTCCGTGTAGATGTACGGGCTCCTGCTGCAGTCCCAGGAGAACCGGGCCGGCTCCGCCGAATCCGCGATCGCGGGGCCACGTTCGCGGAGCGAGCATCCGGCGGCCGTCATCCAGTCGCTCACCGACCATCCGCCGTAGTGGTCCTTCATACGCTGGATGGACGCGCGTCCTTCCGGGGTCGCGTTGTAGGCGTCCGAGTAGTCCATCCCGTCCTTGGTGAGGCATCCGAGCGCGATGGCCACGGAGCCCCACCCCGCCCCGCGGGTGGCCACCTGCCTGAACAAGGACGCAGCGCTCGCCCCGGCTCCGACGAGCGTGCCGCACACACCGTTGACCTCGCGGACCATCGGGGGTGTGCTCGGGGACTCGGCCGCCTGGGCGACCGGAGCACCGACCGACCCACCGACGAGTGCCAGCGCGAGTGCGATCACCACGAGTGCCCGCCGGGCGGTCCGGTGGAGGGTCCTGGCCGAAGCTGTCGTCATGACCGAGGGCCTACCGGGAACGGCCGACGGCCGTGGTCGATCGCGGGCCCCGTCCGGCCCGCGACCCGCTCGTGACCAGCCCGTCGTCGCTCCGGTCGGGCCCGGTGACGTTCGCACACGCGAACGTCAGGCCCGGACCTCCCCCGGGACCGCCCAGCGCCCCGACCGCGCCCGCAGCCCCACCGCGACCAGGCGCACCACCATGAACGCGGCGAGCCCGGTCCAGATCCCGGCCAGCCCCCACCCGAACAGCAGCGACAGCCAGATCATCGGCAGGAACCCGCCGAGCGCGGCGAGCAGCGTCGTGGTGCGCAGGAAGGCCGCGTCACCGGCGCCGAGCAGCACTCCGTCCAGGGCGAACACCACCCCGGCGATCGGCTGCAGCGCGGTGAAGAACCACCACGCCGCGGGGACCGCCGCGAGGACCGCAGCGTCGCGGGTGAACACCGGCGGCAGGACGGGGTAGAGCGCAGCGAACAGCACACCGAACCCGCAGCCGAGCACGAGGCCGTAGCGGGTGACCCGGGCGGCGAGCGCCCGCGCCGGTCCGGTGTCCGCACGCTCGCCGTCGGCACCGCGTCCGCCGTCCGCGCCGTGCTCGCCGGCCGCGCCACCCAGTGCGGCCCCGACCAGCGACTGCGCCGCGATCGCGACGGCGTCGAGCACCAGGGACTGGAACACCCACAGCTGCAGCACGATCTGGTGGGCGGCGACGGACTCGGACCCGAACCGGGCGGCGACCGCCGTCGCGGACAGGAAGCAGGCCTGGAACCCCAGCGACCGCACGACCAGGTCGCGACCCATCGTCGCCTGGGAACGGAGCACCGCGGTGTCCGGGGCGAAGCGGACCGGGTCACCGGCGGGGGCGCGCCGTCGTTCGACGACCAGCGCCCGCAGGAACAGTGACGCCGCGACGGCCTGCCCCGCGACGTTCGCGATCGCCGAGCCCTCCAGCCCCCAGCCCGCCCAGTCCCCCGCCCCGTGCACCAGCAGCGGGCAGAGCAGCGCGGACAGCAGGTTGCCGCCGATCACGATCCACATCGGGCGACGGGTGTCCTGCACCCCGCGCATCCAGCCGTTGCCGGCCAGCGTCACCAGGACCAGCGGGGCGCCGAGCAGCGCGATCCGCAGCCACGAGACCGCGCCCTCGGCGATCACCGGGTCCCCGGCGAGCAGCCCCGCCAGCGGTGCCGCGGCGAGCTGTCCGAGCGCGACGACCAGCAGCCCGACGCCCAGCGCCAGCCAGGTCGCCTGCACGCCCTCGGCGACCGCGGCCGACCGGCGCCCGGCACCGTGGAACCGGGCCGCACGCGCCGTCGTC
The DNA here is from genome assembly GCF_040105315.1 of Pseudonocardia tropica. Lineage (NCBI taxonomy): Bacteria > Bacillati > Actinomycetota > Actinomycetes > Pseudonocardiales > Pseudonocardiaceae > Pseudonocardia > Pseudonocardia tropica. The sequence goes on from NZ_JBEDNP010000003.1 coordinate 292,217, forward strand.
CCGTAGGACAGGAACGTCAGCTGGGTCGTGACCTGCGCGAACAGCACCGCGGCGACGGCGAGCGAGGCCAGCGGCAGCCCACCCAGCCGTCCGACGACAGCGGTGTCGACCAGCAGGAACAGCGGCTCGGCCGCCAGCACCGGGAGCGCGGGCAGGGCGAGGCGGAGGATGTCACGGGGCCCGCCCGCAATGGGGGCGGGCCGGGTCACCGACGGGGGCGACGGCAGAGGAAACAGAACGCGGGCGGCAGGTTGCGCCACACCGTGCGGGTCATCACGACCTCGTCGAACGTGTCGTGCAGGGCCGCCTTGAACCGCCGCGCCGAGGGCATCGGCAGGGTGTGGGAGTAGGCGAACGTCGCGAACGCACCGGTCTCCCCCACCGCCCCGACGACCTGGTCGAGGATCTCCTGCTGCATCGTCCGGTCGAACAGCGACCAGGGCAGGCCGGAGATCACCGCGTCGACCGAGGTGATGTCGCGCTCGGCGAGCAGCGACCCCAGCTTGCGGGCGTCACCGTTCACGACCTCGACGCCCGGGTGGCGGTCCTGCAGGAAGCGGGCCATCCGCGGGTCGAGCTCGACGGCCAGATGCCGGCCCTCCGGCGGGAGCCGCCTGCCGACCTGCGTGGTGACGGCGCCGGTGCCCGGCCCCAGCTCCACGACGACCGGCGCGCCGTGACCCGGCGCGATACGGGCCAGCTTGGCCGACAGCCGCGGCGAGCTCGGCCACACCGCACCCACCTGGGCCGGGTTGCGCAGCCAGGCCCGGAGGAACTCCGGCCACCCGCTGGGCTCGTTGCCGTGACTGTCGTCGCCCCCGCGGGCCGCAGCGGGCTCGGATCGCACCGCTCACCTCCTGGTCTCGCGGGACACGCTACGTGCCCCGGTGCTGCGACACCGGACCGCCCCGAGGTCCATCCGATCGTGGTGTCGCGGCGATGTACCCCGGATGAACCCGATCAACCGGGCACGTGCTCAGCGGGCCAGCTCCGCCCGGAGCAGCTCCAGGAGCGCGTCGCGGGTACCGGAGCGCTCGAACCCGGCGGCACCGGTGTGCCCGCCGCCGCCGAGCGTCGTCGCCACCCGGGACAGGTCCGGGGACCCGTTGCCGCGCAGCGACACCGACCACTCCCCCGGTGCCGTCTCGGTCAGCAGCGCCGCCACCCCGCCCCCGGCCGCGGCCTGCAGCGGCCCGACCAGGGCGACCGTGCGGTCCCGGAACCGGGTCGCGGTCGCCACGTCGACGGCGGCCCACACCAGGTCGGCCCCCGCCGCGACGCCCTCCTCCCGGTGGGCCCCGGCCAGCACCGTGGCCTGCGCGGCGAGCCAGGCGAACGGCACCGGACCGCCGATGTCCCGCAGCAGCGGCGCGGGCTCGGCACCGGCGTCGACGAGCTCGGCGCCCATCCGGAGCGCCTCCGCACCACCCCGCCGGAAACCGCCGGTGTCGGTGTAGAGCCCCGCGAACAGGGACCGGGCGAGGACCGCGTCCAGCGGGGTGCCCAGCTCGGCGAGCACCGCCCGGACGAGCGTCACCGTCGCCGGGGCGCCCGGGTCGACGAGGTACCGGTCCGTGAACGCCACGAACGACGCGTGGTGGTCCACCGCCAGCGACGACCCGGACGTGTCCAGCACCGGCTCCAGGTCCCCCAGCCGGGGGGACGACGAGATGTCGCAACAGACCAGCAGGTCCGGCGCGCGCGGCGCGTCCACCGAGGCGACGACCAGCCCGGTGGGGTCGAGGGTGTCGACCAGCCCGGCGGGCACCGGGTCCGGCCCGCCGAACGACACGGTGACCGGGATCCCCGCGCGGTGCAGCGCCGTGGCCAGGGCCAGGGCGCTGCCCGCGGCGTCCGCGTCGGGCCGGACGTGCCCGACCACGAGCACGTCACGGGCCCGGCGCAGCACTGCCGCGGCCCCGGCCGGGTCGACCGGACCGGGCCCCGGGACGGTCTCGTGCGCGCCGCCGGTCACTCGGCGTCGGTCTCCCGCGGGGCCTTGTACGGGTCCGCGTCCCCCGCCGGCGACGCCGTGGCCGCCAGCCGGGCCACCTCCTCGTCGGAGGCGCGGGTGCGGGCCAGCAGCTCCTCCATCCGGCGGGCCGTGTCCGGCACCGCGTCCAGCACGAACGCGAGGCTCGGCGTGTGCCGCACCCCGGTCTGCTGCCCCACCCGGCTGCGGAGCACCCCGCTCGCGCTCTGCAGCGCGGCAGCGGCCCCCGCGGTGTCCGGCTCCTCCTCCAGCGAGGCACCCATGACCGTGTAGAACACGGTCGCCTCGCGCAGGTCGCCGGTGACACGGGTGTCGGTGATCGTCACCATCGCCAGCCGCGGGTCCTTCACCTCGTGCTCGAGGGCCTCCGCGACGATCTGCGAGATCCGCTTCGCGAGCTTGCGCGCGCGGGCCTGGTCGACCATGTCCTGCTCCTTCCAGCGGGTCGTGCGAGCCCGAGTCTAGGCACGGGTCGCGGGGTCACGCCGCGTTCGATTCTCGGTCCTGCCGCTTCGTCCCTCGACCGCCGGGACTCAGTCGTCGTCGGGGCCGAACAGCCGGGTCCGGGCCGACAGCAGCTCCAGCTCGGGGCGGGCGGCCACCAGCCGCTCGCACCGCTCCAGCAGGGCACGGACGTGCCCCGCGTCGGCGGCGACACAGCTCACCCCGATCAGCGCACGGCGGTGCAGGTCCAGATGGCCCGCCTCGGCCGCCGCCACCTCGAACCGGCGCAGCTCGGCCAGCAGCGGACGCACCGCCGAACGCTTCTGCTTCAGCGACCGGACGTCGCCGAGCAGCACGTCACACTCCAGGGAGCCGACGTACACACACACCTCCGCTGACGCCGACGGGGCGGCCGGTGACCGGCCGCCCCGTCGGAGCGCGTTCGTCAGCCGCTAGTCGCGCGGCTTCTCCCGCATCTCGAACGTCTCGATGACGTCGTCGACCTTGATGTCGCCGTAGGTACCGAGCGTCAGACCGCACTCGAAGCCCTCGCGGACCTCGACCACGTCGTCCTTGAACCGGCGCAGCGACGAGATCGGGAGGTTCTCGTGGATCACCTTCGAGTCGCGCAGCAGGCGCGCCCGGGCGTTCCGGCGGATCTCCCCGCTCATCACCAGGCAACCGGCGATCGTGCCGAACTTCGAGGACTTGAAGACCTCGCGGACCTCCGCGCGGCCCAGCTCGACCTCCTCGTACTCCGGCTTGAGCATGCCCTTGAGGGCCGCCTCGATCTCGTCGATCGCCTGGTAGATCACCGAGTAGTAGCGGATCTCGACGCCCTCGCGGTTGGCCAGCTCGGTGGCCTTGCCCTCGGCACGGACGTTGAAGCCCATGACGATGACGTTGTCCGCGATGGCGAGGTTGATGTCGCCCTCGGTGATACCGCCGACGCCGCGGTGGATGACCCGCAGCTCGACCTCCTCACCCACGTCCAGCTTCATCAGGGCTTCCTCGAGCGCCTCGACGGTGCCCGAGTTGTCACCCTTGATGATCAGGTTGAGGGTGTTGGTCTCCTTCAGCGCGGCGTCCAGGTCCTCCAGGCTGACGCGCTTGCGACGGCTCGCCAGCTCGGCGTTCCGCTCGCGGGCACGCCGCCGGTCGGCGATCTGGCGCGCGACCCGGTCCTCGTCCACGACGAGGAACGTGTCGCCCGCACCCGGCACCGACGTCAGACCGATGACCTGCACCGGACGCGACGGGAGCGCCTCGGTGACGTCCTGGCCGTGCTCGTCGACCATGCGCCGGACGCGCCCGGAGGCGTCGCCGGCCACGACCGAGTCGCCGACCCGGAGCGTTCCGCGCTGGACCAGCACCGTGGCCACCGGGCCGCGGCCGCGGTCCAGGTGACCCTCGATGGTGACGCCCTGCGCCTCCATCTCGGGGTTGGCCCGCAGGTCGAGCGCCGCGTCGGCGGTCAGCAGGATCGCCTCGAGCAGGGCCTCGATGTTGGTGCCCTGCTTCGCGGAGATGTCGACGAACATGGTGTCGCCGCCGTACTCCTCGGCCACCAGGTTGTACTCGGTGAGCTGCTGGCGGATCTTCTGCGGGTTCGCACCCTCGACGTCGATCTTGTTGACCGCGACGACGATCGGCAGACCGGCCGCCTGCGCGTGGTTGATCGACTCGACGGTCTGCGGCATCACGCCGTCGTCCGCCGCCACCACGATGACCGCGATGTCGGTGGACTTCGCACCACGGGCACGCATGGCGGTGAACGCCTCGTGACCCGGGGTGTCGATGAACGTGATGAGCCGCTCCTCGCCCTCGAGCTCGGCCGCGACCTGGTAGGCGCCGATGTGCTGGGTGATGCCGCCGGCCTCGCCCTCGCGGACGTTCGCCTTGCGGACCGTGTCCAGCAGCCGCGTCTTACCGTGGTCGACGTGACCCATGACGGTCACGACCGGCGGACGCGCCTCGAGCGCGTCCTCGTCGCCCGGGTCACCGAACTCGATGTCGAACGACTCCAGCAGCGCACGGTCCTCCTCCTCGGGGGAGACGACCTGCACGCGGTAGTTCATCTCCTGGCCGAGCAGCTCCAGGATCTCGTCCGAGACCGACGCGGTGGCCGTGACCATCTCACCGAGGTGGAACAACACCTGCACCAGCGAGGCCGGGTTGGCGTTGATCTTCTCGGCGAAGTCGGTCAGCGACGCGCCACGCGGCAGCCGGACGGTCTCGCCGTTGCCCTTCGGCAGGCGGACGCCGCCCACCGAGGGAGCAGCCATGGCGTCGTACTCCTGGCGCTTCTGCCGCTTCGACTTGCGACCCCTGCGGGCCGGTCCGCCGGGACGGCCGAAGGCACCCGCGGCACCGCCGCGGCCACCGGGACGACCGCCGCCACCGGGACGACCACGGAATCCACCGGCCGGGGGCGGACCACCGGGACCGCCGCCACCGGGACGGAAACCGCCGCCACCCCCACCGGGACGACCGCCACCGGGGCCACCACGGCCACCGCCGGGGCCACCACGACCGCCGCCGGGGCCACCACGGCCACCGGCACCGGGACGACCCGCAGCCGGACGCGCGGGCATCATGCCCGGGTTCGGCCGCGGAGGCATGTTGCCCGGGTTCGGACGGGGACCGCCCGATCCCGGAGCGCCGCCCGGACGGGGCGGACGCGGCGGGGCCTCACCGGAACGCGCGGCCGGAGCCTCGGGACGGCCGCCGCCCTGCTGGCCGCCACCGCCCTGCTGGGGCTGCGGCGGGCCGGGGCGCGGGCCCGGCTTGGGCGAACCCTGGCCGACGCCGAACGGGTTGTTGCCGACGCGCGGCTGGCGCGGGCCCGGACGGGCGCCACGCTCACCGGGCTGGCCGGCGGGACGCGGGGCGCCACCGCCCTGACCACCCTGTCCCTGGCCCGGACGGGGCGCGGGGGCAGGCTTCGGCGCGGCCGGACCCGGCTTCGGGGCCGCCGGACCGGGCTTCGGCGCGGTGGAACCGGGCCGCGGCGCGGCCGGGGCCTCGGCGGCCGCGGCGGGGGTCTCGACGGCCGGAGCCGCCGGGGCCTGCGGGCCGGGCTTGGGCGCGGCCGGTCCCGGCTTCGGGACGTCGGTGCGCGCCGCCGGCTGCGCCGGCGACGGGGCACCCGGGGTGGGTGCCGCGGGGGCCGGCGGACCCGGACGCGGGCCGGGCTTGGGGGCCGGACCCGGGGTCGGGCGCGACGGCGACGGGGCGCCGGAGCCACCGGCGCGCGGACGACCGCCACCGGGCGCACCGGAACTGCGGCGCTGACCGCCGGCGGCGCCCCCACCGGAGGCCATCGCGTCGCGCAGCTTGCGCGCGACCGGGGCCTCCACGGTGGAGGAGGGGGACTTCACGTACTCCCCCAGGTCCTGCAGCTTGCTGAGGACCTGCTTACTGCTGATTCCGAGCTCTTTCGCGAGCTCGTGCACGCGGGCCTTGCCTGCCACTGCTCTCCTCATCCTGACCGGAGGCCGGGCGGCAGCATCCCGCTCGACCTCGAACCTAGTGTCGAAGCACGTTCATGGTGCGATCTTCACTGCTGGCTCATGACTGGTCGACCTTGCTTTCTTCCGATGACGGGTCCGAGAGGTTCCCGGGCCCCAGCGGGTCGCGCGACTCCTGCAGCCACCGCCTGACGGCGGTGACGTCCGGTGCCGAGCGGACGCGTAACGCCCGGGCGAACGCCGAGCGTCGCTCGGCCCTGTCCAGGCACCCCGTCGAGAGGTGCAACCAGGCACCCCGTCCGGGGAGACGGCGGCGCGGATCCGGAATGCAACGTCCGTTCTCCACGACCACCCGCAACAGTACGTCGGCCCGTTCCCGGGTCCGGCACCCCACACAGGTCCGGATCGGAACCGACCGGGTGTGCATGGGCGACGGTCCGCGACCGCGGGCCGGTGACGAGTGTAGCGCAGAGCGGTCCTCGGGCATTCCCTCGCCCGGCCCCTGCTGTTGATCTCCGTCGGTCAGGACGGCTCCCCGGCGGGGTCGACCGGCCCACCGTCGGGGGTGACCGGGTCACGCGGGTCGGCGTCGCTGCGGATGTCGATCTTCCAGCCGGTGAGCCGGGCGGCGAGTCGGGCGTTCTGCCCCTCCTTGCCGATCGCCAGCGACAGCTGGAAGTCCGGCACGACGACGCGGGCGATCCGGGCGCGCTCGTCGAGCACGGTCACCGAGACCACCTTCGACGGCGAGAGCGCGTTGCCGACGAACTCGGCCGGGTCCTCGGACCAGTCGATGATGTCGATCTTCTCGCCGGCCAGCTCGCCCATCACACCGCGCACGCGGGCACCCATCGGGCCGATGCAGGCGCCCTTGGCGTTGAGCCCGGAGCGGGTCGAGCGCACCGCGATCTTGGAACGGAACCCGGCCTCACGGGCCACCGAGACGATCTCGACGGAGCCGTCGACGAGCTCGGGCACCTCGAGGGCGAACAGCTTCCGCACCAGGTTCGGGTGGGTCCGCGAGAGCGTGATCGAGGTGCCCCGCGGGCCGCGGTTCACGCCGATGACGAAGCAGCGGATCCGGTCGCCGTGCCGGTAGACCTCGCCCGGCACCTGCTCGGCGGCGGGGAGCACGGCCTCGGTGCCGCCGGAGAGCTCGACCACGACGACGCCGCGGGCGTTGGCGCGCGCGTCGCGCTGCACGATGCCCGCGACGACCTCGCCCTCCTTGGTGGAGAACTCGCCGTAGGTGCGCTCGTGCTCGGCGTCGCGCAGCCGCTGCAGGATGACCTGGCGGGCGGTGGTCGCCGCGATCCGGCCGAAGCCCTCGGGTGTGTCGTCGAACTCCGGGCCGGGGGTGCCGTCCTCGGAGGCGTCGGAGGCGTCGCGGACCATGACTCGCACCACACCGGTCTTGCGGTCGATGTCGACGCGGGCGTCCGGGTGGTGGCCGTCGGTGTGCCGGTAGGCGGTGAGCAGCGCCGTCTCGATGGCCGAGAGGACCGTCTCGAACGGGATCTCCTTGTCCCGCTCGATCGCGCGCAGCGCGGGGATGTCGACGTTCACCGGTTCTCCTCGTCGCGGACGGTCTCGACGGCGCCGCCGTCGTCGTGGTTCGTGGGGGCCCCGTCGGCCCCGTCGGTGCTGCCGGACAGCGCGTCCGGGTCGAGCAGTGCGGTCTCCGCGGGCGGGGCGGGCTTGAACTCGACCTGCACCTGGGCGTGGCGGATCTCCGCGAGCGGGATGTCCCGGCGTTCGGGCGCCTTCCGGCCGGGGACCGCGACGGCGACCGTGTCGCCGTCGAGCCGGCCGACCCGGGCCTCGACGACGGTGCCGTCGGTCAGGGTGATCCGCGCCAGGCGCAGGTAGGCCCGTCGCCAGTGCCGGGGCTCGGTGAGCGGCCGGTCGATCCCGGGCGAGGTCACCTCGAGCGTGTACGAGCCCTCGATGAGGTGCTCGTGCGGGTCCAGCTCGGCGGCCGCGGAGCGGCTGAGCCGGGCGATGACGTCGAGATCGATGCCGGTCGCGGGCGAGGACTCGGGCAGGTCGACGACGAGCTTGACCGAGTGCCGTCGCCCGGCGGTGCGGACCTCCACGGCGTCGATCTCCAGCCCGGCCCCGTGGACCACCGGCTCGAGCACGCCGCGCAGCTGGTCTGCCAGCTGTGCGGGGTCCGGACTGCGCATCGGGTGACTCTCCTCGTGTCAGGGTGCCCGCCGGGGTGGCGACCGGTCGGCGGGACTTCGGACGGGCGACGATCGTGGTGCCGCGACCGCCGGTGGGCGGGCACGTCGGACGCTTGCGGACGGCATACGACAGCGGCGCCGCACACCGCGACGCGTCCGGACGGGACCGGACGGCGCCGGTGACGGTGGGGACGGCCGACGAGCCTAGCGCGTCGGCCCGGCGGGCCGCCGGTCGGTGGCCCGTCGGTGGGCGGTCGTCCGCGGCCCGGGCGGGCACGGTCGGTGCCGGGCGGCCCGGCACGTGCTGGCAGCATGACCCGACGTGAACGACCGCGAGCCGTCCGTGTCGCCCCGGGTGTCCCCGACCGGGCCGCCGCCGGTGACCCCGTCGCCGGTGACCGGCCGCGGCGGCGTCCGCCCGACGCGGCGCCAGGTGCTGGTGACCGTGGCCGCGGTGGCCGCGGTGGTGCCGCTGGCCGGCTGTTCGAGCGCGACCACCCGCACCGAGGACGCCTCCGACGCCCTGCTCGCGCTCGCCGACGCCGCCCGGTCCGACGCCGCGCTGATCGTCGCCGCGGTGACCGGGGACCCGTCGCTCGCGGGCCGGCTGGAGCCGCTGCGCGCGGCCCGGATGGAGCACGCCGCCGCGCTGGACCAGGCGGGCGGGCGGACCCCGGGGCAGATCGCCGCCCCCGCGACGCCGCCGTCGGGGGACCTCGCCGCGGTGCGCGACGCCGTCGCCGGGTCGGCCCGCAGCGCGGGCGAGGTCGTCCCCCGCGCCTCGGCGCTGCAGGTGGGCCTGGTCGCCGAGGTCGCCGCCTGCTGCGCCACCTACGCGGCGGTCCTGAGCGGGGCGCCGGCGTGAGCGCGGGTCCGCGGCCGCGGCAGGAGTCCGACGACGAGCCGCAGGTCCCCCAGGTCACCGTCGAGGCGCTGCAGCGCGCACTCGCCTGCGAGCACGCGGCGCTGTGGGCGTACAAGATGGCGCTCGCGTTCATCCCCCCGGAGTGGGCGACCCGGGCCCGCGGCGACATCGAGGCCCACACCACCCTGCGCGGCCAGATCACCCAGACCCTCTCCGACATCGGGCAACGGCCGGTCTCGGCGCAGCCCGCGTACGCGGCCCCGCAGCCCGTCGTCGACGGGGTGTCGGCCGGGGCGCTGCTGGTGTCGGCCGAGACCGACGCGATCGCCGCCTGGCGGTCGGTGACCGAGCGGTCGTCGTCGGTCCCGCTGCGCGAGGCCGGGCTGAAGGCGATGGTCGAGTGCACCGGCCGGCTCGCGTACTGGCGCGGGGTCACCGAGCGGTCCCCCGTCGTGCCGGTGTTCCCCGGCCGCGGCTGACCGGTCGCGGCGCTCAGCGGAGCGCCGCGGCGGCCGCCTCGACGTCGTCGGGGGTGGTCGACAGGTGGAACGACAGCCGGGCGGCCCCGTCACGCACGGCGGCGGTGATCCCGGCCGCGGCCAGCCGGTCGGCCGCCCCCTCGGCGCGCACCGACACGATGGCCGATCCCGCGGGCGGCATCCCGAGGCGCTCGCGCAGGGTGTCGGCGAGACCGACGCAGTGCGCGCGCAGGCCGTCGGCGTCGAGCGAGGCCAGCCAGGGCAGCGTCACCGCGGCGCCGGCGTGGGCGAACCAGACCGGGGCCTCCTCGCCGCCGGCCGGTCCGGGCCGCGCGGGCGGGTCCGGGGTGTAGAGCCCGCCGCCCCAGCGGTCCCGGGTGCCGTACCAGCCCGCGGAGTGCGGGGCGGGCTCCGGCCAGCGCGACCCGGCGGGCGGTCCGTCCACCCAGGACGGACGCCGGGCCAGCCACGCGGTGCCGCGCGGCGCGAGCAGCCACTTGTACCCGGCCCCGACGACGGCGTCGGCGTCGTGCAGGCGCAGCGGGAGCCACCCGGCGGCCTGGGTGACGTCGAACAGCAGCCGCACGCCGCTGCGGGCGCGGGCGGCGAGCAGCGCGTCGACGTCGGCGATCGCGCCGTCGGCGGACTGCACCACCGACACCGCGACGAGGTCGTGGTCACCGGCGTGGGCCGCCAGCTCCGGGAGCGGCACCTCGGTCACCCGGACCCCGCGGTGGGCCTGCACCGCGAACGGCCGGGTCACCGAGGAGAACTCGCCGCGCGCGACGAGCACGCGGGTGCCGTCGGGCACCGACGCGGCGAGCGGACCGATCAGGCCGGAGGTCGTGGCGCCCTGCGCGACGTCGGCGACCGGCACCCCGGTGATCGCGGCGAACCCGGCGCGGGCCGACTCGACGTCGTCGTCGAAGTCCTTCGGCGAGGCCGCGCCGACCGCCCAGCGCGCCACGACGTCGGCGACCACCGCCGACGCCCGTCGCGGCGGGATGCCGATGCTCGCGGTGTTCAGGTAGCCGGGCCGGTGTGGCAGTTCCCACCCGGCGAAGGTGACCGTGTCGTCCACGCTGCCCGAGCGTAGTGAGCGTCCTAGTGTCTCCGATGTGCACAGCGAGCTGATCGAGATCCGGACCGGTTCCGAGGAGACCGTCGTGGACCTGACGCACCGGATCGAACGCTTCCTGTCCGACTGCGGTGCCGGCGACGGCCTGCTCAACGTCTTCGTGCCGCACGCGACGGCCGGGATCGCCGTCATCGAGACCGGCGCGGGCAGCGACTCCGACCTGCTCGAGCAGCTGCGCGAGCTGCTCCCCGCCGACGACCGGTGGCAGCACCGGCACGGCAGCTCCGGGCACGGGCGCGACCACGTGCTGCCCGCGTTCGTGCCGCCGTCGACGACCGTGCCGGTGATCGACGGCCGCCCCGCGCTGGGGACCTGGCAGTCGATCTGCCTGGTCGACACCAACATCGACAACCCGACGCGTTCGGTGCGGCTGACGCTGCTGCCCGGCTGAGGTCCGCCGTACGCCCCGGACCGCCGGGCGACCGCGGGCGGCCGCCCGCCGGAACACCGCACCGGGGTCGTGCGACACCGCCGTACGCTGCGCCGGTGACCTCCGGCCGGACGACGACGACCGACCGCCCGGCTCCCGCGACACCGTCGCGCCCGGGCGACCCCTCCCCCGGCTCCGGGCGACGGCTGCGGCCCGCGCTGGCCGCCGCCGTCGCCGTGCTGGTCGTGGCCGGCGCGGTGGCCGGGCTCGACGGCCTCCGCCCGGCCCCCACCGCGGCTCCGGTCGAACCGGCCGCGGGCGCCCCGGTACCGGCCCCGGAGCCCGCCGCGTTCGCCGTCACGCCCCCGCCGGGGTGGACGGCCCCGGCCGCCGGGGCGACCGCCCTGGACGTGTTCGGTGTGCCGTTCGCCCGGCTCGCCGAGGCGCCGCTGTTCGCCGCGGGCGACTGCCCCGTGGGCGCCGCACCGCGCGGGGTCGCCGCGGCCGCACTCGTCGCCGTCCCGGCCGGGACGACGGTCGGGCAGGCCGCGCAGGCGTTCGCCCGCGGTACCGGGGAGTCGGCCTACGCCGGGTCCGCACCGCAGGTGGCGGTCGGGCCGCCCGGGCCGCGTCCGGGCGGCGGAGAGCCGGGGACGTGGGTCGAGGCCACGGTCCGCACCGACGGCACCGCCTCGGGGGCCGGCGGGTGCCGCGCCACCGACGGCGCGGTCGGAGTGCTGGCGGTCCCCCGCACCCAGGCCCGGGACGGGTCGGTCGGCGTCGCGATGCTGGTCGTCGCCGCGGACGCGGGCGGCGGTCCGGGCGACGCGGTCCCCCGCTCGGCACTCACCGACCTCGCCGTCTCGGCGGTCCGACCCGGCTGACCCGGGAACGCACGGAGCGGGCCCCTCCGGCGACGGGGCCCGCTCGTGCGCCGGCGGTGCCGCTCAGGCCCCGCGGACGATCCCCGCGACGAGTTCGGCGGCGCCGGCGCGGTCGATCTCGCTCCGCTCGCCGGTGGCGCGGTCCTTGAGTTCCAGCGTCCCGTCGGCGAGCCCCCGCCCGACGACGACGATCGTCGGGACCCCGATCAGCTCGGCGTCGGCGAACTTCACGCCGGGGCTGGCCTTACGGTCGTCGAGGACGACCGACAGGCCACGGGCCTCCAGCTCGGCGGCGACGGCCTCGCCGCCCTCCAGCAGCTCCGCGGACTTGCCCGCGACGACGACGTGCACGTCGAACGGCGAGACCGAGCGCGGCCACACGAGACCGGAGCCGTCGTGGGACTGCTCGGCGACCGCGGCGACCAGCCGGGACACCCCGATGCCGTAGGAGCCCATCGTGATCCGGACCGGCTTGGAGTCCGGGCCCAGCGCGTCGAGTGAGAAGGCGTCGGCGTACTTGCGGCCGAGTTGGAAGATGTGCCCGATCTCGATGCCGCGGGCGGCCTCCAGTACACCGGTGCCGTCCGGGGACGGGTCCCCGGCGCGCACCTCGGCGGCCTCGATCGTGCCGTCCGGGGTGAAGTCCCGTCCCGCGACGAGGTCGACGACGTGGTGGTCGGCCTTGTCCGCGCCGGTCACCCAGGCGGTGCCGGTGACGATCCGCGGGTCGACCAGGTAGCGGACACCGTTCGCGGCGAGCGCGCCCGGGCCGATGTAGCCCTTGACCAGGAACGCGTTGCGGGTGAAGTCGGCCTCGTCGAGGAGCTCGACCTGGGCCGGCTCCAGCGCGGCCTCGAGGCGCTTCATGTCGACCTCGCGGTCGCCCGGGACGCCGACGCCCAGCAGCTCCCACTCCGTCGCGCCCGGCTGCCGCGTCTTGACCAGCACGTTCTTGAGCGTGTCGGCCGCGGTGAAGGAACGGTCGGTGTGGGCGTTCAGGAAGGCGACCAGCGACTCGATGGTCGGGGTGTCCGGGGTGTGGTGCACCTGCGCCGCGGGCAGCCCCTCGAGCGGGATCGCGGGCGGCGCGGGCGTGGTGACGGCCTCGACGTTGGCCGCGTAGCCGCCCGGGCCGCGCACGAAGGTGTCCTCGCCGGTCTCGGACTCGGCGAGGAACTCCTCCGACGCCGAGCCGCCCATCGCGCCCGAGGTGGCCGCCACGATCACGTAGCGCAGCCCGAGCCGGTCGAAGATCCGCACGTAGGCGTCGCGGTGCTTGCGGTAGGACTCGGACAGGCCCTCGTCGGTCAGGTCGAACGAGTACGAGTCCTTCATGAGGAACTCGCGGCCGCGCAGGATGCCCGCGCGGGGCCGCTCCTCGTCGCGGTACTTGTTCTGGATCTGGTAGAGGATGACCGGGTAGTCCTTGTACGACGAGTACTCGCCCTTGACCGCGAGGGTGAACAGCTCCTCGTGGGTCGGGCCGAGCAGGTAGTCACCGCCCTTGCGGTCCTTCAGGCGGAACAGGTTCGGGCCGTACTCGGTCCACCGGTTCGTCGCCTCGTAGGGCTCGCGCGGCAGCAGCGCCGGGAACTGGATCTCCTGGCCGCCCATGGCGTCCATCTCCTCGCGCACCACGTTCTCGATGCGGCGGAGCACCGTGAGACCGAGCGGGAGCCAGGAGTACACGCCCGGGGCCACGCGGCGGACGTAACCGGCGCGGACCAGCAGCTTGTGGCTGGGTACCTCCGCGTCGGCCGGGTCCTCCCGCAGGGTGCGCAGGAACAGCGACGACATCCGGGTCAACACCTGGAGAAGAGTAGCGAGGCACACCGACAGGTCTCATCCCGGTTCCGGGCGGGCAGACTCGGGGCATGGGAGACGAACAGCACGAGCTGCTCGCGGAGGCACGCCAGGGCGTCCTCGCGACGATCAAGCGCAGTGGCATGCCCCAGCTGTCGCCGGTGACGCCGTACTACGACCGCGCGGCCGGCACGGTGCAGGTGTCGATGACCGAGGGGCGGGCGAAGACCGCGAACCTGCGGCGGGACCCGCGGGCGGCACTGTCGGTGGAGAGCGCCGACGGCCGCTCCTGGGCGACGGCCGAGGGCCCGGTGGAGCTGGTCGGCCCGGACGACTCCCCCGACGGCCCCGCCGTGCAGGCGCTGGTCGACTGGTACCGCGCCGCCGCCGGGGAGCACCCGGACTGGGACGAGTACCGCGAGGTCATGGTCCGGGACCGGCGGGTGCTGATGACGATGCGGGTGCAGCGCGTCTACGGCGAGAACCTGGGCTGAGCGCGGGTGGGCGGGGGCCGCGGCCCCCGCCCGCCTAGACCGCCTCGTCCAGCAGTTCGCCCAGCAGCCGGGCCACCGTCGGGGTCTCCACCAGGAACCCGTCGTGCCCGTACGGCGAGTCGATCACCTTGAGCGGGTCCGCGTGCGGGATCCCATCGGCCAGCTCCTGCTGCTCGGCGAGCGGGTAGAGCCGGTCGGAGGTGACCCCCGCGACGTAGGTGCGGGCCCGGACCCGGGACAGCGCGGCGGCCACCCCACCCCGGTCGCGGCCGACGTCGTGGTGGTTCATCGCCTCGGTCAGCCGCACGTAGGACGCGGCGTCGAAGCGGTGCACCAGCTTGTCCGCGTGGTGGTCCAGGTAGGACTCCACGGCGTAGCGGCCGCCGTCGAGGGGGTCCTCACCGGCCTGCGGGTCGCGGCCGAACCGGGTCGCCAGCTCGAAGCCCGACCGGTACGACAGGTGCGCGATCCGCCGCGCGACGCCCAGTCCGCGCCACGGCCCCTCGGGTGTGTCGTGGTAGTCGCCGCCGTGCCAGTGCGGGTCGGAGGTGATGGCCCGGATCTGCGGGTTCGCCCAGCCGATCTGGTCCGCCGACGACGCCGCCGGCCCGGCGAGCAGGAACAGCCGCCGCACCCGGTCGGGCTCGGTCGCCGCCCACTCCAGCGACCGCATGGACCCCATCGACCCGCCGATCACGCAGGCGAACGCGTCGATGCCGAGCGCGTCGGCCAGGTACTGCTCGGCGACGACCGTGTCCCGCACGGTGACCGTCGGGAACCGGCTGCCCCAGGTCCGCCCGTCCGGCGCGCGGGACGCCGGACCGGTGCTGCCCTGGCAGCCGCCGACCGCGTTCGGCGCGACGACGAACCAGCGCGCCGGGTCCAGCGGGCCGCCCGGCTCGATCAGGCCGGGCCACCAGCCGGGCGTCGGGTGCCCGGGGCCGGCCGGGCCCTCCAGGTGCGCGTCGCCGGTGAGGGCGTGCAGGACGAGGACGGCGTTGGAGCCGTCCGGTGCGAGCTCGCCCCAGGTCTCGTAGGCCAGCCGCACGCCCGGCAGCTCCCCACCGGCCGCCGGCTTCAGCGGCGCGGGCAGGTCGAGGAAGCGGCGGCGGCCGGGGTCGTCCCCCTCCCGCCAGGCGCCGCTGGCGGGAGGGAGCTCGATGTCGTTCACGGACACCAGGTAATCAGATCCGCGCTCAGGCGCCCTTCGCGGCGCGGAACCCGGCGTCCAGGTCTGCCTTGAGGTCCTCGATGCCCTCGAGGCCCACCGACAGCCGGACCAGGCCCGGGGTCACGCCGGACGCGACCTGCTCCTCGGCCGAGAGCTGGCTGTGCGTCGTCGAGGCCGGGTGGATGACCAGGCTGCGGACGTCGCCGATGTTGGCCAGGTGGCTGTGCAGCTCGAGGGCGTCGACGAACTTCTTGCCCGCCTCGATCCCGCCCTGCAGCTCGAACGCCACGATCGCGCCGCCGCCCTTGGGCAGGTACTTCTTCTGCAGCTCGTGCCACGGGCTCGACGGGAGGCCGGCGTAGTGGACCTTCTCCACCTCGTCGCGCCCCTCCAGCCACTCGGCCAGCGCCTGGGCGTTCTGGTTGTGCCGGTCGATCCGCAGCGACAGCGTCTCGATGCCCTGGATGATCAGGAAGGCGTTCTGCGGGGAGATCGCCGGGCCGAGGTCGCGCAGCAGCTGCACCCGGGCCTTGATGATGTAGGCGATCGGGCCGACGGCGTCGGTGAACACCGCGCCGTGGTAGCTGGGGTCCGGCGTGGTCAGGCCCGGGAACCGGTCCTTGTTCGCGACCCAGTCGAACTTCCCGGAGTCGACGATGATGCCGCCGACCGAGGTGCCGTGCCCGCCCAGGAACTTGGTCAGCGACTCCACGACGATGTCGGCGCCGTGCTCGATCGGCCGGACCAGGTACGGCGTCGGGACGGTGTTGTCGACGATCAGCGGGACACCGGCCTCGTGCGCGACGCCGGCGACGGCGGCGATGTCGAGGATGTTGCCGCGCGGGTTGCCCAGCGTCTCGCCGTAGAGGGCCTTGGTGTTCGGCCGGATCGCGGCCTTCCACTCCTCCAGGTCGTCGGGGTCGTCGACGAAGGTGACCTCGATGCCCAGCTTCGGGAAGGTGTAGTGGAACTGGTTGTAGGTGCCGCCGTAGAGCGAGGCGCTGGAGACGATGTGGTCCCCGGCCTCGGCGATGTTCTGGATCGCCAGCGCCTGCGCGGCCTGCCCGGACGCGACGGCCAGGGCCGCGGCCCCGCCCTCCAGCGCGGCGACGCGCTGCTCCAGCACGTCCTGGGTGGGGTTCATGATCCGCGTGTAGATGTTGCCGAACTCGGCGAGCCCGAACAGGTTCGCGGCGTGGTCGGTGTCGCGGAAGACGTAGGACGTGGTCTGGTAGATCGGCGTCGCCCGGGCGTTCGTGGTCGGGTCGGGCGCGGCGCCGGCGTGCACCTGCTTGGTCTCGAACGACCAGTTGGCGGTGGTGTCGGGATCGGTCACGATGGGCTCCTCTTCGGGTCGACCGCCGATGTGCGAGGTGCCGAGGCGGGCGGACCCGGGTCGGTCTGTCTCGGCGGCTGGTGGCTGTGGGGCGGGGCGGACGCGGACGTGCGTGGGCCCTCGGACGAGCGCGGGTCAGCGGCCGGGGCGACAGGCCGCGCTCGTGATCCGCATGCAGTCGACGTGGATGCGCGCCACGAGGCAGGTCACGGGCCCGAACCTAGTGCGGTCCCCCGGCGGGCACAACGGTCGCACGCGGTGATCACTACTCTGATGCGCCGTGCTCGTCCTGCTGCCCCCCTCGGAGACCAAGCGCGCCGGCGGCGACGGCCCGCCGCTCGACCTCGCCGCTCTCTCCCACGACCCCGACCTCGGCCCCGTCCGCACGCAGCTGTGCGACGAGCTCGTCGCGCTCGCCGCCGACCGTCCGGCCGCTCGGGCCGCGCTCGGCGTGTCGCAGCGCCAGGACACCGAGATCGACCGCAACGCCGCGCTGTGCACGAGCCCGACCCTGCCCGCGCTGGACCGCTACACCGGGGTCCTCTACGACGCCCTCGACGCCGGCTCCCTCACCCGCGCCACCCGGGACCGGGCCCGGTCCCGGCTCGCGGTGTGCTCGGCGCTGTTCGGGCTGCTCGGGGCCGACGACCCGATCCCGCCCTACCGGCTCTCGGCGGGCTCCAAACTCCCCGGCTCGGGCACCCTGGCCGCGCGCTGGCGCCCGGCGCTCGACCCGCTGCTGGCCCGCATCGCCGACGGCGAGCTCGTCGTCGACCTCCGCTCGGGCGGCTACGCCGCCCTCGGCACGGTCCCCGGCGCGGTGACCGTGACCGTGCTGGCCCAGCGCCCGGACGGGAGCCGGTCGGTCGTCAGCCATCACAACAAGTCGCACAAGGGCGGCCTGGCCCGGCTGCTGGCGACCTCGCGGGCCGAGCCCGCCGACGCCGGCGCGGTGGCCCGGATCGCGCGGCGGGCGGGGCACCTCGTCGAGCGCGACGGCGACCACCTGGATCTCGTCATCCCGGCCTGAAGCCGCGCACCGAGTCGGACATACGGCATGATCCGGGCATGGTCGAACAGCTGAACCCGTGGGTCGACGCCGTGGGCCCGGTGTGGCGGTTCCTGGCGGTGTTCGTGATCGGCGTGGTGCCGTTCCTGGAGTCCTACACGGGCACGCTGGTCGGGACGGTCACCGGCATGCCGGTGCTCCTCGCCGCCGCCGGGGCGGTCGCGGGCAACGTGCTGGCCCTGGTCGTCGCGGTGCGGCTGGGCGACCGGGCCCGGCGGGGACTCGGCCGCCGCGCGTCGCGGCCGCCGTCGGAGCGGCGGCGGAAGGTGATCGCCCGGGTGGACCGGTACGGCGTCCCGGTCGCGTCGCTGCTCGCCCCGACCCTGATGGCGATCTCGCTGACCGCGTTCGGGATGGTCGCGGCGGGGCTGGACCGGCGGCAGGTCGTGATCTGGCAGGTCGTGACCGTCGTGGCGTGGGCGGCGCTGTTCGCCGCGATCGGGCTCGGCGCGCTCAGCGCCTTCGGCTGACCGGCCGCGCCGACCGCCGGTGCGGCGGGGGGTCGTCCGCCGACCTGCGACACGGAAGGAGCCGGCCGTGCGGCGCGGAAAACCGGTGGCGGGCCGGGACGGCGTCCGGCAGGGTCGCCACCGGCCGGAGGGACCGGTGGCGCGGCAGGACCGCGCGGTGCGAGCGGGGAGGTGCGTACCGATGGCCGTTCGTCGTGTCCGGGTGCGCAGCGCGTGCCCGACCGCACCGTCCCCGTCGCGCGGCACGACCGGTCCCTGAGGACCGGCTCCGCGCGGCACTCCCCCGCAGCCTCCGGAGCCGCACGTGTACTCCTCCGACCGTCCCGACCCCGTCCGCCGTCGCCGCCGCTTCGACGACGACGAGCCCCGCCCCCGTCCCGGCCGCGCCGACACCGCCGCGCTCGCCCTCGACGGGCGGGCCGGGCACGACCCCGACACCGCCGAGGTCCCCGGCGGTGGCGACCGCTGGTCGACCTGGCCCGGGCTGCCCGCCGGTGCCCGCGGCCCGCATCCCCGCCCCGGCTGGCTGGTGACCGACGCCGGCGCCGTCGACCACGAGCGCGGGGTGCTCAAGACCGGCAAGGAGGCCGACGTGCACCTCGTCGAACGCGGTCTCCCCGGCCACGACGGGGTACTGCTCGCCGCCAAGCGCTACCGCGACCCCGCGCACCGCATGTTCCACCGCGACGCCGGATACCTGGAGGGGCGCCGCGTCCGGCGCTCCCGGGAGACACGGGCGATGGCGCAGCGCACCGCGCTGGGCCGCGACCTCATCGCCGGGCAGTGGGCGGCGGCCGAGTTCGCCGCACTCGCCCGGCTGCACTCCGCGGGGGCCCCGGTGCCCTACCCGGTGTCGGTCGACGGGACCGAGGTCCTGCTGGAGTTCCTCGGCACACCCGACGGGCGCGCCGCACCCCGGCTCGCCGCACTGCGCCCGGACGACGGCCGGCTGACCGCGCTGTGGCACGACCTCGTCGACGCCCTCGGCGTGCTCGCCGACCTCGGCTGGGCGCACGGCGACCTGTCGGCCTACAACGTGCTCGTCCACCACGGCCGGGCGGTGCTGATCGACCTGCCACAGGTCGTCGACGTCGTCGGGAACCCGCGGGGACCGGAGTTCCTGGACCGTGACGTCCGACGCATCGGCGAGTGGTTCGTCGCGCGCGGGCTGGACCCGGCCGCCCCCGCCGACCTGCTGTCGGACCTGCGGGAACGGTCCCGGATCGGCTGACGGCCCGCCGCGCCCGCCGGGACGCGGCCGGGACGCCCCGGGCCGCGTCCCGGCGGCCGGACGAGGTCCCGCCGCCGCCCGGCACCGGCACGGGGCGTAGTGTCGATCGACGAGCGCCCGGCCGGTCTGCCGCCGGGCCGAGCCCTTCCATCACGGAGCGCGCACCGCGACGACGCACCGCCGCGCCCGGGCCCGTCGGCCGAGCACACCTCCCCCGAGGTCTCCGCAGGACGTGCCACGTTCTCGAGGAGACCTGTCGTGACCAGGCCGCAGTTCCGCCCGCCGTCGTCCGACGCCGGCACCACGTCCGACCGCCCCGCCCGTCGGCGGGCCACCCGCCCGTCCGGGCCGTCCGCCGACGGCGGCGCCCATCGCGGGTCGGCCCGGCGCGACGACCGCCGCGGCGACGACCGCCGCGACCGTCCCGCCCGGGACGACGACCGCCGCGACGCCCCGCGTCCGGCCCGGGGCGCCCGCACCGGGGGCCCCGCCCGCGGTGAGCGCTCCGGCGCCCCCCGCGCCGACCGCCCCACCCGGGGCGAGCGCTCCGGCGGCGGCAACCGCGCCGAGCGTCGCGAGCACCTCCAGGACGGGAGCCGGGTCGACCGCGGCCCCGCCCGGTCCTCCTCGCGCGGCGGTGACCGTCCGGCCGCCCGTCGCGGCCGCCGCGGTGGTGGCGCCGCCGCGTCCCGTCCGGCCCCGGCCCGCGCCGCCGCCGTCGCCGCGCCCACGGCGGAGCCGGAGCCGCAGTGGGTCGAGCCCGAGGACGGCATGCCGTCGTTCGCCGAGCTGGGCCTGCCCGAGCGCCTGACCAAGGCGCTGGCCGAGCAGGGCTTCACCGCCCCGTTCCCGGTGCAGGCGGCGACGCTGCCCGACACCCTCGCCGGGCGCGACCTGCTCGGACGCGGCCAGACCGGGTCCGGCAAGACCCTCGCCTTCGGGCTCGCGCTGCTGGCCCGCCTGGCCGGGGAGCGCTCCCGCCCGACCGCCCCGCGCGGCCTGGTGCTGGTCCCGACCCGCGAACTCGCCACCCAGGTCGTCGAGGTCCTGAAGCCGCTGGCGAAGGCGGTCGACCTGCGGGTGACCGACATCGTCGGCGGGATGTCGATGAACAGGCAGGTCGCCGAGCTCCGGCGCGGGGTCGACCTGCTGGTCGCCACCCCGGGCCGGCTGTCCGACCACCTGCAGCAGCGCACCTGCGACCTGTCCGAGGTCACGATCACCGCGCTGGACGAGGCCGACCGCATGGCCGACATGGGCTTCCTGCCCCAGGTCCGCGCGATCCTCGACCGCACCCCCGCCGACGGGCAGCGCCTGCTGTTCTCCGCGACCCTCGACGGCGACGTCGACACCCTGGTCCGACGCCACCTCACCGACCCGGTGACCCGCTCGGTCGCCCCGCCGACCGGCAGCGTCGCGACGATGGAGCACCACGTGCTCGTCGTCGACCGCGACGACCGGTCCCGCGTCGTCGCCGAGATCGCCGCCCGGGAGGGCCGCACGATCCTGTTCGTGCGCACCAAGCACGGCGCCGACCGGATGGTGCGGGTGCTGCGCCGCGAGGGCGTCGCCGCCGGGCCGCTGCACGGTGGGCGCTCGCAGAGCCAGCGCAACCGCGCGCTCGACGACTTCCGCTCCGGCGCGGTGCCGGTGCTCGTCGCCACCGACGTCGCGGCCCGCGGCATCCACATCGACGACGTCGGGCTCGTCGTGCACGTCGACCCGCCCGCCGACCCCAAGGCCTACCTGCACCGTGCCGGGCGTACCGCCCGGGCCGGGGAGGACGGCGTCGTCGTGACGCTGGCGATGCCCGAGCAGCGCGCCGAGGTGGACCTGCTCACCCGCCAGGCCGGGGTCTCCGCCGAGGTCTCGACGGTCCGCCCGGGTCACCCGGACCTGGTCCGCGTGACCGGTGCCCGGGAGCCGTCCGGCGAGCCGATCGTCGTCGCCAAGCCGCCGAAGCAGGCGCCCCGCCGCCGCCCGGCCGCCGGCGGCGCCGCGCGCACCGACCGGCCGCGCCGCCGGCGCTGACCGCCCCCGGGTCGCGGCCGCGTCCCCGGCCGCGACCCGTGCGGGTCAGCCCCGCCGTGCCTGCCGGCGCAGCTGCAGGATCCGGCCCGTCCCGGGCACGGCGACCAGCAGGATCCCGGCGATCGCGGCGAACAGCAGCGCCACCCCGGTGGGCAGCGTCCCGGTCAGCCACAGGAAGGTGATCGCGACCGGCTCGGTGTTCTGCAGGATGAACACCAGCAGGAAGATCAGCACGACCGCCGAGAGGATCAGCGCGGCCCACAGCCCGCCGGTGCGGGTGTGCGGGACCGCGCGCTTCTCGGTGGTGGCCTCGGAGTCCGGGCCACCGCCCTCCACCGGCACCGCCACGGTCGGCTGCTCGGCCGTGGGGTCGGGTGTGCGCAGCGCCGGATGGGTCGCCGGGTCCGCCGTCGGGTCCTCCGGTCCGACCCGCCCCCAGGCCGGGGAGTCGCCGCCCCGTCGGTCGTCGCTCATCCGTTCCGCCTTCCTCTCCCAGCGTGTCCGCTCGTGCACCCGCTCGGTCCGGGCACGCGCGGGAGTATCGCGCACTCGGCTCCCCGGCGACGGCGACGCGCGGGGCACGCCCGTCGTCCGGTCGTGCGCCCCCGCCGGACCTGCGCGAGCGGGCCGCGGGCCGAGCCCCGCTCAGGGGCGGCGGCGCTCCATCGGGACGTGCGGGATGCCGTCCTCGACGAAGAGCTCCCCCGCCGGCACGAAGCCGTGCCGGGCGTAGAACGGCACCTGGACCTCCTGGGCGTCGAGCACGCAGGGGCGGTCGCCGACCTCGGCGAGCACCGAGTCCATCAGCCGGTGCCCCAGCCCGCGTCCGCGCGCGTCGGCGCGGGTGCACACCCGGCCGATCCGCAGCACCCCGCCGGGGTCGGCCAGCAGCCGCAGGGTGGCCACCACCGTGCCGCCGTCGGCCAGCCAGTGGTGCCGGGTGCGCGGCTCGAGGTCACGCCCGTCGAGCTCCTGGTACGGGCACTCCTGCTCGACGACGAAGATCTCGGTGCGCAGCGCGAGCAGCGCGTACAGGGTGGCCGGGTCGAGGTCGGCGGCCCAGGCGCGGTGCAGGGTCGGGTTCGTCGCCGCGGCCGGTGTGGGAACGGTCATCTGCAGAGGGGTACCAGAGCGTCGCGAGGCCGCGGAAGCGGTTAGCCTCGCGACGTGGCCCACCATGATCTGGTCGTCATCGGCACCGGTTCCGGAAACTCCTTCGTCGACGAGCGCTTCGCCGGCCTCGACGTGGCGTTCGTCGAGCACGGGGTGTTCGGCGGGACCTGCCTGAACGTCGGGTGCATCCCGACCAAGATGTACGTCTACGCCGCGGACGTCGCCGAGACCATCCGGCACGCGCACACCTACGGTGTCGACGGCACCGTCGACAAGGTCCGCTGGACCGACATCCGGGACCGGGTGTTCGGCCGGATCGACCCGATCTCCGACGGTGGGCGCTCCTACCGGGTCGACCGCAGCCCCAACGTCACCGTGTACTTCGGGCACGCCCGCTTCACCGGCGAGCGCGAGCTGGGCGTCGAGCGCACCGACGGCTCCGGCACCGACACCGTCAGCGGCGACCGGATCGTCATCGCCGCCGGGTCGCGGCCGAGCATCCCGCCGCAGGTCGCGGCGGCCGGGGTGCCGTTCGAGACCTCCGACACCGTGATGCGCATCGACGACGTCCCGCGCCGGCTCGCGATCCTCGGCGGCGGCTACATCGCCGCGGAGTTCGCGCACGTGTTCTCCGCGCTCGGCGCCGAGGTCACCCTGATCGCCCGCGGGCCGAAGCTGCTGCGCCACCTCGACCACACGCTGTCCGACCGGTTCACCGAGGTCGCCACCGCCCGCTGGGACTGCCGGCTGGGCCGCCAGGTCACCGCGCTGTCCGGCGACGGAAGCGGCGGCCCCGGCGAGGTGGAGATCACCCTCGACGACGGCTCCACCGTCGTCGCCGACACCCTGCTGGTCGCCACCGGCCGGATGCCCAACGGCGACCGGATGGACCTGGACCGGGGCGGCGTGACCGTCCACGCCGACGGCCGGGTCGCCGTCGACGAGTACCAGCGCAGCGTCTCCGCCGCGGGCGTGTGGGCGCTGGGCGACGTGAGCTCCCCGCACCAGCTCAAGCACGTGGCCAACCACGAGGCGAAGATCGTCGGGCACAACCTGGCGCACCCGGACGACCTGCGCGCCACCGACCACGACTTCGTCCCGGCGGCGGTGTTCACCGAGCCGCAGATCGCCTCGGTCGGCATGACCGAGACCGAGGCCCGCGACGCCGGGTTCGACATCGCGGTCAAGGTGCAGAACGTCGGCGACGTCGCCTACGGCTGGGCGATGGAGGACCGCACCGGCATCTGCAAGCTGGTCGCGGAGAAGGGCACCGGGCGGCTGCTGGGCGCGCACCTGCTCGGGCCGCAGGCGTCCACGCTGGTCCAGCAGCTGATCCAGGCGATGGTGTTCGGCCAGACCGTCTCCGAGATCGCGACCGGGCAGTACTGGATCCACCCGGCGCTGCCCGAGGTCATCGAGAACGCCCTGCTCGGCCTGGAGATCTGAGGCTCAGCCGGCGGCGCGCTCGGCCGGGTCGAGCGGCTCGCCGGGCGCCTCCGGACGCGGCCGCGCCTCCGGGTCGTACGTCGTCGCCGGGCGGGTCTCCCCGCGCAGCTCCTCGAGCAGCCCGGTCACCGCGTCCATGATCTTCGCGGTGGCCGCGTCGAGGGTGGTCTTCGTGAGCGGCTTCCCGGCGAACTCCGAGAGGTCCACCGGCGGGCCGAGCGCGACCGTGACGCGCTTGCGCGGGAACGGCGTCGGCTTCCCGTCGGCGGGCAGGAAGTCCTGGGTGCCCCAGTTCGCCATCGGGATCACCGGGGCGCCGGAGCGCAGCGCGATCCGGGCGACGCCGTTCTTCGGCTTCATCGGCCAGTGCCCGGGGTCGCGGGTGTAGGTGCCCTCCGGGTAGATCGCGACGATCTCCCCGCGCCCCAGGGCGTCGATCGAGCCGGTGAACGACTCCGCGGCCCGCTTCGACGACCGGTACACCGGGATGTGCCCGCCGTGCCCGAGCACCCATTTCACCACCGGCACCGACCACAGCTCGCCCTTGGCCAGGAACCGCGGGATCCGGCCGTGCGCGGTGCCGAACGCGATGTCGAAGATCGGGTCGGAGAACGAGACGTGGTTGCCGACCAGCAGGGCGCCGCCGGTGCGCGGCAGGTGCTCCGCGCCGCGCCAGCCCAGCCGGGTCCCGAAGACGACGAACGGCCAGATGACCGCGATCGCGAGCCCGAACCAGAAGCCCGACCCGCGACGCCGGCGCCGCACCGTCGCCACGACCTTCTGCCACACCGTCAGCTCCGGTGGCACGCCCATCGTCGTCGTCCTCTCCCTGCCCGTCCGTCCGCGGCGCCCGGTCCCGGGCGCACGCCCATCTTCGCCCTTCACGACGGCAGGGTGCGTCCGTGGTCCTACCCACCCCGGCCGTGACCACCGGAGGTGACGCGCACCTCACCCGTTCGAGCGATCCCCGCGCAACGAGATCTCTCGACGAGCGAGCTACCGCGGGGCCGATCTAGGCTCGGCGGGTACCCACCGGTCGCGGACCGTGTCCGGGCCGACCCGATGTGAGGACGGTCCCACCGACCGGCCACCACCGGGCCGCCGGACGAACACGCGCCGAGACCGTTCCGGTGCCCCGTGCACCCCGTCCCCCTGCGAGGCGCCCCGTGCCCGATCCGAGTCCGTGGCTGGAGAACGCCGGCGACCGACACCCCGAACCGGCCGGTGTCGTGCTCGTCGCCCACGGCGGGAAGTCGCACTCCACGGCGCCCGCCCGGCGCGGGCTGGCACTGCTGCGCATGCTGCCGTTCGCCCACTCCCTGGAGCGCGGCGGGCGCGCCCACCGGACCGAGGTGGGCTCGGGCGTCGCGGTGCACCTGCTGCGCTACCGGCTGAAGGGCTGGAACGGCTCCGCCATGGACGCCCACCGCGACGCCGAGTGGGCCGTCCACGAGCTCGCCCGCCGCTACCCGGGACGCCCGACGGTGCTCGTCGGGCACTCGATGGGCGCCCGCGCGGTGCTGCGGGCGGCGGGAGCGCCCGGCGTCGTCGCGGTGTGCGGGCTCGCGCCGTGGCTGGAGGGCTCCGACCCGGTCGACCAGCTCGCCGGGCGGTCGGTGCTGATCGCCCACGGCGACCGGGAGCGGATGACCGACCCCGCCGCGTCCTACGCCTACGCCCTGCGCGCGCGGTCGGTGACCGACCGGGTCGCCCGCTTCGACGTGCTCGGCGACGGCCACGCCATGCTCCGCCGCGCCGGTGACTGGACCTCCCTGGTGCGACGTTTCGCACTCGGCGAGCTCGGGGCCGAACCCCGTGACCCGGTCATCTCGAACGCCATGGCGGAACCCGCCCCGGCCGGGCTGCGGGTCGCCCTCGAAGGAGTTGACAGGTGAGTGCACCGCAGGCGCGTCCGACCGTCGCCGTCGTCGGCAGCGGGGTGTCCGGTCTGACGGCCGCCTACCTGCTGTCCCGCAGCCACGACGTGACGCTGTACGAGGCCGACGCCCGCCCCGGCGGGCACGCCCACACCCACGAGCTGGCGTCCTCGGACGGCGGGACCACCCACGTCGACTCCGGGTTCATCGTCCACAACGACCGGACCTACCCGAACCTGCTGCGCCTGTTCGGCGAGCTGGGGGTGTCCACCCAGGACTCCGACATGTCGATGTCGGTGCGCTGCGACGGCTGCGGGCTGGAGTACGCCGGCGCCCGCAAGCTGGGCGGGCTGTTCCCGCAGGCCTCCAACCTGGCCCGGCCCGCCTACCTGCGGATGCTCGGCGAGGTCGTGCGGTTCCACCGGCACGCCCGCCGGGTGCTGTCCGAGGAGTCCGCCGGCGACGTGACGCTCGGGGCGTTCCTCGCGATCGGCGGCTACTCCCGCTACTTCGTGCAGCACTTCATGATCCCGGTGGTGTCCTGCGTGTGGTCGGCGGGCGCGGCACTCTCGCTGGACTACCCGGCGCGCTACCTGTTCACCTTCCTCGACCACCACGGCCTGCTCGGGATCGGCGGCTCGCCGCAGTGGCGGACCGTCACCGGAGGGTCCCGCTCCTACGTGGACCGCGTCGTCAAGCAGCTCCCGGCGGTGCGCACCGCGACGCCGGTCCGCTCGGTGCTGCGCTCGGCCGCGGGCGTCGAGGTCCGCGACGACGCCGACTCCGTCGCCGCGTTCGACCACGTCGTGCTCGCCACCCACCCCGACCAGGCGCTGGCGGTCCTCGGCGACGGCGCGACCGCCGACGAGCGGGCCGTGCTGGGGGCGTTCAGCTACTCCCGCAACGAGACCTGGCTGCACCACGACACCTCGCTGCTGCCGCGCCGGCGCGGCGCCCGGGCGTCGTGGAACTACCTGAAGCCGGCCTGCGCGGACACCACGGGCGGGCCGGGCGGATCCGACGGCACCGCGGCCCCGGTGCTGGTCAGCTACGACATGAACCGGCTGATGCGCCTCACCGACCCCGACGACTGGGTGGTCACGCTGAACGGCACCGGCCGGATCGACCCGGACGCCGTCGTCGCGCGGATGACCTACGAGCACCCGGTGTACACACCGGAGTCGGTGGCCGCGCAGCGCCGCCTGCCCGAGCTCACCACCCCGGTCACCGCCTACGCCGGCGCCTACCACGGCTGGGGCTTCCACGAGGACGGCTGCGCCTCGGGGGTGCGCGCCGCCCGCGCTCTCGGGGTGAGCTGGTGAGCACCCCGGCGCTCTACGACGCCGAGGTCCGTCACGCCCGCCGGCGCGACCTGGAGACGGCGTTCTCGCACCCGGTCTACTACTGGCTCGTCGACCTGGACGCGCTGCCGCGGCTGCCGTTCTGGCTGCGCCCGTTCGCCCGCTTCGACGCTCGCGACCACCTCGGGGACCCGGAGCGCGGGATCCGGGAGAACGTCGACACCTACCTGGCCGCGCACGGCATCGACCTGGCCGGGGGCCGGGTCCTGATGCTCGCCCACGCCCGGGTGCTCGGCTACGTGTTCAACCCGATCTCGGTGTTCTGGTGCCACCGCGCCGACGGCACGCTCGCCTGCGTGGTCGCGGAGGTGCACAACACCTACGGCGAGCGGCACTGCTACCTGCTGCACCCCGACCCGTCGGGGCGGGCGAGCGTGGACAAGGAGTTCTACGTCTCGCCGTTCCTCACCGTCGACGGCCACTACACGATGCGCCTGCCCGAGCCCGGTGACCGGCTCGGCATCGCGGTCACGCTGCACCAGGACGGTGCGCCCGCGTTCGTCGCCACCCTGGCCGGGATCCGCAGGCCCGCGACGACCCGGCAGGTGGCGCGCACGGTGCTGCGCCGCCCGCTGGTCACCCAGCGGACCGCGGCGCTGATCCGGCGGCACGGCATCGCGCTGTGGACGAAGCTGCCGGTCGTGCCGAAACCGGCCCGGCCACCACAGAACCGCGCGGGCCTCCCCGACGAACACTCCACACAGGATCAGCACCAGGAAGGGGTCACGCGATGACCATGCAGCACGACGGGATCGCCGTGCCCACCCCCGGTGGCGTGCGCGGCACCCGGCCCCGTACGCACGCCGTGCCCCGCCCCAACGAGGGTGTGTGGCCCGGTCTGGCGACACCGCCCGTGGCTCCGGCCAAGGCCCGGATCGCGGAGTCGCTGTTCCGCAACGCGGTCCGGTCGCTGCCGGTGCGGGTGGTGTTCCCCGGCGGGGAGCGGCTCGGTGCGGGCGGCCCGACCTCGCCGGTCATGCGCATCGAGCGCCCGTCGGCGTTCTTCCACCGGCTCGGCGCGAACTCCAAGATCGGGTTCGGCGAGTCGTACATGGTCGGCGACTGGACGACCACCGACCTGCCCGGGCTGCTCACCCCGTTCGCCGCCCGGCTGTCGACGCTGGTGCCGCCCGCCCTGCAGCGGCTGGGCCGCCGGTTCGCCGAGGCCCGCCGGCCCACCGCCGAGGTCAACTCGGTCGAGGGGTCGCGGGAGAACATCCACCGCCACTACGACCTGTCCAACGAGCTGTTCTCGCTGTTCCTCGACGACACCATGTCCTACTCCGCCGGCTGGTTCGCCGACGGTTCCGACGACCTCGTCCTCGCCCAGGAACGCAAGATCGACGGCATCCTGGACATGGCGGGCGTCGAGGCCGGGATGCACGTGCTGGAGATCGGCACCGGCTGGGGCGGGCTCGCGACGCGGGCCGCGCAGCGCGGCGCCCGGGTCACCACGCTGACGATCTCGCAGGAGCAGAAGACCCTCGCCGAGGCGCGGCTCGCCGAGGCGGGCGTGGCCGACCGGGTGCAGGTGCTGCTGCGCGACTACCGCGAGGCCCAGGGCTCCTACGACGCCGTCGTGTCGGTCGAGATGATCGAGGCCGTCGGCGTCGAGTACTGGCCGACGTACTTCGCCGCACTGGACCGGCTGCTCAAGCCGGGCGGGCGGGTCGGCCTGCAGTCGATCACCATGCCGCACGACCGGATGATGGTCGCCCGCAACGACTACACCTGGATCCACAAGTACGTCTTCCCCGGCGGGATCATCCCGTCGGTCGAGGCCATCGAGGACACCCTCGCCCGGCACACCGGCGGGCTGCACGTCGCCGAGCGCCGGAGCCTGGGCTACGACTACGCCCGCACCCTGGGCCACTGGCGCACCCGCTTCCTCGAGCGGTGGGACGAGGTCGAGGCGCTCGGCTTCGACGAGACGTTCCGGCGGATGTGGGAGTTCTACCTCGGCTACTGCGAGGCCGGGTTCCGCGTCGGCTACCTCGACGTCTTCCAGTTCTCGCTGCAGCGCCGCCCGTCCTTCTGAGAGGTGCCCCCATGACCACCACCCCCGCGGAGCGCCTCACCTCGCTCCTGGAGGACGTCCTCGGCGCCCCGCTCCCGGTGCGGCTGCGCGCCTGGGACGGCAGCGAGGCCGGCCGGACCGGCACCCCCGACGACCCGACCCCGCCGACGGTGGTCGTCAACCGGCGCCGGGCCCTGCGCCGGCTGCTGTGGGCGCCGGGCGAGCTCGGCCTGGCCCGCGCGTTCGTCTCCGGCGACCTGTCCGTGGACGGGGACGTCGCCGACGGGCTGTCCCGGTTCTGGGCGCTCGCGAAGCCGGGGACCGGTTCGGCGACGCTCGACCTGCGTCAGAAGCTGGGTGCGCTGGGCACCGCGGCCCGGCTCGGCGCCGTCGGCCCCCCGCCGCGGCCGCCGGCGTCGGAGGCCCGGCTGGGCGGGCGGCGGCACAGCCGTCGCCGCGACCGCGACGCGATCAGCCACCACTACGACCTGTCGAACGAGTTCTACGCCTTCCTGCTCGATCCGCAGATGGCGTACTCGTGCGGCTACTGGACCCGCGACGAGGGGCCCGGCTACACCCTGGTCGACGCCCAGCGCGACAAGCTGGACCTGATCTGCCGCAAGCTCGGCCTGGCGCCGGGGATGCGGCTGCTCGACGTCGGCTGCGGGTGGGCCTCGCTGCTCGTGCACGCGGCCGAGCACTACGGCGTGCACGCCACCGGCGTGACCCTGTCCGCCCAGCAGCGCGACTACGGCGTCGAGCGCGTCCGCCGGGCGGGGCTGTCCGAGCGGGTGGAGATCCGGCTGCAGGACTACCGCGAGATCTCCGAGCAGCCCTTCGACGCCGTGTCCTCCATCGAGATGGGCGAGCACGTCGGGCAGGAGAACTACGGCGTCTACGCCGCACAGCTGCACCGCATGCTGCGCCCGCACGGACGCCTGCTGCTGCAGCAGATGTCGCGCGGGTCGGTCGGGGCGAACACCGCACCGGGCGGCGGCGCGTTCATGGAGGCCTACGTCGCGCCGGACATGTACATGCGCCCGCTCGGTGAGACCCTCGGGTTCCTGGAGCAGGCCGGGCACGAGATCGTCGACGTGCACTCGCTGCGCGAGCACTACGTGTGGACGGTCCGGCCCTGGCTGGAGACGCTGCAGGCGCACCGCGACACCGCGGTCCGGATGATCGGCGAGGAGCAGTGGCGGATCTGGCTGCTGTACCTGGCCGGCGCCGCGCTGGCGTTCGAGGAGAACCGGATGGGCGTGCACCAGATCCTCACCGTCCGCCCCGGTGCCGACGGCACCTCCGGGCTCCCGCGCAGCCGCACCGGGATCCTGGGGCTCGACCCGGCCGTCGGGTCCGCCCCGGCGGGCGCGCCGTCGCCGGCCGCGACAGCATGACCGGGGTGAACCCGTTCCCCTGGGCGGCGTGGGCCGTCAACCTCGGCGTCACCGCCGTCGCCGTCGCCGTGCTCATGGCCCTCGCGTACGCGATCGGCGTGCGGCGCGGCCGGCACGACGGCGTCGACGTCGTATGGGGGCTCGGGTTCGTGTGGGTCGCGTTCGTCACCGCGGTGACCGCGACGGCCCTCGACCCGACCGGCGACGGCTGGCGGCGCGCCCTGGTGGTCGTGCTCGTCGCGGTGTGGGGCGGGCGGCTGGCCCGCCACATCGCGCGGCGCAACCACGGGAAGCCCGAGGACCGGCGCTACGTCGACCTGCGCGAGCGCGGCTCGATCGGCCGGCGCGTCTACCTCACCCAGGGCGCGGTGATGTGGGTCGTCTCGCTGCCCGTGCAGGTCGCCCAGTACGGCACCGCGGCCGGGGGATGGCTGGTCGCCGTCACCGTGCTCGGCGTGCTCGTCTGGGCGGTCGGGTTCACCTTCGAGTCCGTCGGCGACGCCCAGCTCGCCCGGTTCACCGCCGACCCCGCGAACCGCGGCGAGGTGATGGACCGCGGGCTGTGGCGGTTCACCCGCCACCCCAACTACTTCGGCGACGCCTGCGTCTGGTGGGGCCTGGGCATCCTCGCCCTGCACCACCCGGCCGGGCTGATCGGCCTCGTCGGGGTCGCCGTGATCACGGCGAACCTGATGAAGGGCACCGGCGCGGCGCTGCTGGAACGCGACATCGCCGACCGGCGCCCCGGCTACGCCGACTACGTCCGCCGCACCAGCGGGTTCCTCCCGCTGCCCCCACGTTCCTGACCCACACCGCACCCGCGACCCGAGGAGACACCATGACCGTCGGCGACACCGCCACCGACTTCGAGCTGCCCGACGAGGCCGGCGCACCACGCCGGCTGTCCGACCTGCTGACGGCCGGGCCCGTCGTCCTGTTCTTCTACCCGGCCGCGATGACCGGTGGCTGCACGGCCGAGGCCTGCCACTTCCGGGACCTCGCGGCCGAGTTCGCCGAGGTCGGCGCGCAGCCGGTCGGGATCTCCTCGGACCGGCCGGACAAGCAGAACATGTTCGCCGCCGCGAACGGCTTCGGGTTCCCGCTGCTGTCCGACGCCGACCACGCCGTCGCGAAGTCCTTCGGTGCCTACCGCGCCTGGCTCCCGGGGAACTTCCACACCCGCCGCAGGACGTTCGTGATCGGCCCGGACCGCGCGGTCCTCGCCGAGATCGGGTCCGAGACCGACATGAACAAGCACGCCGACGAGGCGCTGGCCCTGCTGCGCGAGCGCGCCGCCGCCTGACCGCACACGCCGGGCGGCCCCGCCTCAGGGCAGGGTCAGGATCTCGGCGCCGTCGTCGGTCACCACGATGGTGTGCTCGAACTGCGCGACCCACGACTTGTCCTTGGTGACGACGGTCCAGTCGTCGTCCCAGGTGTCGTAGTCGATGCCGCCGAGGGTGATCATCGGCTCGATGGTGAAGGTCATCCCCGGCTCGAGGACGGTGTGCACGTCGGGCTGGTCGTAGTGCAGTACGACCAGCCCGGAGTGGAACTCGTGGGCGATGCCGTGGCCGGTGAAGTCGCGGACCACGCCATAGCCGAAGCGCTTGGCGTAGGACTCGATGACCCGGCCGACGACGTTCAGCTCACGCCCGGGGCGGACGGCCTTGATGGCGCGCATCGTGGCCTCGCGGGTGCGCTCGACGAGCAGCCGCGCCTCCTCCGACACGTCACCGGCGAGGAAGGTCGCGTTGGTGTCGCCGTGCACGCCGCCGACGAACGCGGTGACGTCGACGTTGAGCACGTCGCCGTCGTCGATCACGGTCGTGTCCGGGATGCCGTGGCAGATGACCTCGTTGAGGCTGGTGCAGCAGGACTTGGGGAAGCCGCGGTAGCCCAGCGTCGAGGGGTACGCGTCGTGGTCGACGAGGAACTCGTGGACCACGCGGTCGATCTCGTCGGTGGTGATGCCCGGGCGGACGGTCTCCCCCGCGAGCTGCAGCGCCTGGGCCGCGATCTTCCCGGCGTGGCGCATCAGCTCGATCGTCTCGGGCGTCTGGATGTCGCCGCGGCGGCTGCGTGCCGGGGCCGGCTTGCCGACGTACTCCGGACGCGGGATGTGCGACGGCACCTCGCGACTTGGGGTCGGCGTACCGGGGACGAGCAGCGTGCGGGTCGACATGACCCCCATCGTACGTCCGGGACCGTCAGCGGGTCGGGGTGCGCGGGGCCCGCATCCGCGCGACGGCGGCGGAGATCCCCCGCCAGCCCAGCAACAGCACCGCCAGCGAGATCGTCGCGACGACCGCGAACGACAGCGGCAGCCGCCCCAGGAACCCCAGCCGCAGCACGAGCCCGACGACCACGGCCCCGGCGAGCACGACCGCCCCGGCGCGCAGCGACGCCGGCGCCGACCGCACCCACGGCGTCGCCCAGGCCGCCGCGACCCCCAGCGCGAACGGCAGCGCGGTGCCGAGCAGGCCGAGCACGCTGTCGGCCTCGGCGTGGCTCAGCCTCCCGATGGCGGCGAACACCACGACGGCGACGAGGTCGGCCACGAACGCCAGGGCGGGGATCCGGCTGGGGTGCACGACGACCAGGGTAGGGCGCCCGGCACGACGCCGTCCCGCCGCCGCCCGGCCGGTCGCTCAGCGCGGGACGCCCGCCAGGAAGCGCGCCGTCATCTGCACCGCGGGCCCGGACGACCCGCCGTCGACGATGAGGGTGGCGAAGGCCAGGTCACCGCGGTAACCGGTGAACCAGCCGTGCGAGCGGTTGCCGCCGTCCGGGCCCGCGTACTCGGCGGTGCCGGTCTTGCCGTACACCTCGCCCTGCCCGGCGGCGGCCCGCGCCGTCCCGGAGGTGACGACGGCGCGCATCATCGGGCGCAGCTGGTCGAGCACCGCGCGGTCCGGGGTGCCCGGCGCGACGGCGGCCTCGGTCGTCGCCCCGCGGATCAGCGACGGCGTGACGGGCGCGCCGTGCTGGACCGTCGCCGACACCAGCGCCATGCCGAACGGGGAGGCGAGGACGTCGCCCTGTCCGAAGCCGTCGCTGGCCCGCTGCAGGTCGCCGGTGGCGGGCGAGACGGTGCCGGTGATCGTCGTCATCCCGGGGATCTTCCAGTCCGCGCCGAAGCCGAGCGCCTTCCCGGCGTCCGGGAGGCCGCCGGCGGGCAGGCCGAGGGCGAGCCGGGAGAACGTGGTGTTGCAGGACTGCGCGAACGCCTCGGTCAGCGGCACGGTGCCGAGCACGAAGGAGTCCTCGTTGGGGATGGTGCGTCCGTCGATGACGGTGGTGCCGGGGCACTCGACCGGGGACTGCGGGGTGAGGTTCTCCGCCGGCATCGCCCCGTACGCGGTGACGATCTTGAAGGTGGAGCCGGGCGGGTAGCGGCCGGTCAGGGCCAGCGCGCCGTCGCGGTCGGCGGCCGCGTTCTGCGCCACCGCGAGCACCGCCCCGGTGGACGGCCGGATCGCGACGATCATGGCCTGCTCGGGGTCGGCGTCGACGGCGGCCTGCGCCGCGTCCTGCACGGTGCGGTCCAGCTCCAGGGTGACCGGCTTCCCCGGCCCGGCGGGCTGCCCGGCCACCGAGCGGACGGTCTCGCCGCGGGCGCCGACGACGTCGACCGACCAGCCGGGCGTCCCGCCGGCGGCCTTCTCGATGTCGGCGCGGGCGCCCTGCATCAGCTGGCCCGCGAAGCCCTGGTCGGGCGGCAGCAGCCGCGTCGAGGACACGAACCGGACGCCGGGCAGGTCGTAGATGCGGTCGCGGACCCGCTGGTAGTCGGGCTCCCGCAGCACGACGACGGTGTAGGCCTGTCCGTCCGGCACGGCGTTCGCGCCCGCGGTGATGCTCGACGCCGTGATCGCGGGGTCGATCGTGCCCAGTGCGGAGCCGAGCCCGCCCGCGGCCTGCCCGACCTGCGCCGTGTCCAGGGTGACGGTGACGACCGGGGTGGGCGCGAGCAGCGTGGCCCCGCCGGCGTCGAGGACGGGCGCCGGGGCGGCG
Source organism: Pseudonocardia tropica (assembly GCF_040105315.1). Classification (NCBI taxonomy): domain Bacteria; kingdom Bacillati; phylum Actinomycetota; class Actinomycetes; order Pseudonocardiales; family Pseudonocardiaceae; genus Pseudonocardia; species Pseudonocardia tropica. The sequence continues at coordinate 326,879 of NZ_JBEDNP010000003.1, forward strand.
GTCAGGGTGCGGGTCACCGGGCGCTGGCCGTCGGTGAGGCCCGGCGCGAACGCGGCGGGCGACCAGTCGACCGCCCAGCCGGTGTCGTTGCCCGCGGCGTCGTCGGCGGCGACGAGCGGCAGGTTCAGGGTGTAGTTCCAGGCCCGGCCCTGCCCCAGGTCCCAGGCGACCTCCACCGTCGACGTCGCGCGGTCGCCGTCGGTGCGGGTGCCGGTCACCCGGGCGGTCATGCCGGCCGGGGCGAGGTCGTCACGGGACCTCTGCAGGTAGGCGCCCGCCGTCTCCGCGTCCGTGGTGTAGACGGCCGCACCCGGCGCGTCCCCCGCGGCCCAGGCCGCGACGTACCGCTCGGCGGTCGTCCCGGCACCACCCCAGGGGCGCAGCAGCGCCACCACGACACCCACCGCGACGAGCACGACGATCGCGGCGGCCAGGACCAGGGGGCGCTTCCGCAGGGTGGCGATCACGATCAGCGAGTATGCCGCCCCCGGTGTGAGGCCCGGGTGTCCGGGCGCCCCGTCAGTCCTCCGCCGCGGCCAGGGTCTCGCGCACGGTCCGCAGCATCGCGGTCAGCTCGGCGGTCCGGTCCCGGTCGAGCCCGATGGCCTCCGGCGCGGTGAACTCCTGCACCAGCGGCCGGGCACGCTGCAGCGCGGCGCGGCCGTCGTCGGTGAGCTCCAGACCGGCGCGGCGCCCACGGCCGCCCGGCCCGTCGCGGCGGACGAGGCCACGGGCGACGAGGTCGGTGACCAGCTCCCCCACGCTCTGCGGGCGCAGCAGCACGATCCGGGCGAGCTCGGCCTGCGACGGCGGCGGCCCGCCCGTCCGTTCGCGGTCGGCGAGCTCGGCGAGCACGCCGAAGCCGGTCGCGGTCAGGCCGGCCCGGGCGAACACCCGCTGGAACCCCCGGGCGACGACGTGGGCCGTCCGGATGAGCTCCCAGAGCGGCACGTCCTCGTCGGGCACGGACCGGACGCTATCAGGCGCCTGGTAGCTGCCCGTCGCTCACAGCACCCCGGCGAACGCCAGTGCGACGACCTGGGCCATGGCGTTGTGCACCAGGTGCGTGACCGCCCCCGGCCACACCGAGCCGCTGCGTCGTCGCAGCTCACCCGCGACCAGCCCGACGACCAGCGCCGTCAGGAACACCACGTTCAGCCCGTGCGCCAGCGCGAAGACCACGGCACTGCCCAGCACACCGACGACGGCGCCGTAGCGCAGCAGCGCCGAGGTGACCACCCCGCGGAACAGCAGCTCCTCCCCCAGCGGTGTCAGCACCGCGAGGAACAGCAGCGACAGCGCGACCGACCAGGCCCCGCCGCTGCCCGCGTCGGCGTAGGCGCCCTGGATGTTCTCCGGCTCGATCCCGAGCGCGACCATCCCGACCACCAGCAGCCGGCTGACGACGAACGCCAGGACCGCCCCGGCGGCGCCGAGCAGCAGCCAGCGCACGGACGTCGCCCGCACGCCGAACTCCGGCAGCGGGCGACGCCGGACCGCGACGGCCGCGGCGAACCCGGCGATGCCCGCGATCCCCGACAGCGCCGCGAGGAACAGGCCCCCGGCGAGCGGACCGGGGTCGAGGGTCCGCAGCACCAGCGGTCCGCCACCGTAGGCGACGGCGGCCAGCACGACCAGGCCGACGACGACCTCCACCCACCCCGGGCGCGGACCGGTCCCGGTGACGACCGGCGACGCGGAGCTGGAACGGGACACGACGACCTCCCTGCTCGTGGTGGCGCGGCGGATGTCCGCGGCCACGGCCGAGTCGACACCGTGCCGTTGCGGCACGGTCAAGCACCGCGACCCGATCGCGGTCAGAACAAGACGGTGGCGAACCGCGCGACCTGCACGAACCCGACCCGCTGGTACGCGGCCCGGGCCGGAGCGTTGAAGGCGTTGACGTACAGGCTGGCGCAGCGGCCCATCCCGGCGAGCGCGACCGCGACCGCCGACGTCCCGGCCGTGCCGAGCCCGTGCCCGCGCCAGGCCGGGTCCACCCAGACCCCCTGGATCTGGCCGACGGTGCGCGACAGGGCGCCGATCTCGGCCTTGAACACGACCTCACCGTCGTGGAACCGGGCGAACGCCCGCCCGGACGTGATCAGCTCGGCGACCCGGGCCCGGTAGCCCGCCCCGCCGTCGCCCTCCCGGGGGTCGACGCCGACCTCCTCGGTGAACATCGCGACGGCGGCCGGCAGGTAGCGGTCGAGCTCGGAGATCCGGACCGGACGCACCCGGGCGTCGGGCGCGATCATGGGCGGCCGTTCGAGGGTCATCAGCGGCTGGTCGGGCCGGATCTCGCGGGCCGGGCCCCAGCCCGGTGCGAGCTCCTCCCACAGCGGCAGGACGAGCTCGGCCCGCCCCACCAGCGACGAGCACACCCGTCCGGCCCGGCGGGCCCGGTCGGCGAAGGCACGCAGCGCCGCCCGGTCACCGCGCAGCGGCACCAGGTTCGCCCCGGAGAAGCACAGACCGTCCGCCGGGGCCCCGTGGGACCACAGCTCACCGCCCAGCCGCCACGGGTCGAGCCCGACCGCCTCGATACGGGAGGCGACCATGCACGCGGCGACCGGGTCGGCGTCGAGCACGTCGTGCACCCCGGAGCGGTGACGATCGTCGAGAAGCCGTGCTCCGGCCACCCTCAGCACGGGTTCATGATGCCACGCCGACGCCCGTCCGGTACCGGCACTCGCTCAGCCGACGGTCACCTGCGGTTCACCCGTCACACCGTCCACGCTCTCGCCCATCTCCTCGGCGAGCCGCATGGCCTCCTCGATCAGCGTCTCCACGATCTTGTGCTCGGGGACGGTCTTGATGACCTCGCCCTTGACGAAGATCTGGCCCTTGCCGTTGCCGGAGGCGACGCCCAGATCGGCCTCGCGCGCCTCACCGGGACCGTTGACGACGCAGCCCATGACGGCCACGCGCAGCGGGACCTCCATGCCGGTCAGACCGGCGGTGACCTCGTCGGCGAGGGTGTAGACGTCGACCTGGGCCCGACCGCAGGACGGGCAGGAGACGATCTCCAGCTTGCGCGGGCGCAGGTTCAGCGACTCCAGGATCTGCTGGCCGACCTTGATCTCCTCGACCGGCGGCGCGGACAGCGAGACCCGGATGGTGTCGCCGATGCCCTGGCGCAGCAGCGCCCCGAACGCGACGGCCGACTTGATCGTGCCCTGGAACGCGGGCCCGGCCTCGGTGACGCCCAGGTGCAGCGGGTAGTCGCACTGCTCGGCGAGCAGCTCGTAGGCCCGCACCATGACGACCGGGTCGTTGTGCTTGACCGAGATCTTGATGTCGTGGAAGTCGTGCTCGGCGAACAGGCCCGCCTCCCACATGGCCGACTCGGCGAGCGCCTCGGGCGTCGCCTTGCCGTACTTCTCCATCAGGCGCTTGTCGAGCGAGCCCGCGTTGACACCGATCCGGATCGGCGTGCCGTGGTCCTTCGCGGCCTGCGCGATCTCCTTGACCTGGTCGTCGAACTTGCGGATGTTGCCCGGGTTCACCCGCACCGCGGCACAGCCGGCCTCGATCGCGGCGAACACGTACTTGGGCTGGAAGTGGATGTCGGCGATCACCGGGATCTGCGACTTCTGCGCGATCGCGGGCAGGGCCTCGGCGTCGTCGGCGGACGGGCAGGCGACGCGCACGATGTCGCAGCCGGCCGCGGTCAGCTCGGCGATCTGCTGGAGGGTCGCGTTGACGTCGGAGGTCAGGGTGGTCGTCATGGACTGGACGGAGATCGGGTGGTCGGATCCGACACCGACCGGGCCGACCTGCAGCTGCCGCGTCCTCCGGCGCGGGGCCAGGGTCGGCGCGGGCGCGGACGGCATACCCAGGGAGACGCTCACGACCTCCACTATCCCACCGCGCCGCGGGACCCGCCGTACCCGGTGAGCAGGGGCACTACGTGCGGCCCTGGTTCTCCTGCGCGTCCTGCAGCGTCGAGCTGTGCGGCAGCCAGGTCGCGAGCTCGACCGGCCACCCGTCGGCCTCCAGCACCCGGACGACGGCGGGGTCGTCGTCGAGGATCATCGCGATCTCACGCTCGCGGGCGAGCAGCCGCAGGACCTCGCGCTTGACGTAGCGGGCGGGGCGGTGGTCGTCGTCGGGGCGCATGAACAGCGGCCCGGTGGGCAGGCCGAAGCCCTTCAGCCAGGTCTCGGTCAGCCTGCGGTTCCGCTCGGGGCGACCGGTCAGGTAGACGACGTCGTACTCGTCCTGGGCCGCACGCAGCCGGTCCGCGCCCTCGTCGAGCAGCGGGTCGGCGTGCGCGGCGGCGAAGAACTTCTCCCACCGGTGCACGTCGAGGTAGTGCAGCCGGTGCGAGACGTCGGCGAGGACACCGTCGATGTCGAAGACCGCCAGCGGGCGTGCGCCCTCGGGTGCTGCGCTCACCCGAACAGCCGCACCGGGTTGACGATGTCGGCGATCGCGACCATGACCGAGAACCCCAGGAAGACGATCACGAAGACGTAGGCGACGGGCAGGAGCTTGGCCGCGTCGACCGGCCCGGGGTCGGGGCGCCCGAGCAGCTTCGCGGTGTTGCGCTTGATGGCCTCCCAGATCGCCGGGACGATCTGGCCGCCGTCCAGCGGCGGGACCGGGAGCAGGTTCAGCAGGAACAGCGACAGGTTCACCGCGGCCAGCATCATCAGGAACCGGCTGACATCGGCCTGCCACGGGACGTCCTGCTGGGCGAGGATCTCGCCGCCGATCCGCGAGACGCCGACGACGCCCATGGGGCTGTCCTGGCTCCGCTCCTCGCCGAGGAACGCGGCCCCGAACAGGGCCGGGATGCGGGCGGGGATCTGGGTGATCGCCTCCGCCGTGCGGACGACGCCGTTGCCGATCTGAGCGGCGACGTCACCCGGCCCGAGCTGCGTGTACTGCGTGTCGAGCGCAACACCGAGATAGCCCGCCGTCACCGTGGCGTAGGGGTCCGCAGAGCCCCGTGCCGGCAGGACGTTCGGGATGACGTCGACGGTCAGCGGGATCTGCCGGCCGGCCCGCTCCACGACGACCGGGGTGGGCCCCGACGACGCGCGGATCGCATCCTGGAGCGCGGTACCGTCGTCCGGCCCGAACTCCTGCCCACGGACCGACAGGATGCGGTCGTCGGGCTGGACCCCGGCCGCGAGCGCAGGGGCGAGCGGCGCTCCGGCCGGGCACTCCTGCGGGACACCGTCCTGGACCGCGACGGCCGGGAGCACGCACTTCTCGAGCGACTCGATCTGGGTGGTAGCGGTCGGTACGCCGATCCCCATCAGGACCAGGGAAAAAAGCACCACCGCCAGGATCAGGTTCATGAACGGCCCGGCGAACATGACGACGATCCGCTTCCACGGTGACCGCGTCCAGAACTGCCGGTCCGCGTCCTCCGGCCGCACGTCCATCTGTGACTGCGCCCTGGCGTCGTCCATCAGCCCCTGGAAGGGACCGGTGCGACGGTTGCGGCCCAGCGTCCCGCCCTTCGCGGGCGGCAGCATCCCGATCATCCGGACGTAGCCGCCCAGCGGGATCATCTTGATGCCGTACTCGGTCTCGCCACGACGCACCGACCAGAGGGTGCGGCCGAAGCCGACCATGAACTCCGGGACCTTGATCCCGAACCAGCGGGCCGTGGTGAAGTGCCCGAGCTCGTGCCAGGCGATCGACAGCAGCAGCCCGAAGAAGAAGATCGCGATACCGACGACCGTCCAGACGATGGTCACGTTCCCGCCTTCTCGCGCGCGTGGGCGCGGGCCCAGGTCTCGGCAGCCAGCACGTCGTCCACGGTAGCCGGGTCACCCGTCCAGGCGTCGGCCGCCTCCAGCACCCCGCCGAGGAGGTCGGTGACGTCGGTGTAGCCGATCGCCCCGGCGACGAACGCCTCGACGAGCTCCTCGTTGGCCGCGTTGAGCACCGCGGGCAGGCAGCCGCCCGTGGTCCCGGCGGCGCGCGCCAGCCGCACACCGGGGAACGCGTCGTCGTCGAGGGGCTCGAAGGTCCAGCTCTGCGCGGTGTCCCAGCGGCACGGCGCCGAGGCGCCGGCGATGCGGTCCGGCCAGCCGAGCGCCAGCGCGATCGGCAGCCGCATGTCCGGCGGCGACGCCTGCGCGATCGTCGAGCCGTCGGTGAAGGTGACCATCGAGTGCACGATCGACTGCGGGTGCACGGTGACGTCGATGCGGTCGTAGGGCACCCCGAACAGCAGGTGCGCCTCGATCACCTCGAGGCCCTTGTTCACCAGCGTCGCCGAGTTGATGGTGATGACCGGGCCCATGTCCCAGGTCGGGTGCTTCAGGGCCTGCTCGACGGTCACGTCCCGCAGCGACGCGCGCGACCGGCCGCGGAACGGGCCGCCCGAGGCGGTGAGGACCAGCCGGTCGACCTCGGACTCCCGCCCGCCGCGCAGGCACTGCGCGAGCGCGGAGTGCTCGGAGTCGACCGGCACGATCTGGCCCGGCGCGGCCGCCGCCGACACCAGCGGACCGCCCGCGACCAGCGACTCCTTGTTCGCCAGCGCGAGCCGGGCACCGGTGGCGAGCGCGGCCAGGGTCGGGCCGAGGCCGCGGGAGCCGGTGATGCCGTTCAGGACGATGTCGGCGCCGCACGCGGTGACCAGCTCTGCCGCGGCGTCCGGGCCGTCGAGCACCTCGACGCCGGGCAGCTCCTCCCGCAGCCGCGCCGCCGCCGCGGCGGACGCGACCGCGACCCGCCCGACCCGGTGCGTGCGGACCTGGGACGCCAGCAGGTCCACGTCCGATCCGCCCGCGGCCAGCCCGGACACCGTGAACCCGCCGGCGCGGGTGATCACGTCCAGGGCCTGGGTGCCGATCGACCCGGTGCTGCCCAACACGACGAGTGACTTCATCACCGCACATCATCCTCGGCCCACGAGCTGTGCGACGATGACCCCGCACGGAGCCGGAGCAGGAGGACACACGGTGGCCAGCAAGGCAGTGGCGCACAGCGCAACGACCAGCAAGACCCGCGAGATCGCGGTCGCGTCCGGGGTCGACCCGGCCGACGAGCCGTCGGTCGACTGGGGCTGGCACCAGAACTTCCCCAAGGGTCTGCCGATCGCGGCCGCCGTCACCGGCATCGTGCTGCTGCTGTTCACCATCGGGCACCCGGTGAGCTGGACCGAGTTCCTGTTCTCGGCCGTGCCCGCTGCCGTCTGCCTGATCGGCGCGGTCGCGTACCCGGTCTACCGGCGGCGTCGCCGGCTCTGAGCCACGGGTGGCCGCGCGCGGGGCGGGTGAGCCGGTCGAGCTGACGATCGGCGACCGCGTGGTGCGGCTGTCCAGCCCCGACCGCGTCTACTTCCCGGAACGGGGCGAGACCAAGCGGGACCTCGCCGACTACTACGCCGCCGTCGGCGACGGCGTCGTCCGCGCGCTGCGCGACCGGCCGTGCATGCTGCACCGCTTCCCCACCGGCGTCACCGGGGAGAAGGTGCACCAGAAGCGGCTGCCGCGCGGCGCCCCCGACTGGGTCCGCACCGTCCGCGTGACCTTTCCGCGGTACAACCGCACCGCCGACGAGCTGTGCGTCGCCCATCCGGCCGACGTCGTCTGGGCGGTCCAGATGTCCACCGTCGAGTTCCACCCCTGGAACTCCCGCGCCGCCGACGTCGAGTCCCCCGACGAGTGGCGGATCGACCTGGACCCGATGCCTGACGCGTCCTGGGCCGACGTCCGCCGCGTCGCCGGCGTCGTGCACGAGGTGCTCGACGAGCTGGGCGCGACCGGGTTCCCGAAGACCTCCGGCGGCTCCGGACTGCACGTCTACGTGCGCATCCCACCCGACCACGGGTTCGCCGACGTCCGCCGCGCCGCGCACGCCTTCGCCCGCGAGGTCGAGCGGCGCTGCGACCGCGTCGACCTGTCCTGGTGGCGCAAGGACCGCGACCCGTCGACGGTCTTCGTCGACTACAACCAGAACGCCCGCGACCACACGATCGCCTGCGCCTACTCGGTGCGCGGCACCCCCGACGCGCGGGTGTCGGCCCCGGTGGCCTGGGACGAGATCGACGACTGCGAGCCCCGGGACTTCACGATCGCCACCGTCCCGGCACGCTACGCCGAGCTGGGCGACCTGCACGCCGGCATCGACGAGGCCGTGTTCGGCATCGAGCCGTTGCTGGAGTGGGCCGACCGCGACGAGCGCGACGGCGCGGAGACGCCCGATCTGCCCGATCTCGACGGGGGCGGCCGCTAGGCTCGGCGCCCATGGACGACGGGCCACGCAAGGACAGCTTGAACCGCCTCGGGTACGGGATCGGCGGTGGTCTCGCCGTCGGGTCCGCCGTATGGGTGCTGTCCGGCACGTGGTGGTGGCTGCTGGTCTTCCTCGCCGTCGGCCTGGCGCTCGGGCTGTTCCTGCGCTCGACGACCCCGGGGGCCTAGCCCGGCCCCTGCTCCCGGGCGCGGGCCCGCAGCCGCGCGAACTCGGCGACCATCGCCGCGCGCGACCAGTGCGCGTTGAGCCCCGAGGGGTTCGGCAGCACCCAGATCCCGGTCGTCCCCAGCCGGTCGGTCTGCTCCCCCACCGCCGCGTCGCGCCGCCCGAACGCGGTCCGGTAGGCCCCGATGCCGACGACGGCCAGCCACCCCGGCTCCCGCGCCGCGACGAGCGCGCGCAGCCGCTCCCCACCGGCGACGACCTCGTCGTCGGACAGCTCGTCGGCCCGCGCGGTGGCCCGGGGCGCCATGTTCGTGATGCCGAGCCCGAGCCGCGCCAGCTCGCCCTGCTCGGCCGGGGCCAGCAGGCGCGGGGTGAACCCGGACCCGTGCAGCACCGGCCAGAACCGGTTGCCGGGACGGGCGAAGTGGTGCCCGGTCGCGGCCGACACCAGGCCGGGGTTGATGCCGCAGAACAGCACCCGCAGCGGCGGGTCGCCGGGCCCGGGCAGGACGTCGTCGATCGTCGCGTCCCGCGCCCGCTCCAGCGCCTCCCGGTCGGGCAGTCGTCCCACACCGATCAGTCTGGCGCACCGGGCCGGTCCCCCCTCGGACGGGCGAGCCGGGATGCTCGCGCCGACGATCGAGAGGAGACTCGTCCGCCGTGGACCTGCCCGTGATGCCCCCGGTGAAGCCGATGCTGGCCAAGCCCGCCCCGTCGATCCCCGAGGGCAGGCTCTACGAGCCCAAGTGGGACGGCTTCCGCTCGATCGTCTTCCGCGACGGTGACGAGGTGGAGATCGGCTCCCGCAACGAGAAGCCGATGACCCGCTACTTCCCCGAGGTCGTCGAGGCGGTGAAGGCGCACTTCCCGCCGCGCGCGGTCGTCGACGGGGAGATCGTCGTCGCCTCCGGGAACGCACTGGACTTCGAGGCGCTCCAGCAGCGGATCCACCCCGCGGCCAGCCGGGTGACGCTGCTCTCGACCGAGACGCCGGCGTCGTTCGTCGCCTTCGACCTGCTGGCCCTCGGCGACGACGACCTCACCGCGCGCCCGTTCGCCGAGCGCCGCGCGCTGCTGGAGGAGGCGTTCGCCGGCGTCGCCCCGCCGGTGCACCTCACCCCGGTCACCGACGACACCGCCACCGCGCGCCGCTGGTTCGAGAAGTTCGAGGGCGCCGGGCTCGACGGGCTCATCGCGAAGGACCCGGCCGGGACCTACCAGCCCGACAAGCGCGTCATGACCAAGGTGAAGCACGAGCGCACCGCGGACTGCGTCGTCGCCGGGTACCGGGTGCACAAGTCCGGCCCGGACGCCGTCGGGTCGCTGCTGCTGGGCCTGCACGACGCCCGCGGGGTGCTGGTGTCGGTCGGGGTCGTCGGGGCGTTCCCGATGGCGCGCCGCCGTGAGCTCATGACCGAGCTGCAGCCGCTGGTCACCGACTTCGACGACCACCCGTGGGCCTGGGCGAAGCAGCTGGAGGGCGAGCGGACGCCGCGCAAGTCCGAGACGAGCCGGTGGAACGCCGGCAAGGACCTGTCCTTCGTCCCGCTGCGCCCGGAGCGGGTGGTCGAGGTCCGCTACGACTATATGGAGGGCGAGCGGTTCCGCCACACCACCCAGTTCGTGCGGTGGCGCCCGGACCGCGAGCCTGCCTCGTGCACCTACGAGCAGCTGGAGCGCCCCGTGAACTTCGACCTCGCGGAGGTGCTCGCCGGGCGCGGGTGATCCTTCTCCGTGGAACCCGCACCGCCCTGCGGGGGACCCCGGACTCCGCGGAGAAGGATCACGACTGCGAACGGCTCCCCCGAGTTCGCCCGTGGCGCGCGCGGCTCCCGGCCAGGGTGCGCCGCATGGACCTGGACACGGTGCTGCGCGGCCAGGACGGGGTGTTCTCCCGAGGGCAGGCGCTGGCGTGCGGGATCTCGGGGAAGGCACTGCGCGGCCGGGTCGCCCGCGGCGCCCTGGTGGTCGTCGCACCGGGGGTGTACCGGGCGTCGTCGCACCGGACCACCGCATGGGGGCGGGTGGTGGCCGCCGCGTTGTGGGCCGGGCCGGGCGCCGTCCTCGACGGGCCCGCGGCGGCGTTCCTGCACCGGATGTCGGTGCCCACCACCGCGTTCCCGGTCGTGGGGGTGACCGTGCCCGCACACGCGCGGCGCACACCGCCGGACGGGATCCGGGTCCGCCGGCGCACCCTGGACGCGGCGGACCGGACGGAACGGCGCGGTGTCGCCGTCACGGCACCGGCCCTGACCGCGCTGGAGACCGCCGTCGCCCTCACCGACGGCACCACCTTCCTCGACCGGGTGCTGCAGCGGGGACTGCCCTTCCCCGAGCTGCTCGCCGCGTTCCAGCGCGGGGTCGGCACCCACGGCTGGGCTCGGGCCCGCGAGCTCGTCGTCGAGGCCGCCGACCGGGCCGACTCGCGGGCCGAGCGGCGCCTCGTCGCGCACCTGCGACGGGCGGGGCTCACCGGGTTCGTCCTCGGGTGGCCCTTCGGTCCGTGGCGGGTGGACGTCGCGTTCGTGGCGGAGCGGCTCGCGGTGGAGCTCGACGGCTGGGCGTTCCACTCGGACCCGGCCCGCTTCCGGGCCGACCGGCGCAAGCAGAACGCCCTGGTCGCCGCGGGGTGGACGGTGCTGCGGTTCACCTGGCAGGACGTCCGGGACCGGCCGGGCGACACGGTGGGCCGGATCCGGTCGGCGCTGCGGTGATCCTTCTCCGCGGAGCCCGGCGCACCCTGCGGGGCATCGCAGGCTCCGCAGAGAAGGATCATGGTCGGCAGCCGCAGGACTCCCGGTGCACGAAGGTCGTCGGCAGCCGCAGCGAGCGCCGCTGCGCGTCGGGCTCGGCCATGCGGCGCAGCAGCAGCCGGACCGCCTCGCGCCCGATGTCCGCGAACGGCTGCGCGACGACGGTGAGGCGCGGGCTGAACGCGTCGGCCCACGGGAAGTCGTCGAACGCGGCCAGCGCCAGGTCCCCGGGGATGCGCAGGCCCAGGTCGTGGGCCGCCTGGACGGCACCGATCGTCATCGCGTTGTTGCCGGTGACCAGCGCGGCGGGCCGCCCGGGCGAGGCGAGCAGCTCGCGCACGACGGCGCGGGCGGGCTCGCTGTCCGATCGGCCCTCCACCACCGGCCCGGGCGGGAGGCCGGCCCGGCGCATCCCGAGGCGGTAGCCCGCGAGGCGCTCGACGGTCGTCGCGAGCCCGGCCAGGCCCGCGACGAAGCCGATGCTCGTGTGCCCGGCGCCGGCCAGGTGGGCGACCAGCCCGGCGACGGGCTCGACGTTCTCCGCACCGACCTCGTCCAGCTCGCCGTCGAGCATCCGGTCGACCAGCACCGTCGGCACGCCCTGTGCGGCGAGCGCCTCGAGGGTCGCGGTGGAGTTGCCCGAGGGGGCGAAGAGCACGCCGTCGACGCGGCTGCGGAGCTGCGCGACGGCCGTCTCCTCGTAGCCCGGGTCGTCGTGCGGGTCGGCGAGCAGCAGGGTGTGCCCGGCCGCGGCGGACTCGTCCTCGATCGCGTGCAGCAGCTCACCCAGGTACGGGTTGGAGATCGCCGACAGCGCGAGCCCGACGGTCCGGGTGCGCGCGGTCGCGAGCGAGCGGGCGGCGGCGTTCGGTGTGTAGTGCACCTGCGCCATCGCGGCCAGCACCTGCTCGCGGGTGGTCTCCCGGACGGGCCGGGTGCCGTTCAGGACGTGGGACACGGTCGCGGTGGAGACCCCGGCGAGCCGGGCGACCTCGGCCATGGTCGCGATCACGCACCTCCGAGGCGGGTCACGGGTTGGCGACAGCGTACAGGCAACCGGTTGCGCAAGCGGTTGCTCCACGCATACCGTGCACCGGTCATACTGGACGGACGTGTCCCGGACCACACCGTTGCACACCCGTCGGAGCCCTCGACGACGAGGAGAGTGCCCGTGCGCCCGAGAACCAGGTCGCGTCCCGCCGTCCTCACCGCGCTGCTGGCGGTCATCGGTCTCGCCCTCACCGGCTGCGCCGGGGCCGGCACGTTCGGCCTGCCGGAGGGCACGCGGATCGTGACGATCGCGATCGTGTCCAACCCGCAGATGGAGGACGCGATCGAGCTCAGCCCGCGGTTCGAGGCCGAGAACCCCGGCATCACCGTGCGCTTCGTGAGCCTGTCGGAGAACGAGGCCCGCGCGAAGATCACCGCGTCGGTCGCCACCGGCGGCGACGAGTTCGACGCGGTGATGATCTCGAACTACGAGACCCCCCAGTGGGCCCGCAACGGCTGGCTGGTCGACCTCGACCCCCTCATGGACGCCACCCCCGGCTACGACCGGGACGACTTCACACCGACCATCCGCGGCGCCCTGTCCGGCCCCGACGGACACATGTACTCGGTGCCGTTCTACGGCGAGTCCGCGTTCCTGATGTACCGCAAGGACCTCTTCGAGCAGGCCGGGCTGACCATGCCCGCGAAGCCGACCTGGGACCAGGTCGCGCAGTTCGCCGACCGCCTCACCGACCGCGAGCAGGGCCGCGGTGGCATCTGCCTGCGCGGCAAGCCCGGCTGGGGCGAGGTCATGGCACCGGTCGACGCGATGATCAACTCCTACGGCGGCCGCTGGTTCGACGACCGGTGGAACGCCCAGCTGACCTCGCCCGAGGTGCGCAAGGCGGTCAACTTCTACGTCGACCTCGTCCGCCGCGACGGCCAGGCCGGCGCCGCGGGCTCCGGGTTCTCCGAGTGCGGCAACCAGTTCAGCCAGGGCAACACCGCGATGTGGTTCGACGCCACCGTCGCCGCGGGTCTGCTGGAGGACCCGGCCCAGTCCAACGTCGCCGGGAAGGTCGGCTACGCGCCGGCACCGACCGGCGTCGACGGCCTGTCCTCGGGCTGGCTGTACTCGTGGGCGCTGGCCATCCCCCGCACCACCGCGGACAAGGGCCCCGAGCAGGTCGACGCGACCTGGAAGTTCCTGTCCTGGATGACGTCGAAGCCCTACCAGCAGATGGTCGGCGAGGAGCTCGGCTGGACCTCCGTCCCGCCCGGCGCCCGCCAGTCGACCTACCGGATCCCCGAGTACGTCGCGGCGTCGAAGGCCTACGCGCCGCAGACCATCGCCGCGATCAACGCCGCCGACCAGGACCGGCCGACCCGCGACCCCGTCCCGTACACCGGGCTGCAGTTCGTCGGGATCCCCGAGTTCCAGGACCTGGGGACCCGGGTCAGCCAGCAGATCTCCGCGGCCATCGCCGGGCAGCAGACCGCCGACGAGGCCCTCGACCAGGCCCAGCAGTACGCCGAGACCGTCGGCGAGTCCTACCAGCAGAGCGGGGGCGACCGGTGACGACCACAGAGGCACCACCGCAGGCGGCACCGGAACGGCAGACCTCACCGGCCGCGGAGCGCCGCGACGGCTGGATCCGCCGGGCCCCGCTGCTGCCCGCGCTGATCTTCACGATCATCGTCACGCAGCTGCCGTTCCTGGTGACGATCTGGTACTCGCTGCAGTCCTGGAACCTGGTGCGCCCCGGCAGCCAGCGCTTCGTCGGGCTGGAGAACTACGCGACGGTCTTCACCGACTCGCAGTTCCGCGGCGTCGCGCTGAACTCGATCCTGCTGACCCTGGGCGCGGTCGCGATCGCGATGGTCCTCGGACTGCTGATCGCGCTGCTGCTCAACCGGGCGTTCCTCGGCCGCGGCATCGTCCGGACGCTGATCATCACGCCGTTCCTGATCACCCCGGTCGCCGGTGCGCTGCTGTGGAAGTCGGTGCTGTTCGATCCCACCTACGGCCTGGTGAACTTCCTGCTCTCGCCGTTCGGCGCCGGGCAGACCGACTGGGTGTCCACCTTCCCGCGGGCAGCGGTGATCATCGCGCTGGTGTGGCAGTGGACGCCGTTCATGATGCTGCTGATCCTCGCCGGGCTCGGCTCCCAGCCGCAGGAGGTCCTCGAGGCCGCCCGGATGGACGGGGCGACCGGGTTCGCGGTGTTCCGCGAGGTGACGCTGCCGCATCTGCAGCGGTTCATCGAGCTGGGTGTCGTGCTCGGCGCGATCTACCTGGTCAACACGTTCGACACGATCTACATGATGACCCAGGGCGGTCCGGGTACGGCGTCGGCGAACCTGCCGTTCTACATCTACCAGCGGGCGTTCCTGGGCTTCGACATCGGCGAGTCCGCCGCGATGGGCGTGGTCACCGTGGTGGCGACGATCATCGTCGCCACCCTGGCGCTGCGCCTGATCTTCCGCAGCTTCTCCGCCGCCGAGGAGGCGTGATGACCGCAGTCGCCGAACGGACCTCCACCCCCGCGACGACGCCGCGGAAGGCCCCGCGCGGGGCCGGGCCGCTGCTGAGCGTGCTGGCCTGGATCGTCGGGCTCGGGTTCTTCTTCCCGGTGCTGTGGATGGTGATGACCGCCTTCAAGACCGAGGCGCAGGCCGTCACGATCCCGCCGACGGTGTTCTTCGTCCCCACGTTCGACAACTTCGCCGAGGTGTTCGGCGGCGGGGTCGGGCCCTACCTGCTGAACTCGCTGTTCGCGACGGTCGCCTCGACGGTCCTGGTGCTCCTGCTGGGCACCCCGGCCGCGTTCGCGCTGTCGCTGCGGCCGGTGCGCAAGACCCAGGACGTGCTGTTCTTTTTCATCTCGACCAAGATGCTGCCGGTCGTCGCGGCGATCGTGCCGATCTACGTCGTCGTGAACTACCTGGGCGCGCTGGACAACATCTGGACGCTCGTCGTGCTCTACACGGCGATGAACCTGCCGATCGCGGTGTGGATGATGCGGTCGTTCTTCCTGGAGGTCCCCAAGGAGCTCCTGGAGGCCGCGAGCATGGACGGGGCCTCGCTGTGGCGCTCGCTGCGCGAGGTCGTGCTGCCGATCATCTCGCCCGGCATGGCCGCCACCGCGCTGATCTGCATGATCTTCGCCTGGAACGAGTTCTTCTTCGCGGTGAACCTGACCGCCTCGCGGGCCGCGACCGTGCCCGTGTACCTCGTCGGGTTCATCACCTCCGAGGGCCTGTACTTCGCCAGTCTTTGCGCGGCGGCCACCGTGGCCGCGCTGCCGGTCGTCATCGCCGGCTGGATCGCCCAGAACAAGCTGGTCCAGGGCCTGTCCTTCGGGGCCGTCAAGTGATCGTGTTCGTGGACAGGATGGGAGCCCGCCGTGGCTGACGTGGTGTTCGACCAGGCATCTCGGATCTACACCCCCGGAGCCAAGCCGGCCGTCGACCGGCTGGACCTGACGATCGAGGACGGCGAGTTCGTCGTGCTCGTCGGGCCGTCCGGATCGGGCAAGTCGACGGCGCTGCGCATGCTCGCGGGCCTCGAGGAGATCGACGGCGGCTCGATCCGGATCGACGGCGAGAACATGGTCGGTGTCGCCTCCCGGGACCGGGACATCGCCATGGTGTTCCAGAACTACGCGCTCTACCCGAACAAGACCGTCGGGGAGAACATGGCGTTCCCGCTGAAGATGGCCGGGATCGACAAGGCCGAGCGCGCGGTCAAGGTCAAGGAGGCCGCCGAGATCCTCGGCCTGACCGACTACCTCGACCGCAAGCCGCGCGCCCTGTCCGGCGGCCAGCGTCAGCGCGTCGCGATGGGCCGGGCGATCGTGCGCGAGCCGCGGGTCTTCCTGATGGACGAGCCGCTGTCGAACCTCGACGCGAAGATGCGAGTGCAGACCCGCACCGAGATCGCGGCGCTGCAGCGACGCCTGGGCGTCACCACCGTCTACGTCACCCACGACCAGGTCGAGGCCATGACGATGGGCGACCGCGTCGCGCTGCTCGCCGACGGGAAGCTGCAGCAGTTCGCCACCCCGGCCGACCTGTACGACCGGCCGCAGAACGCCTTCGTCGCCGGGTTCATCGGCTCGCCGGCGATGAACCTGTTCACCGCCAAGGTGACCGAGCGCGGGGTGACCCTCGCCGGGCGGGAGGTCGCCCTGCCCCAGGACGTCCGGTCGACGATCGGGGCGCACCAGCTCACCGAGGTGACCCTGGGCATCCGTCCCGAGCAGTGGACGGTCTCCCCCGACGGCGGCGAGGGCATCCCGGCCCGGGTCGACGTCGTCGAGGAGCTCGGGTCCGACGCCTACCTCTACGGCACCCTGGCCGAGGTCGCCGGTGACCTGTCGGCGACGGCGTCGCTGACCGGCTCGCGCGACGACGCCGTCGTCGTGCGGACCGCGGGGCGCACCGGGGCGCGGCGCGGGGACCGGGTGGCGCTGACGCCGTCGACCGAGGGGCTGCACCTGTTCCACCCGGAGAGCGGCGACCGGCTCTGAGCGGGTCCGCCCGGCGGCGCGAGGGGGGTCGCCGGGCGGATCGGCCCGGATGCGACGCAGCGAGCGGTGCGAGGGGGCCGCCGGGCGGGTCAGCCCGGGTGCGACGCGGCGAGCTGCCCGCAGGCCGCGTCGATCTCCTGGCCGCGGGTGTCGCGGACGGTGCAGGCGACGCCGGCCGCGCGGACCCGGCGCACGAACTCCTCCTCGACGGGCTTCGGCGAGGCGTCCCACTCGCTGCCCGGCGTCGGGTTCAGCGGGATGAGGTTGACGTGCACCCGGGACGTGCCGATGTGCCGGCGCAGGACCTTGGCCAGCATGTCGGCGCGCCACGGCTGGTCGTTCACGTCGCGGATCAGCGCGTACTCGATGGAGACGCGGCGACCGGTCGTGGTGGCGTAGCGGCGGCCCGCGTCGAGGACCTCGGCGACCTTCCACCGGTTGTTGACCGGGACGAGGGTGTCGCGCAGCTCGTCGTCCGGGCAGTGCAGCGAGATGGCCAGCGTGACCGGGATGCCCTCCTCGCGGAGCCGGTCGATCGCCGGGACGAGCCCGACGGTGGACACGGTGACCCCGCGCGCGGAGATGCCCAGCCCGTCCGGGGCAGGCTCGGTGATCCGGCGGACGGCGGCGACGACCCGCCTGTAGTTGGCGAGCGGCTCGCCCATCCCCATGAACACGACGTTCGACAGCCGGGTCGGCTCGTCCAGCACGCCGTCGCGGGCCTGGGCGGCGGCGCGGCGGACCTGGTCGACGATCTCGGCGGTCGACAGGTTGCGCTGCAGGCCGCCCTGGCCGGTGGCGCAGAACGGGCACGCCATCCCGCAGCCGGCCTGGCTGGAGATGCAGACCGTCGCCCGGTCCGGGTAGCGCATCAGCACGCTCTCGGCGAGCACGCCGTCGTGGCCGCGCCACAGCGTCTTGCGGGTGGCGCCGCCGTCGCAGGCCTTCTCGGTCAGCGGCGTGACCAGCGGCGGGAGCAGCGGGCGCAGCTTCTCCCGGACGTCACCGCCGAGGTCGCTCATGGTGTCGAGGTCGTCGGTGAGACGACCGAACCAGTGGCGGGCCAGCTGGTCGAGGCGGAACCGCGGCACGCCGAGCTCCTGCGCGACGGCGGCACGGTCGGCCGGGTCGACGTCGGCGAGGTGGCGGGGCGGAGTACCGCGGCGGGGTGCGTCGAAGACGAGCGGGAGGCTGGACATGGCACCTCCAGTGTGCCAGCCCGGCCGCGGGTCAACGGATCCCGGGGATCCGCACGTTGTAGCGCCGGGACAGGTCCTCCAGGATCCCGAGCCTGCGCGCGGCCGCAACCCACAGCACGATCCCGGCGCAGAGCCCGGTCACCGGCACCGCGGACCCGGTCCCCTGCCCCTGGTAGGTCAGGGCCAGGAAGGCGCCGAACGCGGCGATGAGCAGCACCAGGCCGCCGGTCGCGACGAGGCTGCGCTCCTCCAGCACGGTGGACGCCTGGATCAGCAGCACCCCGACCAGCGCGGCGGACAGGGCGGTGGCCAGCTCGCCGTAGTCGACCAGGGACAGCAGCGACGGCAGCAGCACGACCCCGGCGACGCCGATCACGACCAGCCGCTGCATCCGCCGCCTCCGCTCGGGGTGCAGGGTCACCGCCATCGCGGCGTTGCGCCGGCGCACGATCCACAGGTACGCGGTCAGGAAGATCCCGAGCGCGACGAGGACGGTGGCGAACCCGTTCCCGAGAGCACCCGCGCCGACCACCCAGGCCAGCAGGCCCAGGACGATCTCCAGGCTCGGCACGGGAACGCCCAGCGACGGCTGGCGCATCGTGTACGGCATGCGTCCACGGTAGCGAGAGCGGCCCGCGACACGGCGCAGGTGTGGCGGAACGACACACCCGTCCTACCCCGAACCGGACATCGTGGGAGGCTCGTCACGTGCCCGGGTCCCCGAACCCCGGGCCGCCACCACCACACCGCCGGGCCCCCGCCCGGCCTCCCCCAGGAGAGCCATGACCCTCCGCACGACGTCCCCCACCGAGCCCGACCCCGCCCCGCGCGCCGGAGGGCCCGCCCTCGGCCGCCGCGCGATGATCGCCGGTGCCGGCGTGGCCGCGATCGGCGCGGTCGCCGCCTGCGGTGGCGGCGGTTCCACCACCACCGACGACGGCGGGCAGGCCCAGACCGGGGACGCCCCGCAGGGCTCCCCCGGCACCGTCCTCGGCCCGGCGTCCGCGGTGCCGGTCGGCGGCGGCGCGATCTACGCCGACGCGCAGGTCGTCGTCACCCAGCCGCAGCAGGGGACGTTCACCGGGCTGTCCGCGATCTGCCCGCACCAGGGCTGCACCGTCAGCCAGGTCACCGACGGCCAGATCGTCTGCCCCTGCCACAACAGCCGCTTCTCCCTCGACGGCGCCGTCGTCGACGGACCGGCCCAGCGGCCGCTCGACCCGCGGCAGGTCACCGTCGCGGACGGGTCGATCACCCTGGCCTGAGGCCGCTCCCCGCGCCGCGGGCTCAGGACGGCAGGACGAGGCCGTCGGCGCGGCGCCGGGTGTGGAGCCGGTAGCCCACGCGCACGGTGCGGTCGGCGACGTCGTCGATCGCCCGGCGCGCGGTCCGGGCGGAGAACTCGATGCGCAGGACCTCCTCCAGGTCCGCGCGGCGCTCGAACCGCCAGGTCGAGGTGACCCGGCGCAGCGCGAAGCCGTGGGCGGCGAAGAACCGGTCGACCGCGGGCGGGTCGTAGCGGGGCAGGTCCGCCCGCAGCCAGGTGCCGTAGGGGCGCACCGTGAAGTCCAGGTCGACGACGGCGAGCACCCCGCCCGGGCGCAGCACCCGTTCGGCCTCGGCGAGCCCCGGTTCGCAGCCCGGCCCGAAGAAGTACGCGGTGCGGGCGTGCACCAGGTCCGCGCAGGCGTCGGGCAGCGGGAGCCGCTCGGCGCCCGCGGTGTGCAGGGTGATGCGGTCGTCACCGGCGACGCGCCGTCGTGCCCGTTCGACCAGCGGCGGGTGCGGCTCGACGCCGGTGACGGTGGCGGCCTGCTCGGCGAAGCGCGGCAGGTGGAAGCCGTCCCCGCAGCCGACGTCGACGACATCGGCCCCCGCCCAGCCGCCGGTCCCGTCCCACAGCGCGGCCCAGAGTTCGCCGTCGGCGTCCTGGGCGCGGTTCTCGGTCTCGTAGACCTCGGGCCAGTTCCAGATGTTCGGGCTGGGGATGGCCGGGCCGGGCTTCGGCCGGCCGCCGAACCCCTGGTAGGTGCGCTTCACGCGATCGGGACGACGATCCCGAGGATCGCCCAGGCGACGAACGCGGTCGGCAGCAGCGAGTCCAGGCGGTCCATCAGACCGCCGTGCCCGGGCAGCAGGTTGCCCATGTCCTTGACGCCGATGTCGCGCTTCACCAGCGACTCGACCAGGTCGCCCAGGGTGGCCGTCGCGACGAGCAGCGCACCGACGAGCGGCCCCCAGTACCAGGGCGCGTCGAGCATCAGCCCGATGCAGAGCGAGCCCGCGGCCATCCCGGCCACCAGCGAGCCCGCGAAGCCCTCCCAGGACTTCTTCGGGCTGATCGTGGGGGCCATCGGGTGCCGGCCCGCGACGACGCCCGCCGCATACCCGCCGACGTCGGAGGCGACCACGCAGAGCAGGAAGGTCAGGACCCGGCCCACGCCGTCCGGGGCGACGGTCAGCTGCACGGCGAAGGCCACCAGCAGCGGCACGTAGACCGCGACGAACAGCGAGGCGCTGATGTCGCGCACGAAGTGCGCCGCGCCGGTCCGCATCCGCCACAGCAGGCAGCCCAGCACCGTCGCGGCGAGGGCGACCGCGGCCCCGTGGAGGCCGAACGGCCAGGACAGCCAGACGACGGCCTGTCCGCCGACCAGCAGCACCGGCAGCGAGACCCGGATGTCGGCGCCCCGGCGCAGCGCGCCCGCGAGCTCCCAGGTGCCCACCGCGGTGACGCAGGCGAGCACCAGGACGAAGCCCTGACGCTGGATCAGCAGGCTCAGCAGGATGATGACGCCGAGCCCGACGCCGACCGCGATCGCCGCGACGAGGTTGCGACCCAGCCGGGACCGCTTGTACCCCTTCTGTCCCCGGACGGGCTTCGGCACGTCCGGGTTCGCCGACACGCCGGCCGGCCCGTCACCGGGGAGATCGGAGGTCACGGGGACGGCGGCGTCGAAGGAGGAGGGCACCGGGCTCAGACCTCGAGGAGCTCGGATTCCTTGTTCTTGACCAGCTCGTCGATCTGTGCGACGTAGCGGTCCGTGACGCCCTGCAGCTCCTTCTCGGCGCGGGCGACCTCGTCCTCGCCGGCCTCGCCGTCACGTTGGATGCGGTGCAGCTCGTCCATCGCCTTGCGGCGCAGGCCGCGGAGCACGACGCGCGCGTCCTCGCCCTTGCCGCGGGCGACCTTGACCATGTCCCGGCGCCGCTCCTCGGAGAGCTGCGGGATGATCACGCGGATGATCTGCCCGTCGTTCGACGGGTTGACCCCGAGGTCCGAGTCGGCGATCGCCTTCTCGAGCTGCTTGAGCTGGCTGGCGTCGTAGGGCTTGATGACCGCCATCCGCGCCTCGGGGATCGACACCGAGGCGAGCTGGTTCAGCGGGGTCCACGCGCCGTAGTAGTCCACGACGATCCGGGAGAACATGTTCGGAGTGGCCCGGCCGGTACGCACCGACGCCAGATCGTCACGGGCGACCGTGACGGCCTTCTCCATCTTCTCCTCGACGTCGAAGAGGGTTTCCTCGATCACGGTTGCATCCCCCGGCCTGGTCGTACTCGCTGGCGGTCACGATCCTCTCACCCTCCGCCCGGGCGGTGCGCGGAGCACCACCCGGGCGGGGGTGGGAAGGATCAGTTCTGGCCGACCTCGAAGCGCACGAAGTCGTTGATGGTCAGACCCGCCTCGTCGGCGACGGCCTTGACCGACTTCTTCGGGTCCACGACGGAGGCCTGCTCCAGGAGCACGACGTCCTTGTAGTAGCCGTTGACCCGGCCCTCGACGATGCGGGGCAGGACCTGCTCGGGCTTGCCCTCCTCGCGGGCGGTCGCCTCCGCGATCTTCTTCTCGTTCTCGACGATCTCGGCGGGGACCTGCTCACGGGTCAGGTACTCCGGCCGGGCCGCCGCGACCTGCATCGCGAGACCGCGGGCGGCCTCGGCGTCGTCGCCCTCGTAGGCGAGCAGGACGCCGATCTGCGGGGGCAGGTCGGTGGCGCGCTTGTGCAGGTAGACGGCCGCCTGGCCGGCGACCTGCGCGTAGCGCTTCAGCTCGAACTTCTCGCCGATGCGGGCCGACAGCTCCTGCACGGCCTCGCCGACGGTGGTGCCCTCGAGCTTGGCCTCACGGAGGGCCTCGAGGTCGACCGGCTTCTGCTCGACGGCGGCGGCGAGGATCTTCTCGGCCAGCGCGATGAAGTCGTCGGACTTGGCGACGAAGTCGGTCTCGCAGTCCAGCTCGACCAGGGTGCCGCCCTCGGCGACGACCAGGCCGTTGGCGGTGGCGCGCTCGGCGCGCTTGCCGACGTCCTTCGCGCCCTTGATGCGGAGGAGCTCGACGGACTTGTCGAAGTCGCCCTCGGACTCCTCGAGCGCCTTCTTGCAGTCCATCATCCCGGAGCCGGTGAGCTCACGGAGCCGCTTGACGTCGGCGGCGGTGTAGTTCGCCATCGGGTGTCTCTCGTCCTCTGGGTCGTGACGGGAATGGGTCACCGGGTCGCGTCCGGCGGGCCCGCGGTGTGCGGGCCCGCCGGACGCGCGCACTCAGTTCTGGGTGCCGTTGCTGGTGGAGGCGGGGGCGGCCGCGGCCGCCGCACCGTCGCCACCGGCGGCGGAGAGGCTGGCACCGTCGGAGCCGACCTCGTTGCCCGCCAGGACGTCCTGCTCCCACTCGGCGAGCGGCTGCTCGGCGGCGGCCTCGCCACCCTCGCCCCGGCGCTGGCCACGGGAGACCAGACCGTCGGCGGCGGCCTTGGCGATGACCTTGGTCAGCAGCGCGGCCGAGCGGATCGCGTCGTCGTTGCCCGGGATCGGGAAGTCGACCTCGTCCGGGTCGCAGTTCGTGTCCAGGATGGAGACGACCGGGATCTTGAGCTTCCGGGCCTCGCCGACGGCGATGTGCTCCTTCTTGGTGTCCACGATCCAGACGGCGGACGGGACCTTGGACATGTCGCGAATACCGCCGAGGGTCTTCTCGAGCTTGTCCTTCTCACGGGTCAACGTGAGGATCTCGCGCTTCGAGCGGCCCTCGAAGCCACCGTTCTGCTCCATCGCCTCGAGCTCCTTGAGGCGCTGCAGGCGACGGTGGACGGTCTGGAAGTTGGTGAGCATGCCGCCCAGCCAGCGCTGGTTGACGTACGGCATGTTGACCCGGGCCGCCTCCTCGGCGATGACCTCCTGGGCCTGCTTCTTGGTGCCGACGAACATGATCGTCCCGCCGTGCGCGACGGTCTCGCGCACGAACTCGTAGGCGCGGTCGATGTACGACAGCGTCTGCTGGAGGTCGATGATGTAGATGCCGTTGCGCTCGGTGAGGATGTAGCGCTTCATCTTCGGGTTCCAGCGACGGGTCTGGTGCCCGAAGTGCACGCCGCTGTCGAGCAGCTGCTTCATGGTGACGACGGCCATGGCCTGCGTTCACCTCTCGGTCGGGCGCGGCGGACGCCGCGCAGGCGGTTCGTGGGCCCACCGGTCGGTGGACCACCCTGGCGCCCGCGGCGGGGCCGGACCCGTTCCCCCTGGTCACACGTGAGCGTGACGTCGGGATCGCAGGACCGCCCGGCCTCCGCTCCCGACGCCGTACCCTGGGGGACGGCGCGACGGGCGAGCGGGCGCGCGAAGTCACCACGACGGACGTGGTGCGGACCCCAGTGTACGCCGGTGCCTCCGGGCCGATCGCGGCGGAGCCCGGTTCCGGTGGCGGTTGTCCACAACCGGCCGGTACGTCCACAGGGCGACGGTCCACCCCGGCGACGAACGGTCGTCGTCGCAGGCTGGACGGGTGCCTCTCCCCCCGTCGGCCGCGCCTCCCCCGCCCCGGAGCCCGCGTCATGTGTTCCGCCCGGGATGGCGGGCCGGGCTGCGGGCGGGCGCGGTGCTGCTCGCCGTGGTGGTGACCGGGGTGGCGCTCGTGCCGCCGGGAGCTGCGGTCGCCGCACCGGTGGTCGCCGCACCGGTGGTCGCCGCACCGGTGGTCGCCGCACCGGAGACCGCCGTCCCGACTCCGGAGCCACCTCCCGGGGTCGACGGCATCCCGCCTCCGCCCGGCGGCGGGCCCGCTCCGGGCGGGCCCCCGGACGCAGCGGGCCCGGCGCCCGCACCGCCGCGGCCGCCCGGAGCGGGGATCCCGGCCCCCGGGGCGGACTACGCGTGGCCGCTGCTCCCGCCCCCGGCGGTCACCGCGGTGTTCCGCAAGCCCGCGTTCCGCTACGGCCGCGGGCACCGCGGCGCCGACCTCGCCGGTTCCCCCGGGCAGGCGGTGCTCGTCGCGCGGGAGGGGGTCGTGGTGTTCGCCGGGCGGATCGCCGGGCGCGGCGTCGTCTCGGTCGACCACCCCGACGGGCTGCGGAGCACCTACGAGCCCGTGACCGCCGCCGTCGTCGCCGGGGCGCGGCTCCTCGGGGGTGACCCGGTGGGAACGCTGGAACCCGGGCACACCGGGTGCCCGGCCGCGGCCTGCCTGCACTGGGGCGTGCGCCGGGAGCGGCTCGACCACCTGGACCCGCTGGTCCTGCTGCGGCCTCCCCGGGTCCGGCTGCTGCCGTGGGAGGGAGCTCCGGAGCCCGCGGAGGTCGCTCCCGTGCAGGTCAGCCGGCCAGCGCCGGCTCCATCGACGCCCGCAGCCGGGTGATCATCCGGGCGTGCAGCTGGCAGACCCGGGACTCGGTGACCCCGAGGACCCCGCCGATCTCGGCCAGCGTCCGGTTCTCGACGTAGTAGAGGCGCAGGACCAGCCGGTCCCGCTCCCCCAGCAGCCCGATCGCGGCACGCAGCTCCTCCCCGGTCTCCCTCCGGACCGCCGCGGTCGCCGGGTCCACCGAGTCGTCGGCCGGGAGCGTCGACAGCGGTGAGCGCGCCGGGCCGCCCGCACCGAGGTCCTCGGCGCTGACCAGGTACATCGGCCGCCGGGCCTGACGGAGGTCACGCACCGCGACGCCCAGCTCCGCGGCGAGCTCGCCGTCGGTCGCGGGACGCCCGGCGCGGAACTGCACCGCCTCACGGGCCCGTTCGACCTCGCGGCTGCGCGCCCGCACGGTGCGGGGCACCCAGTCCTGGGCGCGCAGCTCGTCGAGCATGGCGCCCCGGACCCGCTGGACCGCGTAGGCCTCGAAGCGGATCCCGCGTGCGGGGTCGAACCGGTCGACGGCCTCCATCAGACCGAACGTCCCGGACTGCAGCAGGTCGGCGAGCTCGATCGACGACGGCAGCCGCACCGCCAGCTTCGTCCCCACACCGCGCACGAGCGGGGCGTGGTGCTCGACCAGGCATCGTCGCGCGGCGGGGCCGCGGGTGGCGAGGAACTCGCGCCACAGCGGCACGACCGCCGGCTCGACGGTCTCGTTCAGGTGACCCGGCGCGCCGTCGGGCGTGTCGCGGGGCGCCCGGTCCGTCGCCGGGACCAGCGCGATGCACGCCGGGGCCGCGCCCGCCGGTGGCCGTCCGGTGGGAGTGTCGAGGAGGCCGCGGCGCGGGTGCCCGGGTGGGTCGTGGACCGGGCCGAGGACGGCCGCGCGGGGTGTGTCGGCACCCGCGGCCCTCCGGTCGAGGACCGTGGCCAGGGCGGTGGGGAACGCATCGGGACGGCGGGACGTCGTGGAGGACGCCTCAGGCCCGAGGGTGCGCCTGGTCATGAACCACCTTCAACCGGTCGACGGTCACATGCGTGTAGAGCTGTGTCGTCGACAGCGTAGCGTGACCGAGTAACTCCTGTACGTAACGAAGGTCGGCCCCGCCCTCGAGCAGATGGGTCGCCGCGGCGTGCCGCAGCCCGTGCGGTCCGACGTCCGGGACGCCCGGTACCGCCCGGATCGCGCGGTGCACGACGGTCCGTGCGACGCGCGGGTCCAGCCGCCCGCCCCGTACGCCCAGCAGCAGCGCCGGCGGCGACGACGGGGTCGCCAACGCCGGTCGGCCGTGGTCGAGCCAGCGGCGCAGGGCGCGTGCGGCGGGGACCCCGAACACGACGGTCCGTTCCCGGTCGCCCTTGCCCCGGACCCGCAGCGTGCGGGCGGACTCGTCGACCGCCCGGACGTCCAGCCCGCACAGCTCCGCGACCCGGATCCCGGTCGCGTAGAGCAGTTCGAGGACCAGCAGGTCGCGCAGCGCCTCCGGGGCGTCCTCCGCCGCACCGGAGGCCACGGCGTCGAGCACCGCCGCGGTCTCCGCCACGGCAGGCACCTCCGGCAGGACGGTGCCCGCGCGCGGCGACCCGAGCCGTGCGGCCGGGTCGTGGTCGAGCCGCCCGGTGCGCACCGCCCAGGCGCAGAAGGTCCGGGCCGCGGCGGTGCGCCGGGCGACGGTGGCCCGCCCGGCGCCGGCGGCGTGCGCCGCGCCGAGCCGCCGGCGCAGGTGGTCCAGGTCGAGCGCTCCGAGGCCGGGGAGCCCGCAGAGCAGGTCGGTGAGGTCCGAGCGGTAGCCGCGGACGGTGTGCGGCGAGCGGTTCCGCTCGTGGCGCAGGTGCCCGGTGAACTCCTCGAGCGCGGTGGCGACCTCCGGCGCGAGCCCGTCGCCCGCGGCGCGGGCGCCCGCCGGACCCACGGCCGGTCCGTCGACCGCGCGGGGGGCCGGCTCGGTGGCCGCGGGACGGGGTGACCCCGCGGGACCGGAGGACTCTGTGCGCGCCATGCCCGGACGGTCCGCCGCCGCGGGGCCCCGGTCAAGGACCCGCCCGGCGTGCCGGACGCTGCCACAGCCCCTGGTGGTACTCGGCGAGCCCACGGTCCTCCAGCTCGGTCAGCGCTGCGCGCAGCTCGTCGGGACCGACGCCCGCGGCCTCCCCGATCCGTCCCGGTGGCCACGCGGCACGGGCGGGCAGCGCGTCGTGGACCGCCAGCACCCGCGGGTCGAGCCCGTCGGTCGGGCGGGACTCCCCCTGCGGCGGCAGGGCGAGGTCCACGCCCAGCCGGCCGACGACCTCCAGGACGTCCTCGGGCCGCCCGACGAGGCCCGCCTGGTGCGAGCGGACCAGCTCGTGGCAGCCGACCGACATCCCCGATGTCACCGGGCCCGGCACCGCCATCAGCGGGCGCCCCAGCGCGGTCGCGTCGGCGGCGGTGCGCTTCGTCCCGCTGCGTGCCCCGGCCTCGACGACGAGGGTCCCGACACCGAGTGCGGCCAGCAGCCGGTTGCGGACGAGGAACCGCAGCCGGCCGGGGATCGTGCCGGGCGGGTACTCGGTGAGCACCAGACCGGTCGCGGCGATCCGTTCCAGGAGACCGGTGTGCGCGGCCGGGTAGACGCGGTCCGGGCCGCAGGCCAGCACCGCGACCGTCGCGCCGTCGACGGCGAGCGCCCCGCGGTGCGCGGCCGCGTCGATCCCGAACGCGGCGCCGGAGAGGACCGCGACGCCGCGCCGGGCCAGCGTCGCGGAGAAGTCCGCGGCCACGTTCAGCCCGTACGGGGTCGCGGCACGGGACCCGACGACGGTGACCGACCGGTCGGCGAGCGCCGCGATCTCCCCCGGCCCGCGGGCCCACAGCGCGATCGGGGGCGCGAGGTCGGCCCGCGGGGCCTCGGCGAACGACCGGAACGGCCACGACGGCCAGCCCGGGTCCTCCGGCACGAGCAGCCGTGCCCCGGCGGCCGCGGCCGCCTCCAGGTCGGCCCCGGAGCGGTCGGCGCCCCGCCGGGCCGCCGCGGCGCGCAGCAGCTCGTCGGGGACGGCACCGCGACGCAGCCGGTCGGCCGCCTCGACCGGCCCGTACCGGTCGACCAGGGCGACGAGGTGCCGGTTCGGGGGTTCGACGCAGCGCAGCAGATAGGCGCGGGCGCGCAGGACCTCCTCGGGCACCGCGCCGGCGTCGGTAGCCGGGCGGACGGCCGGGACCGGGGCGCTCACGCGGCACCCCGCTCACGGAAGTACAGCGCCGCGTCGACCAGGCCGCGGTCGGGCCGGTCGGCCCCGGCGAGGTCGCTGAGCGTCCACGCGACCCGCAGCGCGCGGTCCGCGCCGCGGGCGCTCAGGTCCCCGGCCCGCAGCCGGGCCTCCAGCGGTGCGATCACCCGGGCGGGCAGCGGGAAGCGGGTCCGCAGGGCGGGGCCGGGCACCTCGGCGTTGCACCGCCACCCGTGCTCCGACCAGCGTGCGACGGCGGCGGCGCGGGCGTCGAGCACCCGGCGGCGGACGGTCGCGGTGTCCTCGCCCCGCTGCTCGGTCACCCGCAGCGCGGTCACCGGCTCCATCGCCACCCGCAGGTCGACCCGGTCGAGCAGCGGGCCGGACAGCCGGGACATGTAGCGGCGGCGGGCGTCGGGGCGGCAGGTGCAGTCGCGGTCGATCGGCGGTGCGCACGGGCACGGGTTCGCCGCGAGGACGAGCTGGAACCGGGCCGGGTAGCGCACGGTGCCGTCGGCGCGGGACAGCCGGACCTCGCCCTCCTCCAGCGGGGTGCGCAGCCCGTCGAGGACCGAGGCGGGCCAGTGCGGGCACTCGTCGAGGAAGAGCACCCCGCGGTGGGCCAGCGACACCGCGCCGGGCCGGGCGACGCCGCTGCCCCCGCCGAGCAGCGCCGCGGTCGACGCCGAGTGGTGCGGCGCGACGAACGGCGCACCCGTGCTGAGCGCCCCGGTGTCGCCGAGCCGGCCGGCCACCGAGCGGATCGCGGCGAGCTGCAGTGCCTCGGCGCGGTCGAGCTCGGGCAGCAGCCCCACCACGCGCTGGGCCAGCATCGTCTTGCCGGTGCCGGGTGGGCCGACCATCAGCAGGTGGTGCCCGCCGGCGGCGGCGATCTCCAGGGCGCGCCGGGCGTCGTGCTGGCCGAGCACGTCGGCCAGCTCGGGCGCTGCGACGGCCGGGGCCTGCTCCTGCCCGCCGTCGTGCCGGTGCAGCAGCCGGTTGCCCGCCGCCCAGTCCAGGACGTCACCGAGGCTGTCGGCGCCGAACGCCTCGATCCCGTCGACCAGCGCGGCCTCGGCGAGCGCGGCACGGGGCACGACGGCGCGGACCATCCCGGCGTCGCGGGCGGCGAGCAGGCAGGGCAGCACCCCGAGCACCGGGCGCAGCCTGCCGTCGAGGGCGAGCTCGCCGAGCAGCGCGGTGCCGCGCAGCCGGTCGGGCGGCACCGCGTCCGCGGCGACGAGGACGCCGAGCGCCAGGGCGAGGTCGAACCGGCTGCCGGTCTTGCGCAGCGTCGCCGGGGAGAGGGCGAGCACGATCCGCTCGTTGGGCCAGGTGCGGCCGGAGTGCACGATCGCGGACCGGACCCGGTCCTTGGACTCGTTGAGGGCGGCGTCGGGCAGGCCGACGAGGTGCACGCCGGGCATCCCGCCGCCGATGACCGCCTCGATCTCGACGGGGACGCCGTCGACGCCGTGCAGCGCCACCGACCAGATCCGTGCCGGGGGCCGCATCAGAACGCCGCCGGGTAGTGGGTGAGCGTGACCGGCCGGCCGGGCCGGATCAGGACCGCCACGACGTCGAACCTGATCTCGACCCAGCTCACCCGGTGGGCGGCCATGAACGCCTTCGCCAGCAGCCGTATCCGGCGTGTCTTGCGGCGCGTCACCGCCTCGGCGGGCTCGCCGTAGCGGAGCCCGGAACGGGTCTTGACCTCGCAGAACACCAGCCGTTGCTGCGGGTCGACCGCGACGATGTCGATCTCACCGTGCGTGCACCGCCAGTTGCGGCTGAGCACGACCATCCCGTGTGCCCGCTCGAGGTACTCGGCGGCGGTGTCCTCACCGCGGCGGCCGAGCTCGTCCTTCGCTGCCATGGGTCCACGATCGGGCCGGGTGGGCCCGTCGCGGGGGTGGATCGGCCGGCTGTGGACGGATCCGCCGGTTGGGGACGGGCACCGCCGGCCGCGCCGCCGGGGCGGCGGAACCGTCGGTGGGGTCTGCTACGCGCTCAGCCCGGGAACTGGTCGTCGTCGGGGAGCCGCAGGTCCGGGGTGTCGAGCTCCTCGATGTTGACGTCCTTGAACGTCACCACCCGCACGTTCTTGACGAACCGCGCCGGTCGGTACATGTCCCACACCCACGCGTCGGACATGCGGACCTCGAAGTAGACCTCGCCGTCGGCGTTGCGCGGGGCGACGTCGACGGAGTTGGCCAGGTAGAACCGACGCTCCGTCTCCACGACGTAGGAGAACTGGGCGACGATGTCGCGGTACTCCTTGTAGAGCGTGAGCTCCATCTCGGTCTCGTACTTCTCGAGATCCTCGGCGCTCACCGGCCCGCTCCTCCTGTGACGATCTCCAACGGCTCCCACGCCCCGACCGTGTCCTCCGGGTCTCCGGGGTCGGGTTCCTGCTCGGGGAGCGCCCCATTGTGGACCAGCCCCGCCGGGACCTCGCGCCCGGCCACCGCGGCGACGTTCGCGAAGGAGAACCGGTGCTCCGGACAGGGCCCGTGTGCACGCAGCGCGGCCTCGTGGTCCGGGGTGCTGTAGCCCTTGTGCACGGCGAAGCCGTAGCGGTCGTGCTCGGCGTCGAGCGCGGTCATGATGCGGTCCCGGGTGACCTTGGCCAGCACCGACGCCGCCGCGATGCAGGCCGCCACCCGGTCCCCCTTCGGCACCGCGAGGGCGGGGCGGCCGAAGCCGCGGACCGGGAAGCCGTCGGTCAGGACGTAGCCGGGCCGGACCGCGCTCAGCGCGGCCACCGCGCGGCGCATGCCCTCGATGTTGGCCACGTGCACCCCGCGGCGGTCGACGTCGGCCGCCGGGATCACGACGACGGCGTGGTCCAGCGCCCGGGCGCGGATGCGGTCGTACCAGTGGTCGCGGGCGGCCGGGGTCAGCAGCTTGGAGTCGGTCAGCCCGTCGAGGGCCTTCGCGTCCGCGGGCCGCAGCACCGCCGCGGCGACGACGAGCGGTCCGGCACTCGCACCGCGACCGGCCTCGTCGACGCCGGCGACCGGGCCGAGCCCGTGGCGCTGCAGCACCGTCTGCAGGGTCCAGGTGCCGCCGTCGCGGACGACGGCGCGCGGCGGACGCAGCCCGTCGGGCAGGACCCGTACGGGGCGTCGGCGGGCACGCGGCCGTCCGGTGGGACGGGCGCGGCTGGGCGGAACCGGCACGGTGCTCCCGGTCAGGCTCTCCGGCGCCACCCGTGCGGGGGGCGCGTCGCGGGCAGGAACCGCTCGGCCTCGGCACGGGCGAGCAGGGCGCGTCGCCGGCCGGCCGCGAGCGGCAGGGTCCCCATGATGCCCAGCGCCAGCGGCAGCCCGCCGGGCAGCCCCGGGAGCCCGGCCGCCTCGGCCGTGGTCTGCGGGTCGACCGCGCTGACCCAGCCGAACCTGTCGAAGGGCAGCACGATCAGCCGGACCTTGCCGATGACGTTGGCCTCGGGGATGGGGCCGTGCCCGGCCGCCCGGGAGTCCGCGGAGTTGTTCCGCGAGTCGCCCATCATCCAGTACTGGCCCTCGGGGACCGTGATCGGACCGAACGGGATCTGCCGGGCCGGACCCGCCTCGGGCAGGTAGTAGATGTAGGGCTCCTCCAGCGGCTGCCCGTCGACGACGACCTGGTTGAGGGCGTCGCAGCAGGAGACCGTCTGGCCGCCGACGGCGATCACCCGCTTGACGAAGTCCTTCTCGTCCGGCGGGGCGATGCCGACCAGCGAGCCGAGCGACTGCAGGCCCTTGAGCAGCGGGTTCTCGCTGCCCTCGCCGCTGTAGGTCTCGCTGGCCCAGCCGTCGGTGCCCCGGAACACGACGATGTCGCCCGGGGTGATGTCGGTGAAGTTGTAGGTGACCTTGTCGACGAGCACGCGGTCGTTGTTGCAGCCGGTGCAGCCGTGCAGCGTCGTCTCCATCGAGCCCGACGGGATGACGTAGACCTTCGCGAGGAAGGTCTGGATGAGGACCGTCAGCAGGATGGCGACCCCGGCCAGGAGCAGGATCTCCTTCCAGAACGCCGCCTTGGGCTTCTCCTCGCCCGCCGCGGCCGCGGCGGAGCCGCGCCCGGTCAGGGCGGCGATCCGGCCACCGATGCCGACGGGGCCGCTGCGGCGCGCGGCGCGGCCACCGGTGGCGGGCTCCGGCTCGTCCGTCGCGTCCTGCGGGTCGGCGGGGGTGTCGTCGGGGTCCTCGGACGGTTCCGCCGGGACGGCGGCCGCGCGACGGCGGCGCGGGGGACGCGCCGGCGCGTCGGCGCCGGGGTACGGGACGGCGGCGGTCCCGGGGTCGGCGTCGACGTCGTCGCCG
Organism: Pseudonocardia tropica; assembly: GCF_040105315.1. Taxonomy (NCBI): domain Bacteria; kingdom Bacillati; phylum Actinomycetota; class Actinomycetes; order Pseudonocardiales; family Pseudonocardiaceae; genus Pseudonocardia; species Pseudonocardia tropica. The sequence goes on from NZ_JBEDNP010000003.1 coordinate 358,892, forward strand.
ACCGGGGCGGCGGCCGCGCGGACGTGCCGCGGGTCGGCCTCCGGAGACACCCGGCGACGCGTGGTCGCGGCGGCGTCGGGGTCCGGCGCGACCGGGCGACGGGTGCCCGGGGCGCCGTCGGCGTCCGGTGGGACGGGACGGCGGGTCGTCGGTGCGGCACCGTCGACCGGCGGGCCGGCGGGCCGGCGACCGGCGCGCGGCGCGGCCCGGTCGGTTCCACTGACGGCGCCGTCCGGGCGACCGGGGACACCGCCGTCGGGCCGGGGCTCCGGGTGGGCGCCGTCGGTGTACTCGGCGGACCGGGCGCGGACGGGCGGACGGCCCGGGGCGCGACCGCGCGGGTCGGGGCGGCCGTAGCCGTCGGGCGCGTACCCGTCGGGCCGGTAGCCCTCGGGTGCACGACCGTCGGGCGCGTAGCCGTCGACGCCGTGGCCGCGGGGAGCGTGGTCGTCGGGGCCGGAGGGGCCGAAGCCGGCGGCGGGGGGCCGGCCGTTGCGCCGGGGCGCGTCGGGGCCGCGGAAGGGTGGCGCGGCGGACGGGTCGAACCCGGCGGGCGGGGCCGTGGTCGGGTCGGACCCGGCGGCCCGGCGGCCGGGCCTGCGGTCGGAGGGGAGCGGGTCGGGACCCGGGCGGACGCCGTGACGACCGGTTCCCTCGGGGCGCCCGACCGGCGGGGCCGGACGACGGGGGTTCGGGGCCTGCTCTGGGCGGCTGCCGGGCCGCGGCCACGGCCTGCCGTTCGGTGCGGCGCCGGGCTCGGAGCCGTCGGGCCGGTTCAGCCGGGCCGCGTAGCGGGCCCGCAGCGTGTCCGGGCCCTCGGTGGCCGGGGCGGGCCGCTCCTCGGGGAGCGGGCCGCCCGCGTCGACGCCGTGCCGGCCGGAACGTCCGGCGGCGAGCTCGTCGAACCCGTTGCGGTAGCGACGCCCGCGGGGACGGGCCTCGTCGGCGCTGTCCTCCAGGCCCGCGTGCCGGGTACGGACCCCGCGCGGCGCGCCCTCGGGCTCACCGTCCGCGGAGCCGTGCCGGGCCGGAACCCCGTGCTGCAGCGCGGTCCCGAGCAACCACTGCTGCTCGTCGCCGCCCGGTTCACCACCGGCGGGCGGCGGGTCCTCGGGGGCCCGCCGCCGACCGGGGCGCTCGGGGACATCGCTGCCGCGATACCGCCGGGGGCGGGCCCGGCGGTCGTCGGGGAGCTCGGGGAAGGCCACGCGTCGAGATTACGTCACCGGTCCGTCACGACAGGGTGACGGTCAGGACGCGGTGGTCTCCCGACGCTCCTTGATCTTCGCGGCCTTGCCGCGGAGGTCGCGGAGGTAGTAGAGCTTCGCCCGGCGGACGTCACCGCGGGTGGCGACCTCGATCTTCTCGATGTTCGGCGTGTGCACCGGGAAGGTGCGCTCGACGCCGACGCCGAACGAGATCTTGCGGACGGTGAAGGTCTCGCGGGCACCCGAGCCGTGGCGGCGGATGACGACGCCCTGGAAGATCTGAGTACGGGTGCGGTTGCCCTCGATGACCTTCACGTGCACCTTGAGGGTGTCCCCGGGGCGGAAGTTCGGGATGTCGGAGCGCAGGGTCTCCGCGTCCAGTGCGTCCAGGGTGTTCATGTCGACGGTCCGTCCTCGTGTGTCGTTCGTGCGGGTCGTGCGGTGCCGGTCCCGGGTCGATCCGGGATCGCGCCCGGGCCACGGGGCGGTCGTGCCGTACGGCGACGACGCTCCTCACGTGGCGGGCTCGGTACGGCCGGCACCACCGGCGGGACCGGGGGCACACGTGACCGTCACCGGGCACCACACGCGGCGCTGGCAACCCGTCCATAGTGCCAGACGGGCAGATCGCTCCGGACACCCGGTGGTGCGAGGGCCTCCGGAGCGGCTCCGCAGGCCCGGTCGTATCGGACGGACCGGGCACCGCCGGTCGCCGGTGGGGGCCCGCCGGGCGACGACGGAACGGTCCCCCGCGCGGCCCCGGAGCCGGGCCCGGGACGCCCACCGGCGGGAACGCTCAGGCGGTGGGGGCGTCGGCGTCGTCGTCGGGGCGCCCGGCGGCGAGCACGGCGCGGTCGGCGGCGTCCAGGGCGTCCGGTCCGAGCGCGTCGAGCAGGTCGGGGCGCCGGTCCCGGGTCCGTTCCAGGGCCCGGTCGCGCCGCCAGCGGGCGATCGCGGCGTGGTTGCCGCCGCGGAGCACCTCCGGCACGGCCAGCTCCCGCCACACCTCGGGACGGGTGTAGGACGGGCCCTCGAGCAGCCCGTCGGAGAAGGAGTCCTCGGCGGCCGAGCGCGGGTTGCCCAGCACCCCGGGCAGCAGCCGGGCGACGGCCTCGACCATCACGAGCACGGCGACCTCCCCGCCGACGAGCACGTAGTCGCCGATCGACACCTCGTCGACGGTGATGCCGCGGGCCCGGGCGTCGAGCAGCACGCGCTCGTCGATGCCCTCGTAGCGGCCGCAGGCGAACACCAGCCGCTGCTCGGTCGCCCAGTCGTGCGCGGTGGCCTGGGTGAACGGCCGTCCGGCCGGGGTCGGGACGACCAGCCGGGCGGGCAGGTCGGAGCCGGCCAGCACGTCGTCGAGGGCCTCGCCCCACACCTGGGGGCGCATGACCATGCCCGGCCCGCCGCCGTACGGGGAGTCGTCGACGGCCTGGTGCACGTCGTGGGTCCAGTCCCGTAGGTCGTGCACCGCGACGGCGAGCAGCCCGCGGTCGATCGCCCGTCCCAGCAGTGCCTCGCGCAACGGCTGCAGGTAGGACGGGAAGATGGTGACGACGTCGATCCGCACGGCGCGGATCGTCGCAGGCGCCCGTCCCCCCGCGCAGAAGGAGGTCACGCGATGTCGGAATCCTGGGCCGAGCCACTCTGGTCGACGGCGGCGCAGTGGAGCCTGCTGCCGCCGGTGCTGCTCGCCCTGCTGCTGACGACGGCGATCGGCCTGGAACGCGAGGCCGGCGCGAAGAGCGCCGGTCTGCGCACGCACGTGCTGGTCGGCGTCGGCGCGGCGGTGTTCATGGTCACCTCGAAGTACGGCTTCGCCGACCTGCTCGCGACCGAGCACGTCTCGCTGGACCCGTCCCGGATCGCGGCCCAGATCGTGTCCGGGATCGGGTTCATCGGCGCCGGGCTGATCTTCGTCCGGCAGGACGTCGTGCGCGGACTCACCACCGCGGCCACGATCTGGCTGGCCGCCGCGGTCGGGACGGCGTGCGGTGCGGGCCTGGCCCCGCTGGCCGTCCTGGCGACGGCGGCGCACTTCCTGGTCACCCGGGGCCTGCAGCCGGTCGCGCGGATGGTGCGGCGACGCCGTCGTCGCCCGCCGGTGCTGCGGATCCGCTACGACGACGGCCACGGCGTCCTGCGCGGGGTCCTGGAGCGCTGCACCGCGGCCGGGTTCTCGGTGGCGGGGGTGGCCGTGCACCGCGGCTCGGTGGCCACCGACGGCGTCCGGGTCGCGGCGCTGACCCTGCGTCTCGACGGCCGGGGCGACCTGCCCGGCCTGGCCGCCGCGCTGTCGGAGACCGACGGGGTGCGCTCGGCGGAGACCCGGGTGGACCCGACCGAGGACCCGGACGACCCGGACGGCACCGACGACTGAGCCGATGACCGGGCCGACGACCGGGCCCGCTCAGCCCGCCCGGCGGGGCCGCCGTCGCCCGACGGCGCGCCGGGTCCCGTACAGCGTCACCCCGTACCGGTCGAGCACCTGCGAGGCCGCGGTGTCCGGGTGCAGCAGCCCGAGCAGGACGTGCTCGGTCCCGATGAACCGGTCGCCCAGCCGGACCGCCTCCCGCAGCGACAGCTCCAGCACCTTCTTCGACGACTTCTCGAACGGGATGTGCCCGGCCCGGCGTCCGCGCCGGACCCGGTCGAGCGCCCCGGGCCCGAAGGCGTCCTCCGCGGCCCGCCGGACGGCGTCGAGGTCGATGCCGAGGGCGGCGAGCGCCTCGTCGTCGCGGGCCGGATCGGTGGCGTGCAGCGCCGACACCACCGCGGCCACGTCGACCCCGGCGTCGGCGAGGAGCTCCTCCCCCGGCGTACCGGGGCGCCCCAGGATCCCGAGGAGCAGGTGCTCCGGGCCGATCCGTGGCGCGCACCGCGTCCGCGCCTGCTCCTGTGCCGCGACGACGACCTCACGGGCCTCGTCGCTGAACCGCTCGAAGAACACGTGCGTCTCCCCTCTACAGGCCGAGCCCGCGGTACTTCTTGTGCACCGCCTGCCGGCTGATCCGCAGTGCGTCGGCGATCTGCTGCCAGGACCAGCCCTGGTTGCGGGCGCTGGTGACCTGCAGCTGCTCCAGGGACTCCTGCAGCTCGCGCAGGGCCACCACCGCCCGCAGCCCCACGGCCGGGTCCGTGCTGGACGCCGCCGCGGCCACCGCCGTCGCATCACTCATGGCTGTCAACATAGGTTGACAGCGGGGGCGCTGTCAACCCTGGTTGACGCCTCGGTCGTGAGAACGGCCCGGCACCACGAGGGGTGCCGGGCCGGGATCAGTCCTGCGGGTCGAGCAGCCCGTCGGGCGGGTCGAGGACCACGCGTCCGCCGGCCACGTCGACGGTGGGCACGATCGCCCCGACGAACGGGACGAGCGCCTCGTGCCCGGCCGGCCGCCGGACGACCAGCAGGGACCCGCCGGGGCCGTGGACGACGTCGGTGACGGTGCCCGCCTCGGTCCCGTCGACCAGCTCGGCCCGCAGACCGGTCAGCTGGTGGACGTGGAACTCCTCCGGGTCCTCCGGCTCGGCGAGTGCGGAGGTCGGCAGCCGGAGCTGGACCCCGCGCAGGGCCTCGGCGGCGTCGCGGTCGGCGACGCCCTCGAAGAGCACGAGCCAGCGGCCCGAGTGGGCGCGCGCACCGGTGACGGTGAGCGGCCCGGGGCCCGCCGCGCGGGGCCGGTGACCCTGCAGCACGGCACCGGGCGCGAACCGCTCCGCCGGTGCGTCGGTGCGGGGCTCGACGACGACCTCGCCGCGCAGACCGTGCACGCGCACGACGACGCCGACCAGGACCTGGCCGGCGTCGTCGGGTGCGGAACTCGTCACCGGTCGGTGTCGACGACGTCGACGCGCACGCCGCGACCGCCCACACCACCGATGACGTTGCGCAGGGCGGTGGCGGTGCGGCCACCCCGGCCGATCACCTTGCCGAGGTCGTCGGGGTGCACCCGGACCTCGAGGATCCGGCCGCGACGCCCGGTGACCAGGTCCACCCGGACGTCGTCGGGGTGGTCGACGATGCCGCGCACGAGGTGCTCGAGCGCGTCCGCCATGAGGGTCACGACTGGGTCGACTCGGTGGCCGGCTCGGCCGCGTCCTTGGTCGCGTCGGCGACGTCGTCGCTCTTCGTCGCGGCCTCGGCCGGGGCGGCGTCAGCGGTCTTGCCGGCGCGGTCGCCACCCTTCTTCTTCGGGGTGGTGGCCGCGGTGGTCGGCTCCTCGTTCGCCGCCGCCAGCGCCTCGTTGAAGCGGGCCAGCTTGTCGACCTTCTCGACCTGCGGCTTCAGGGTGCCCTCGGTGCCCGGCAGACCCTTGAACTTCTGCCAGTCGCCGGTGATCTCGAGCAGGTTCTGCACCGACTCGGTCGGCTGCGCGCCGACGCCCAGCCAGTACTGCGCACGGTCCGAGTCGATCTCGATCAGGCTCGGCTCGTTCTTCGGGTGGTACTTGCCGATCGTCTCGATGGCCCGGCCGTTGCGGCGCGTACGGGAGTCCGCGACGACGACGCGGTAGTACGGCTGACGGATCTTGCCCAGACGCATCAGCTTGATCTTGACGGCCACGCTGTGGTGCTCCTCGCGAATGTCGATTCGTGCTGCGATGAGTCAGCCGGCCTCGCGTGGGGTTACGGGCTCGCTCACTCGTAGGTGTCGGCCGTGGCAGGTAGAGGGCCGGCCACGGACCCGATCGACCATTCTGCCAGACGTCGTTCAGACCGCGGGAAAGGCCCCGACCAGCATGAGGGCCAGGGCCAGCCCGGGCAGGAAGTTGTTGACCGCATGGGCTACGATCCCGGCGGTGACGCGGCCGGTCAGCAGCCGGGCGACCCCCAGCGGCAGGGCGACGACGAACAGCAGTGGCGCGCGCAGGAACTCCAGGTGGGCCAGCGCGAACACCGCCGTGGTCAGCACGAACACGACCCACCGGTTGCCGACCCGGTGGGCGATGGCGTTCCACAGCAGGCCGCGGTAGACGATCTCCTCGCAGACCGGGGCGACCACCACGACGCCGACCATCACGGCCAGCGCGACCGGCCACGTCGTGCGGATGCCCTCGAAGGCGACGCCGACCGAGGTCGTCAGGTCCGGGCCGACCAGGTAGAGGTAGGCCAGCGCGGCCGGGATCGTCACGAACAGGCCGGCGACGCCGATCAGCAGCCCGATGCCGACGTCCTCCCAGCGGAACCGCAGGCCCAGGTCGGTCACGGGCCCGCTGCCGAACACCCGGGTCCAGACGACGCACGTGAGCGCGGCCAGGATCGTCGGGACGACGATCGCGAGCAGGACCTCCTGCGCGGAGTCGACCTCCCCCAGGCCCAGCGCCAGCAGGAACGACGAGCCGAGGAACACGATCTCGACGACCAGGAAGGCGAGCAGCCCGCGGAACGGGCGCGGCGGGGGCGGCGACGGCTCGATCCCGAACAGCCCGCGCCGCGGCGGCGGACCGTACGGCGCGCCCGGGCCGTGCGGCGCCGGCCCACCCGGGCCGTACTGCCCGGGCCCGGCGGGGCCGTACTGCCCGGGCCCGGCGGGGCCGTACTGCCCGGGCCCGCCCGGCCACCCGGCGGGCGGCGGCCCGGCGCGTGGCGGCGCGGCGGGCGGCGGCGCGGCGGCATCGGGCGGGGTGGAGCCGGCCGGGTCGTCGGCGGAGGCTCCGGGCGGTCCCGGCGGCGAACCGGGCGAACTGCTCATGCCCCCGTTGATACCCGACGTCCGCGGATCAGTACCACCGACGGGGCCCGCAGCACGCCGAGATCCTCCCGCGGGTCGCGGTCGTACACGACCAGGTCGGCCGGCGCACCGGGCACCGGACCCGCCGGGCGGCCCAGCCAGGACCGCGCGGCCCAGCTCGCGGCGCCGATCGGGTCCGGGTGCCCGGCGCGGGCCAGCTCGGCGATCTCGTCGGCGATCCGGCCGTGCCGGATGCCGCCGCCGGCGTCGGTGCCCGCGTAGACCGGGACCCCGGCCTCGATCGCGCGCCCGACGGTCTCCCAGGCGTGGGCGTGCAGGTCACGCATGTGGCCGGCGTAGCGGGGGTAGCGCGTCGCCTTCTCGGCGATGCCGGGGAAGGTCTCGACGTTGATCAGGGTCGGCACCAGGGCGGTGCCGCGGGCGGCCATCTCGTCGATGAGCTCGTCGGAGAGCCCGGTGCCGTGCTCGATGCAGTCGATCCCGGCCCGGATCAGCCCGGGCAGCGCCTCGGTGCCGAAGACGTGCGCGGTGACGCGGGCGCCTGCCCCGTGGGCCGCGGCGATGGCATCGGCGAGCACCTCGTCCGGCCAGAGCGGGGCGAGGTCGGCGTCGGGGCCCGCCGCGCGGTCGATCCAGTCCCCCACGAGCTTGACCCAGCCGTCGCCGCGGGCGGCCTGGGTCCGGACCTCGTCGACGAGCAGGCGCGGGTCGTCGAGCTCGGCGGCGAGCCCCGGGATGTAGCGCTTCGAGCGGGCGACGTGCCGCCCGGCCCGGATGATCTCGGGCAGGTCCTCGCGGGCCTGCAGCGGCGAGGTGTCGACCGGGGACCCGCAGTCGCGCAGCAGCAGGGTGCCCGCGTCGCGGTCGGCGCGGGCCTGGGCCACGCACTCCTCCAGGTCGGTGACCGGGCCGTCCGGGCCGACCCCGACGTGGCAGTGCGCGTCGACCAGGCCGGGGACGATCCAGCCGTCGGTCACCAGGTCCTCCGCCCCGGGCAGCGGCTCCGGGCTGACCCGCCCGGAGCCGTCGACGTACAGATCGGCGCCCGCGGCACCGTCGGGGCCCAGCAGCGTTCCGCGGAGCCGCCACCCCGCGGCCGGAAGATCGGTCATGGGGGGCGACCCTAGCTACTTCTTCTTGCCGAAGTTCAGCTTCGACGGGTCGAACCCGGGCGGCAGCTGGTCGAGGTTGCCCAGTCCGGGCGGGAGCTGCTGCAGGCTCGGCGGCAGGTTCGACAGGTCCGGCGCCCCGGCCGCGGCGCGGTTCGCGGGGTTGCCGCTGCGCCGGCCCTTCTTGGCCTGCCGGGCCTTGCGCGGATTCTTCGGGACCTTCTTGGTCGCGCTGCGCCCGCCGCCGCCGAAGCCGAACTGGCCGGCCATCTGCTTCATCATCTTGCGCGCCTCGAAGAAGCGGTTGACCAGGTCGTTCACGTCGGAGACCGACACGCCGGACCCGGTCGCGATGCGCTGGCGGCGCGACGCGTTGATGATCTTCGGGTCCTCCCGCTCGGCGGGGGTCATACCGCGGATGATCGCCTGCAGGCGGTCGATCTGACGGTCGTCGACCTGCTCGAGCGCGGCCTTCGCCTGCCCGGAGTTCATCCCCGGGAGCATGTTGAGGATGTTGCCGATCGGCCCCATCTTGCGCAGCTGCAGCATCTGCTGGAGGAAGTCCTCCAGGGACAGCTCGCCGGAGCTGATCTTCGCGGCGGCGGCCGCGGACTGCTCGGCGTCGAAGACCTGCTCGGCCTGCTCGATGAGGGTGAGCAGGTCGCCCATCCCGAGGATGCGCGAGGACATCCGGTCGGGGTGGAAGACGTCGAAGTCCTCGAGCTTCTCGCCGTTGGAGGCGAAGAGGATCGGCTGGCCGGTGACCTCGCGGACGCTCAGCGCGGCACCGCCGCGGGCGTCACCGTCGAGCTTGGTGAGCACGACACCGGTGAAGCCGACGCCGTCGCGGAACGCCTCGGCCGTGGCCACGGCGTCCTGACCGATCATCGCGTCGACGACGAAGAGGACCTCGTCGGGCTGCACCGCGTCCCGGATGTCGGACGCCTGGCGCATCAGCTCCTCGTCGACGCCCAGGCGGCCCGCGGTGTCGACGACGACCACGTCGTACTGCTTGTCGCGGGCGTGCGCGATGCCGTCGCGGGCGACGCCGACCGGGTCGCCGGGGCCCTCGGGCAGCTCACCGGACCCGGTGGCGCCGGGGTGCGGCGCGTAGGTCGGGACGCCGGCGCGCTCACCGACGATCTGCAGCTGGTTGACCGCGTTGGGACGCTGCAGGTCGCACGCCACGAGCAGCGGGGTGTGCCCCTGCCCCCGCAGCCAGCGCGCGAGCTTGCCGGCCAGGGTCGTCTTACCGGCACCCTGCAGACCGGCCAGCATGATGACCGTCGGCGGTTCCTTGGACAGGTGCAGCCGCCGCGTCTCGCCGCCGAGGATCGCGACGAGCTCCTCGTTGACGATCTTGACGACCTGCTGGGCCGGGTTCAGGGCCTGGGAGACCTCCGTTCCCTTGGCCCGGTCCTTGATGCGCGTGATGAACCCGCGCACCACCGGCAGGGCGACGTCCGCCTCCAGCAGCGCGATCCGGATCTCGCGCGCGGTGGCGTCGATGTCGGCGTCGGAGAGCCGGCCCTTGCCGCGCAGATCGCGCAGCGTGGATCCGAGCCGCTCGGAGAGGGAGTCGAACACCCTTACCAGCCTACTTGGCCAGCGCCAGTCCCCCACGGGCACCGGAGCGATCGGTGCGACGGACCGAGGACCAGCCGGTCTCGGTGCCCGCCAGCAGGGCGTCGGCGGTGTCGCGGGCGCGCCGCGCGTGCGCCGCGAACGGTCGCGACCGGACCACCCGTCCGCGGGCGTGCTGGCCGTCGAGTGCCTGGTCAGGGGCGGTGTCGAGCCACAGCAGGTGCGGTGCGCGGCCGCCGAGACGGGCCAGTGCGCGGACCGCGGCGCGCACCCGGGGCGCGGTCGCGGGCAGATGGACCACGACGGTGTCCGCGGGTCCGAGCGCCGCGGTGACCACCGACGCCCGGTGCGTCAGGTGGGTCAGCCACCGGTAGGCCGGGTACGGCGTCGCGGCCGGGAGCAGCCGCGCGAGCACCGCCCGGGTGGCCCCGGAGTCGAGGACCCGGGTGCCCGCGGGGGCGTCGAGCCCGGCGAGCAGGGTGGACTTGCCCGCCCCCGGCAGGCCCGCGACGAGCAGCAGCGTCCGCCCCGGCAGCACGACGACCAGCGGCGGCGCCGGACCGTCGCCGGACGGGGCGGCGGCCACCGGGCCGACGTGCGGCACGACGGCGGGCCCCCCGGTCGGACCGGCATCGTCGGGATCGGCGGAGCGGTGCTCGATGTCGCGGGTCGGCGGGACGGCGCCGGTCGGCACGGCACGGGCGGTGGTCATGTGCGGTGAAACGGTCCGGACGCCCGGATCGTTCCGATCACCCGGAGTGTCCGCCCGGTCGCCGGTGACGATCACCCGGTCGGCCGCAGGGCTACCGGGCGGCTACAAGGCGTCGGAGCCGCGCTCCCCGGTGCGGACGCGGACGACGTTCTCCACCGGGACGACCCAGACCTTGCCGTCGCCGATCCGGCCGGTGTGCGCGGCGTCGACGACCGCCTGCACGACCCGCTCTGCCTGCCCGTCGTCGACGACGACCTCGATCTTGACCTTGGGCACGAAGTCGACCGAGTACTCCGCGCCCCGGTAGACCTCGGTGTGTCCCTTCTGGCGGCCGAAACCCTGCACCTCCGAGACGGTCAGCCCCAGTACTCCGAGGCGCTCGAGCGCGTCCTTGACCTCGCCCAGGACGAACGGCTTGACGATCGCGGTCACCAGCTTCATCGGTCCCCCTCCTCGGTGATCCGTGCGGCCGGCCCGCGGCCCGCCGTGCGGATCGTGCTGAACTCCTACGCGGTCTCGGCGTGCTCGGCCTCGTCGAGGCCGCCGTGCCCGTCGACGGGGGCGGCGCGGAAGCCGACCGTCCGCGACACCACCCAGGCGATCAGCGCCGTCATCCCGGACGCCGACACCGCCGCGACCAGCACCGACAGCGCCTGCGTGCCGAGCTGGGCGAGACCGCCGACGTAGAACCGGTCGTCGGCGCCCGCCGGGTCGACCACGTCGGTGGCGACGAGACCGACCATCAGCATGCCGATGACCCGCCGATCCCGTCGATCGCGACGACGTCGGGCGGGTCGTCGTGACCGAACCGGTACGTCAGCCGGATCGCGAGCCGGAAACAGCGCCGGCCCCGGGGTCATGAGCATGACCAGGGCGGCGCTGCCGGGCAGGTGGGCGGTGTTCCCGGTGTCCACGTCGACGCTCCTCGTCGCGCACGGCACCGGGCGTGCCCGCACCGGCGCCGAGCACGACCGTCGCCGGGCGGCCGCTGTTGCACGACGACACGACCGGCGTCACGTGGCCGGTCGGGTCTCACCCCGCCCGGCGGCCACCGTGAGGACCGCGGACTCGATGGCGGTGCGGGCGACCCGGTCCGGGCTTCCGCCGATGCCGAAGGAGTCGACGACCGAGGCGCCGAGGGTCTCCACCCGGGCCCAGCCGAGGTCGACCCCGGTCCGTTCGAGGGCGGCGGTGACGTGGTGGAGCAGCCCGATGCGGTCGGTGCCGCGCAGCTCCAGCACGACCGCGCCGGTGGCCTCGTCGTCGAACCACAGCACCCGCGGCGGGGAGGTCCGCTCCACCTCGGGCGTCGACGGCGCGTAGTCGCGTTCCTTGCGGGCCAGCGCCTGCACCAGGTCCAGCGACCCGGCGCGCACCCGCATCAGGTCCGAGCGGACCAGCGCCGGGTCGGGCAGGCCGCCGAACCGCGGGGTCACCGCGAACGTCTCGACCGCGACCCCGTCGGACACGTTCACGTCGGCGGTGTGCACCTGCAGCGAGTGCAGGGCGAGCACCCCGGCGACGGCCGACAGCACCCCGCGCCCGTCGGGCAGCGCGACGGTGACCGACGAGAGGTCGTCGTCGCCGGAGAAGTGGACCTGCGGCTCCCCCGCCGTCGTGACGGCGTCGACCATCTCCTGGTGGGCCGGGTCCGGCGGGCCGGGTGCGACGAACGGGCGGCCGTCGAGCGCGGACAGGCAGCGCCCGGCCAGCCCCTGGATCAGGGTGCGCCGCCACGGGCTCCAGACGCCGGGCCCGGTGCCGAGCGAGTCGGCCTCGGCCAGCGCGTCGAGCAGCTCGACGAGCAGCGCCACGTCGGCGTCGCCCCGGCCGGCCGGTGCGACCGCCCCGCGCAGCGTGTCGAGCACCCGCGACACCGTCGCCGGGTCCTCCGGGTCGCGACGGGTCGCGGTGTGCGGCAGCAGCAGGTGGTGGCGGACCATCGCCGCGAGCAGTACGAGGTCACCCTCGCGCAGCCCCAGCCGTTCACCGATCTGGCGGACCAGCGACTCCCCCACCACCGAGTGGTCGCCGCCGCGGCCCTTGCCGATGTCGTGCAGCAACGCGCCGACCACGAGCAGGTCCGGGCGCGCCACCCGGGTGGTGAGCCGGGCGGCCTCGGCACAGACCTCGACGAGGTGGCGGTCGACGGTCCAGACGTGTGTGCGGTCCCGCGGCGGCAGGTCGCGGACGGCGCCCCACTCGGGGAACAGCCGCCCCCACAGCCCGGTGCGGTCCAGCGACTCGACCACCGCGACGGCGGCCTTGCCGGTCCCGAGCAGGGCGAGCAGCTCGGCCAGGGCGGTCCGCGGCCACGGCGCACGCAGCTCCGGGGCGGTGTCGGCGAGCCGGGACAGGGTGCCCGCGGAGATCGGCAACCCGGTGCGGGCGGCGGTGGCGGCGACCCGCAGGACCAGGGCCGGGTCCTTCGTCGCGGACGCGTCGCGGGCGAGCCCGACCTCCCCCGCGTGCTCGACGACGCCGGAGTCCAGCGGCCGTCGCACCGGCGGGCGGCGGAGCGCGGCGAGCCCCCGGCGGGGCAGCGCGTTGCGGGCCTGGCGCAGCCCGACCTCGGTCGCGAAGGCGACCGCTCGCGCCGCCCCGGACAGGGCGCGGGCCAGGTCGAAGCGGTCCCCGACGTCGAGGATCGTGGCGATGTCGTCGGCCTCCTGGGCGCGCAGGACGTCGCGGGCCCGGCCGGAGAGCCGGTGCAGCTCGGTGCGCACGTCCAGCAGCAGCGCACGGGCCGCGACGACGTCGACCCCCGGCCGGTCGACGAGCTGGGCGGTGGCCAGGGCGTCGAGCAGCTGCACGTCCCGCAGGCCGCCGTGGCCGTTCTTCAGGTCCGGCTCGACGCGGTGGGCGACGTCGCCGTTGCGCCGCCAGCGGTCGGTGGTGGTGTCGACGATCTCGTCGAAGCGGCTGCGCATCCCGGCCCGCCAGGCCGCGCGGACGGCGTCGCGGACCGTGCCGGTGAGCGTCGCGTCCCCGGCGACGTGCCGCAGCTCCAGCAGCCCGAAGGCCGCCCGCAGGTCGGTCGCCGCGATCTGGACGGCCTGTCCGGGGGTGCGCACGGAGTGGTCGAGGCCGATCCCGGCGTCCCAGAGCGGGTACCAGAGCTTCTCCGCGAGCGCGTCGACGTCGGTCCGGCCGTCGTGCAGGAGCACGAGGTCGAGGTCGGACCAGGGGCAGAGCTCGCGCCGGCCGAGGGCACCGACGGCCGCCAGCGCCGTCCCGCTGCCGTCACCGCCGACCCCGAGTGCCGCGCACCGGGAGGAGAGCCAGAAGTCGTGCAGGTCGACCAGCGCGGCCCGCAACGCCTCCGGGCCGTGGTGGTGCCGGCCGTTGGATTCCAGGAGGACCGATTTCGCCTTGACCAGGTCCGCCGCTTCGCCCGACCCGAGGACCGTCATCGCCTCGCGCCACCCGCTTCCTATTCGTTCGAGTAGTGGACCGCATACATGCCGTGATGTCCGTTTCGAGTCCGGACGGCGGACGGCCCGCCGCACTCCGGGAAGGGAGCGCGACGGGCCGTCGCGAGGGACCGTCGGTCAGATGGCGTCGGCGCCGCGTTCTCCGGTACGGACGCGGACCACGGTCTCGACCGGGGTCACCCAGACCTTGCCGTCACCGATCTTGCCGGTGCGGGCGGCCTCGACGACCGCGTCGACGACCTTGTCCTGCAGCGCGTCGTCGACCACGACCTCGACGCGGACCTTCGGCACGAAGTCGACCGAGTACTCCGCGCCCCGGTAGACCTCGGTGTGGCCCTTCTGGCGGCCGTAGCCCTGGACCTCGCTGATGGTCAGACCGAGCACGCCGATCTGCTCCAGGGCGCCCTTGACGTCCTCCAGGACGAACGGCTTGACGATGGCGGTCACGAGCTTCACGGGTCAGACCTCCTGCTTCGCGGCGGGGGTGGCCTTCGCCTCGGTGGCGGGCTTCGGCGGGGAGCCGAGACCGCTGCCGCCGCGCAGGCCGGAGAACTCGTAGCCGGTCTCGGCGTGCTCCGCCTCGTCGATGCCGGCCTGCTCGGCCTCGTCCTCGACGCGCAGGCCCAGGGTGGCCTTGACGATGAGCGCGATGATCGCGGTCACGATGCCGCAGTAGACCAGCGTGGCGAGCGCGGCCACGGCCTGGCGCCAGAGCTGGTCGACGCCGCCGCCGTAGAACAGGCCGTTGGTCTCGTCGGGGGCGATGTCGGTGGCGAAGAACCCGATGGCCAGGGTGCCCCAGAGGCCGGCGACGAGGTGGACGCCGACGACGTCGAACGAGTCGTCGTAGCCGAGCTTGTACTTCCAGCCGACCGCGTAGGCCGACAGCGCACCGGCGAGGACACCGATGGCGAGCGCGCCCAGCGGGGAGACCGAGGCGCAGGCCGGGGTGATCGCGACCAGACCCGCGACGATGCCGGAGGCGGCGCCGAGCGAGGTGGCCTTGCCGTAGCGGATCTTCTCGATCACCAGCCAGCCGAGGATGGCGGCGGCGGTGGCGGCGATGGTGTTGGTGAAGGCGTAGGCGGCGGCCCAGTCGGCCTTGCCGGAGGAACCGGCGTTGAACCCGAACCAACCGAACCAGAGCAGACCGGCACCGAGCATGACCATGGTCAGGTTGTGCGGGCGCATGGCCTCACGCGGCCAGCCGCGGCGCTTGCCGAGGATGATGCAGAGGACCAGGGCGGCCATACCGGCGTTGATGTGGACGGCGGTGCCGCCGGCGAAGTCGAGCGCGCCCAGCGAGGTGGCGATCCAGCCCTGCTCCAGGTCGAAGACCCAGTGCGCGATCGGGAAGTAGACCAGGACGGCCCACAGGCCGGAGAAGAGCATCCAGGCGCCGAACTTCATGCGGTCCGCGGCGGCACCGGCGATCAGCGCGACCGTCAGGATCGCGAACATCGCCTGGAAGCTGACGAAGGCCAGCTGCGGCAGCGCCTCGGCGGCCTGGTCGTTCGCCAGGATCGCGGTGAGGCCGAAGTAGGCGAACGGGTCGCCCAGCAGACCGCCGCCGAGGTCAGGGCCGAAGGTCATCGAGTAGCCGAACAGGATCCAGAGGACACCGACGAGGCCCAGCGAGCTGAAGCACATCATCATCATGTTCAGCACGCTCTTGGACCGGGCCTGGCCGCCGTAGAACAGCGCGACCCCCGGTGTCATGAGCAGTACGAGCGCGGCGCTCGCCAGGATCCAGGCGGTGTCGCCGCCGTTGAGGGCCTCTGCAGGCACTGTTCCTCCCATGTCCGTCCATCTGGCTGACTGGGGAGGAAGAATGGTGATCCCGTGTTTCGCATTCGGCGCCTGTCCGTTTCGTGACGGTTAACAGGACGCCCAGCCGGATGACGGTTGGGTTACCCAACCGGATCCGGAGGACCGAAGGTCATCCGGATGGTCCGGTTCGTGACGTGGCGCACGGCGCGGGCCGTCCGGGACGGCCCGCGCCGCGACCTCAGTCGAGCAGTGCCTCGACGAACGCGGCGGGCTCGAACGGGGCCAGGTCGTCGGGCCCCTCGCCGAGCCCGACGAGCTTGACCGGCACCCCCAGCTCGCGCTGGACGCGGAACACGATGCCGCCCTTGGCGGTGCCGTCGAGCTTGGTGAGCACCACCCCGGTGACGTCCACGACCTCACCGAACACCCGCGCCTGGGTGAGCCCGTTCTGGCCGGTGGTGGCGTCGAGGACGAGCAGGACCTCGTCGACCCGGGCCTGCTTCTCGACGACGCGCTTGACCTTGCCGAGCTCGTCCATCAGGCCGGTCTTGGTGTGCAGCCGGCCCGCGGTGTCGAGCAGGACGGCGTCCACCCCGTCGTCGGAGCCGCGCTTGACGGCGTCGAAGGCGACCGAGGCAGGGTCGGCGCCCTCGGGTCCGCGTACGACACCCGCACCGGAGCGCTGGCCCCAGGTGACGAGCTGCTCGGCGGCGGCGGCACGGAAGGTGTCGGCCGCGCCGAGGGTCACCCGGTGCCCGCCGGCGACCAGCACCCGGGCGAGCTTGCCGGTGGTGGTGGTCTTGCCGGTGCCGTTGACGCCGACGACCAGCAGCACCGCGGGGCGCCCGTCGTGCGGCAGCGCGTGCACGGAGCGGTCCTGGCCGGTGCCGAGTGCCTCGACGAGCACGTCACGCAGGGCGGCGCGGGCCGCCTCGGCGGTGCGGACCCCGCGGGTGGCGATCTGCTCGCGCAGCTTCCCGACGATCTCGGAGGTCGTCTCGGGGCCCAGGTCGGCCTGCAGCAGGGTGGCCTCGACGTCCTCCCACGACTCCTCGTCGAGGTCGCCGGCGCCGAGCAGGCCCAGCAGGCTCTGGCCGAGCCCGGAGCGCGAGCGGGACAGCCTGCCGCGCAGCCGGCCGATCCGGCCCTCGGCCGGGGCGATCTCCTCGGTGGGTGCGCCCGGGGCGACCGGGGCCTGCGGGTCCGCCGTCTCCGGGCGCGCGACCGGCTCGGTCGGGGCGCTCGGCGCCGTCTCCGGACGGACGACCGGCTCGGTCGGGGCGCTCGCGGCGGGTGGGGCCGGGATCTGCTCGGTGGTGCCGCCGTCGGGCGTCGCCAGTGTCCCGGCGGTCCCGGAGGGGCCCTCGGGGCGGCGGAGCTGGCGGGTGGCCGGGTCCTTGCTGGCCTCGGCCGTGTCGATGACGCGGGCGTCCGGGGTGCCGGTGACGGTCCCGGTCTGCTCGGTGGGGACGGTCGGGCTGCTGGGCGGCGCGGTCGACGGGACCGGCGGGGCGGTGCTGACCGGGATGCCCCCGGGCGGGGTGCGTGCCTCGGTGGCCCCGTCGACGACGGGTGTGCCGCCGGGCGGGGTCCGGACCTCGTCGGCGGTCGGCGCGTCGGCGGCCTCGGCGGGCGGCGCCGGAGCGACCGGGGTGGCGGGGGTCGGGGCATCGGCGGTCGGGGCGTCGTCGCCGGGGGCGCGCGGCCGCTCGGGGGCGGTGGCCGTCCCGGAGGAGAACGCGAACCCGCCCCCGGCCTGGTAGCTGCCGCCGGTGCGCGGTGGCTCGTCCGTACCGGTCCCGAGCTCGCGCTGCTGCTCGTCGGACCGCAGGCTGATGCGCCGTCGGCGGGCGGTCACCAGCCCTGCGACGACGGCGATCAGCAACACCGCCACGACGATCGCGACGACGATCCAGAGGGTCTGCGTGGTCACGACGCCACCCTGCCACGCCCGGCCGACGCGGCGCGCGGGACGGGCCGGTCAGCCGGTCAGGAGGCGGGACGCAGGCGCTGGGAGATGACCTGGGTGATGCCGTCGCCGCGCATCGAGACGCCGTAGAGGGCGTCGGCGACCTCCATCGTCGGCTTCTGGTGGGTGATGACGATGAGCTGGCTGGTCTCGCGCAGCTCCTCCATCAGCGAGATCAGCCGGCGCAGGTTGACGTCGTCGAGGGCGGCCTCGATCTCGTCGAGGACGTAGAACGGCGAGGGCCGCGCCCGGAAGATCGCGACGAGCAGCGCCATCGCGGTCAGCGAGCGCTCCCCGCCGGACAGCAGCGACAGCCGCTTGACCTTCTTGCCCGGCGGGCGGGCCTCGACCTCGATGCCGGTGGTGAGCATGTCGTCGGGGTCGGTGAGCACGAGCCTGCCGTCGCCGCCGGGGAACAGCGTCGCGAACACGGTCTCGAACTCGGCGGCGACGTCGTGGTAGGCGGTGGTGAAGACCTCGAGGATCTTGTCGTCGACCTCGCGGACGACGGTGAGCAGGTCGCGGCGGGTGTTCTTGAGGTCCTCGAGCTGGGTGGACAGGAACTTGTAGCGCTCCTCCAGCGCCGCGAACTCCTCCAGCGCGAGTGGGTTGACCTTGCCGAGCAGCGACAGGTCCTTCTCCGCCCGCCTGAGGCGGCGTTCCTGGGTGGGCCGGTCGAACGGGACGGGCGGCGGCGCGGAGACCTGCTCGCCGCGCTCGCGGGCGGCCTCGTACTCGGCGGTCTCGGCCGCCGACGGCGGCACCGGGACCTCGGGCCCGTACTCGGCGACGAGGTCGTCGACGCCGATGCCGTGGTCGCCGAGGATCTTCTCGGTCAGCTGCTCCAGGCGCATCCGGGTCTGCTGGCGCACCATCTCGTCGCGGTGGACGGCGTCGGTGAGCTTCTCCAGCAGCGCGGTGAGCTTCGTGGTGGTGTCGCGGGCCTCGGTGTGGGCGCGCTCGCGTTCGGCGCGTGCGGCCTGGATCTCGTCGCGCTCCGCGCCCGCGGCGGCCAGGGAGCGTTCGATCCGCTCGGCGGCGACCTGCCCGGCGTCGACGACGAGCCGGGCGACCTCCGAGGCCCGCTCCCGTTCGGCGGCCGCGGCGGCGGCCCGGGACCGGGCGAGGCGCTCGCCGTGCGCCTGGCGGCGCAGGGTCTCGGCGCGCCCGGCGATGGCGCGGGCCCGCTCCTCGGCGGTGCGCAGCGCGAGGCGGCACTCGACCTCCTCGGAGCGGACCTGTTCGACCCGCTCGGCGGCCTCGTCGCGCAGCTCGGTGTCGGGCTCGTCGTCGACCGGGGCGTCGGAGGCCAGCGACAGCTGGTGCTCGGCGGCCTCCAGCTCGATCAGCGAGTCCGACCGCCGCCGTTCGACGGTGTCGCGGCGGTCGCGCAGACGCTGGGCCTCGGCGCGGGCGGAGGTGACGACCTGTTCGAGCCGCCCGAGCCGGCCGGCGGCGGCCGAGCGGCGCCGGTCGGCGTCGGCGACGGCGGCGCGGGCCGCGGTCAGGTCGGCCCCGCGGGCGGTCTCCTCGGCGCGGGCGCCCTCGCAGGTGGGGCGCAGCGACTCCAGCTCGGCGTCGACGGCGTCGCGGGCGGTGACCGCGTCGTCGACGGCGGCCTGCAGCTGCAGCGCGCCCTCCCCGGCGCCGGTACCGCCGCGGGCGGCGTGCGCGGTGAGCAGGTCCCCCTCGGTCGTGACCGCGGTCAGCCCCGGCCGGGCCCCGACGGCGGTGGCCGCGGCGTCCAGGCCGTCGACGACGACCACCCCGGCCAGCAGCTCCCCCAGCGCCGGGGCGAGCGCGGGCGGGGCGGTGACGAGCGCGGCCGCCCAGCGCCCGGCGGGCGGGGCGCCGTCGGGGACCGGGACCGGCACCCGCCCGGCGGAGGTGTCGGCCCCGGCGGCCCCGGCGCCGACGAGCAGCGCGGCCCGGCCCGCGTCACCGCGGCGCAGGGACCGCAGCGCGTCGGCAGCGGAGACCACGGAGGCGACGGCGACGCCCTCGGCCAGCTCGCCCAGCGCCGCGGCGACCGCGGCCCGCCCGGACGGCTCGACCTCGACGAGCTCGGCGACGGCGCCGAGCACCCCGTCGTCTCCGGAGTCGAGCAGGGCGCCGGTGCCGTCCCGGCGGACCAGGCCGACCTGCAGGGCGTCGACCCGGGCCCGCCAGTGCGCGCGGCGCTGCTCGGCGTCGCGTTCGGCGGCGACCAGCTCGGCGACCCGCTCGGCCGCGCTGCGGTGCGCGGCCTCGGCCTGCTCCACCCGGACGGCGAGTGCCTCGGTGTCCGCCCCGTCCCCGGACACGCCGAGGGACTCCCGCGCGGTCTCCAGCTCGGCCTCGGCCTCGGCGGTGCGGGCGCCCGCCTCGGCGAGCGCCTCGGACAGCCGCTCGATCTCCTCCGCCGTCGCGGCGACCCCGGAGCGCAGCGCGTCGGCCTTCCCGGCGAGGGTGGCGATCCCGGCGCGGCGGTCGGCGATGGCGCGCACCGCGGCCAGGTGCTCGCGTTCGGCGGCGGCGAGGGTCCGCTCGCGCTCGGCCTTCTCGGTGACGGCCTCGTCGAGCAGGCGCCGGGCGTCGGCGACGGCGGCGACCAGCTCGTCCTCCTGCTCGGCGACCGCGTCGGCCTCGGCCTCGGTCTCGTCCGGGTCGCGGCCGGGGGTGCGCCCCGCCTCGACCGAGGAGGTGAGGTGGCGGACGCGTTCCTCGGCGAGGCGCACCGTGCCGCGCAGCCGCTCGGCCAGCGCGGAGAGCTGGTACCAGGTGTCCTGGGCGACCTGCAGCCGCGGCGCGTCCGCGGCGAGCGCGGTCTCCAGCTCGTCCTGGCGCTCGCGGGCGACGTCGAGCTGCTCCTCGACCTCGGCGCGGCGGCGCCGGGCCTGCTCCTGGGACGCCTCCTCGCGCCGGGTCTCCTCGGACAGGGTCACGTAGTCGTCGGCGGCCAGACGGAGCCGGGCGTCGCGCAGCTCGGTCTGCACGGCCTGGGCGCGGCGGGCGATCTCGGCCTGGCGGCCCAGCGGCTTGAGCTGGCGGCGCAGCTCGGCGGTGAGGTCGGTGAGCCGGGTGAGGTTGGCCTGCATCGCGTCGAGCTTGCGGAGCGCCTTCTCCTTGCGCTTGCGGTGCTTGAGGACCCCGGCGGCCTCCTCGATGTAGGAGCGGCGGTCCTCCGGCTTGGACTGCAGGACCCCGTCGAGCTGGCCCTGCCCGACGATGACGTGCATCTCCCGGCCGATACCGGAGTCGCTGAGCAGCTCCTGCACGTCGAGCAGCCGGGCGCGGGAGCCGTTGATCTCGTACTCGCCGGCGCCGTCGCGGAACATCCGGCGGGTCACCGAGACCTCGGAGTAGTCGATCGGCAGGGCGCCGTCGGAGTTGTCGATGGTGAGGGTGACCTCGGCGCGGCCCAGCGCCGCCCGGCCGGACGTGCCGGCGAAGATCACGTCCTCCATCTTGCCGCCGCGCAGCGCCTTGGCGCCCTGCTCACCGAGCACCCAGCTGATCGCGTCGACGACGTTCGACTTGCCCGATCCGTTCGGCCCGACGACGCAGGTGATCCCCGGTTCCAGGCGCAGCGTGGTGGCCGAGGCGAAGGACTTGAAGCCCTTCATCGTCAGCGTCTTCAGGTGCACGGGCGGGGATCTCCAGGTGCGCGGGGCCCACAGGGTAGCCGGGCGGGCCGTCGTGCCCGGCGGCCCGCCCGCGCACCTCAGGCGGTCGGCGCCGAGGCGTTGACCAGCCAGCGGACGCCGAACCGGTCGGTGAGCTGGCCGAACTCGTCGCCCCACATCTGCTTCTCCATCGCGACGTCGACGACGCCGCCCTCGGCGAGCCCGGCGAAGAAGCCGCGCAGCTTCTCCGGGTCGTCGCCGGACAGGCTGACCGAGATGCCCGACGGCGGCCCCACCGGGCGCTGCGGGTCGCCGTCGGAGGCCATGAGTGCGAAGCCGTCGGGGGTGCCGAGGTAGGCGTGCATCACGCCGTCCGGCGGCGGGACGGGGCCCTCGGCGCCCATGTCACCGAAGGTCATGACCTGCAGCTCGCCCCCCAGTACGGAGCGGTAGAACTCCATCGCCTCGCGCGCCTGGTGGTCGAAGTGCAGGTACGGGTTCATCTGGACGGGCATCGGGGCCTCCGGGGGTCGGTGTGGGCACAGGTGTAGACCCCCGCACCGACAGAACTGAGCGGTCAGGCCTCGACGAACCCGGAAAATGCCCCGGACGGCTCAGCCCACTGCTCCGACACCGACGTCACCCGCCCCGGGGTGTCCCCGCCGCGCAGCAGCTCCAGCAGGCGGTCGCAGGAGGCGCGGTCACCCTCCGCGGTCACCGCGACCCGGCCGTCGGACAGGTTGCGGGCCTGGCCGACGAGGCCGAGCTCGAGCCCCCGCGACCGCGTCCACCAGCGGAAACCGACGCCCTGCACCTCCCCCTGGACCCATGCGATCAGCCGAACGGTCGAATCCGTGTTGCCACTCACAGTGCTGCTACGTTACGCGACCGTGACCCGACGACGCACACCGCGCGCCGCGAGCGCCGTGCTCGGCGGGGTGGGGGCCGGTGCCGTGCTGGCCATGGCCGCCCCGCTCGCCGCACCGGCGCTCACCACAGGGGGCTCGCCCGACGCCGGACGGCCCGGCGGACCGGTCTCCGACACCCTGCCGCTCCGGGCGGTCGGTGCCGCCCACGCGACGACGGCCCCGGCGCAGGCCGGTGACGGCGCCCCGGTCGACGGCGCCGCGCTCGTCCGCGGTGCGCTCGCCGCGGCCCCGGCCGACCCGGGCTCCTCCGCCCGGACCGCGCTCGACGCGCTCTCCGCGCACGAGGCGGCCACCGCCGCGGCCGGAGCGGCCGGGCCCGCCGCCGGTCGCGCCGCAGGGCCGGTCCCCACGGCGCGCCCGACGGCCCCGTCGGCGAGGAGTGTCGTGGCCGGGCTGTCCGGCGAGCTCGCCCGGGTCGTGGAGCTGACCAACGCCGAGCGGGCCGCCGCGGGCTGCGGTGCACTGCGGGCCGACCCGCGGATCAGCGCGGCCGCCCAGGGCCACAGCGAGGACATGGCCGCCCAGGGCTACTTCGCCCACGACAGCCGCGACGGCCGGGACTTCGCCGACCGCATCACCGCGGCGGGCTACGACTCCCCCGGCGCGGAGAACATCGCGATGGGCCAGCCGGACGCGGCGACCGTGGTGCAGGACTGGATGGAGTCCCCCGGGCACCGGAAGAACATCCTGAACTGCTCGCTGACCACGATCGGCGTCGGACTGGCCGACGGGTACTGGACCCAGGACTTCGGCCGCTGAGACCGGCTCAGCCGTCGAACCGGTACCCCATCCCCGCCTCGGTGATCAGGTACTTCGGCCGCGACGGCACCGGCTCCAGCTTGCGCCGCAGCTGGGCGAGGTAGACCCGCAGGTAGTGGGTCTCGGTGCCGTACTGCGGGCCCCAGACCTCGCGCAGCAGCCGCCTCTGCTCGACGAGCTTGCCGCGGTGGCGCACCAGCAGCTCCAGGATCCCCCACTCGGTCGGGGTCAGGTGCACCTGGGCGCCGTCGGCGCGCGCGACCGTCTTGGCGGCCAGGTCGACGGTGAAGTCCGCGGTGGTCACGACGGCCTCGCCGTCGACGGTCGACACGGCGGCGCGGCGCACCGCGGCCCGCAGCCGGGCCAGCAGCTCGGACATCCCGAACGGCTTGGTCACGTAGTCGTCGGCGCCGGCGTCGAGCGCCCGGACCTTGTCGGTGGAGTCGGTGCGCGCGGACAGCACGATCACCGGGACCGTGCTCCAGCCGCGCAGCCCCTCGACGACCTCGGTGCCGTCGAGGTCGGGCAGCCCCAGGTCGAGCACGACGACGTCCGGGTGCCCGTCCGCGGCCGCCCGCAGCGCGGCCGAGCCGTCGGCGGCGACGAGCACCGTGTAGCCGTGCGCGGTGAGGTTGATCCGCAGGGCCCGCAGGATCTGCGGGTCGTCGTCGACGACCAGCACCCGCACGCCGTTGCCGCCCCCGCTCACCGGGCCACCCCCACCGGCGCGGCGGGCAGCGAGACGACGACGGTGAGACCGCCGCCCGGGGTGTCCTCCGCGGTCAGCTCGCCGCCCATCACCACGGTCAGCCCCTGCGCCACCGACAGCCCCAGGCCGAGCCCGGACGTCGCGTCGCGGTCGCCGAGGCGCTGGAACGCGGCGAACAGCGCGTCGCGCTCGCGCGGTGCGACACCGCGCCCCCGGTCGACGACGCGCAGCTCGACCCGGTCGGAGTAGGCGCTGGCGCGCAGGAACACCTCGGTCCCGCCGTGCCGCAGCGCGTTGTCCACGACGTTGGCGAGCACCCGGTCGAGCAGGCCCGCGTCGGCGAGCACGTCGGGCAGGTCCTCGTCGATCTCGACCCGGACCCGGTCGGCGCCCTCCAGGCCGAGCAGCGCGGTGGCGGCGACCTCGTCGTAGCCGACCGGGGCGAGCAGCGGGGTCACCGCGCCGGCGGCGAGCCGGGAGGAGTCGAGCAGGTTGTCGACCAGGCCGGTGAGCCGGTCCGCGGACTCCTCGACGGTCGCCAGCAGCTCGGCGCGGTCGTCCGGTCCGAGCGGGAGGTGCTCGTCGCGCAGGCTGCCCGCGGCGGCCTTGATCGAGGTCAGCGGGCTGCGCAGGTCGTGCCCGACGGCCGAGAGCAGCGCGCCGCGGGTCTCGTTGGCGGCCGCGCGGCGCTCGGCGTCGGCGGCCCCGGCCTCGGCGCGCTGCCCGCGCAGCGCCAGCAGCGCCTGCCCGCCGACGACCTCCAGCAGCCTGCGGTCGGCCGCGGGCAGGGCCCGGCCGGTGCCGACGAGGTGCAGCCCCTCGTCGACGACGACGTCGACGTCGGCCTTCTCCGGCCGGTCGCACGCCCCGGCGTCGCCGGTGCAGGCCACCCGGCGCCACACCCGGTCCCCGCCGCGTTCGAGCAGCGCGACCGACGTCAGCGCCCAGGTCTCGCGGACCCGGTCCAGCAGCCGCGGCAGCGGGTCGGACCGGGTCAGCACGGTCCGCGCGAACGACGCCAGCAGCGCGGCCTCGGCCCGGGCCCGCGCCGCCTGCTCCGCCCGCCGGGCCGCCCGGTCGACGACGAGCGCCACCAGCACCCCCACCAGCAGCATCGTCGCCACGGTGATGACGTTGCCGGGGTTGGCGATCGCGAGGGAGTACAGCGGCGGGGACAGGAAGAAGTTCAGCAGCAGCCCACCGAGCAGCGCCGCCAGCAGCGCCGGACCGAGCCCGCCCGCCAGTGCGGCGAGCACGGTCGCGAGGAAGTAGAGGACGACGTCGGTGGACAGGTCCACCCAGTCGGTCAGCGCGATCCCGAGCAGGGTCGCCGCAGCCGGGGCGAGCACGGCGGTCGCCCAGCCGACGGCCTGCCTGCCCGCGGGCAGCCCGCTGCGCAGGGAGGGCAGTCGGCCGCCCGGCAGTGCCAGTCCCCTGCTGGAGTGGGTGACCATGTGCACGTCGATCGGGCCGGACTCCTGCACCACCCGCGCGCCGATGCCGGGGTCGAACACCCGGGCCAGTCGGGAGCGCCGCGACGTGCCCAGCACGAGCTGGGTGGCGTTGGCGCCGCGGGCGAAGTCGAGCAGGGCGTCGTCGACGGACTCCCCGACGACGGTGTGGAAGCTCGCGCCGACCCCCTCGGCCATCCGCCGCACCCGGTCCGCGGCGACCACCGGCGCCCCGGCGCGGCCGGGGACCAGGCCGTCGCCGCGCAGCACGTGCACCGCCATCAGGTCGGCGCCGCCGGAGCGTTTCGCGATCCGCGCGGCACGGCGCAGCACCGTCTCGGACTCCCGGCCACCGGTCAGCGCGACGACCACCCGCTCGCGGGTCTCCCACACGTCGGACACCTGCTGCTCGGTGCGGTAGCGGCGCAGCACCACGTCCACCTCGTCGGCGATCCACAGCAGCGCGAGCTCCCGCAGGGCGACGAGGTTGGGCACCCGGAAGTAGTGCGCCAGCGCGGCGTCGACGCGTTCGGGCGGGTAGACGTTGCCGTGCGCGAGCCTGCGGCGCAGCGCCTCCGGGGTGATGTCGACGATCTCGATCTGCTCGGCGCGGCGGACCACGTCGTCGGGCACGGTCTCCTGCTGGCGGGCCCCGGTGATGGTCTCGACGACGTCGCCGAGGGACTCCAGGTGCTGCACGTTGACCGTGGAGATGACGTCGATGCCGGCGTCGAGCAGCTCCTCCACGTCCTGCCAGCGCTTGGCGTGGCGCGAGCCGGGCGCATTGGTGTGGGCGAGCTCGTCGACCAGCACGACCTGGGGGCGCCGGGCCAGGACCGCGTCGACGTCCATCTCGTGCAGCTCGGTGCCGCCGTGGAGCACGGTGCGGCGCGGGACCGTCTCGAGGCCGTCGAGCAGCCCCGCGGTGCGCTCCCGCCCGTGGGTCTCGACGACCCCGACGACCACGTCGGCGCCGCGCCCGAGCCTGCGGTGGGCCTCGCCGAGCATGGCGAAGGTCTTCCCGACCCCGGGCGCGGCACCGAGGTGGATCCGCAGCTCTCCCCTCACCCGGCCATTGTGGTCCCGTCCCACTACCGCGCGTTCCGCACGGACAGGTTGAGTTCGGTGACGTCCACCCGCGGCTCCCCGAGGAAGCCCAGGGTGCGCCCGCTGGTGGCGTCGGCGACGAGCTCCTGGACCCGCGACGGCGGGAGCCCGGTGACGCGGGCGACGCGCGGCGCCTGGAGTGCGGCGTAGGCCGGGCTGATGTCGGGGTCGAGCCCGGAGCCGGACGCGGTGACGGCGTCGGTCGGGACGGCGGCGGGGTCGACGCCCTCCCGGGCGGCGATCACCGCCCGGCGCTGCTCCACCGACTCGAGCAGGCCGGTGTCGAAGCCGCCCTTGTTGGACCCGCCGGAGGTCGTCGTGTCGGCCGGACCGAGCCCGGCCTCGGCCGTCGACGTCGACGACGGGCGGGTGTGGAAGTAGGGGTCGGCCGCCGGGTCGGCCGCGACCGGGTCGATCCCGATGAGCGACGAGCCGGTGCCGCCGGGCAGCACCGAGCCCTCGGCCTGCGTGGACAGCCCGGGGACGCGGGAGACGCCCCAGATCGCGAGCGGGTAGACGATGCCGCACAGGACGGTCATGACGAGGAGCACGCGCAGGCCGGTCGCGGTCTGGCGGCGCAGGGTGGTGAGCATCAGATCCCCGGGACGAAGCGGACGAGCAGGTCGATGAGCGCGATCCCGACGAACGGGGTGACGACCCCGCCGAGGCCGTAGACCAGCAGGTTGCGCCGCAGCAGCGACGCCGCCGACGAGGGCCGGTACCGGACCCCGCGCAGGGCGAGCGGGATCAGCGCGACGATCACCAGCGCGTTGAAGATGACTGCGGAGAGGATCGCGGACTCCGGGGTCGCCAGGCCCATGACGTCGAGCAGCCCCAGCGACGGGTACAGCGCGACGAACATCGCGGGCAGGATCGCGAAGTACTTCGCGAGGTCGTTGGCGACGGAGAACGTCGTCAGCGCGCCGCGGGTGATGAGCAGCTGCTTGCCGATCTCGACGATCTCGATGAGCTTGGTCGGGTCGGAGTCCAGGTCTACCATGTTCCCGGCCTCCTTGGCGGCGGAGGTGCCGGTGTTCATGGCGACGCCGACGTCGGCCCGGGCGAGCGCGGGCGCGTCGTTGGTGCCGTCGCCGGTCATCGCGACGAGCCGCCCGCCCTCCTGCTCGCGGCGGATGTAGGCGAGCTTGTCCTCCGGGGTGGCCTCGGCGATGTGGTCGTCGACGCCGGCCTGGGCGGCGATCGCGGCCGCGGTGCGCGGGTTGTCACCGGTGACCATCACGGTGCGGATGCCCATGGCCCGCAGCTCGGCGAAGCGCTCCGCCACGCCGGGCTTGACGACGTCGGACAGCTCGATCACGCCGAGCACGGCCGCACCGTCACCGCCGGGGCCGGAGGCCCGGGCGACGACCAGCGGGGTCCCCCCGCCGTCGGAGATGGACTCGACCAGACGGTCCGCCTCGGCGCGGTCGGTGACCCGCGCCCAGTCCAGGACCGCGGCCGCGGCGCCCTTGCGGACGACACCGCCCGGCAGGTCGATGCCCGACATCCGGGTCTGCGCGGTGAACGGCACGAACTCGGCGACGGCCTCGGTCGCGTCGGCCTCCGGCGCCAGGCCGTGCTCGGCCGCGCAGAGCTCGACGATGCTACGGCCCTCGGGGGTCTGGTCGGCGAGGCTGGACAGCCGCGCGGCGCGGGCCAGCTCCTCGACGCCGGTGCCGCCGACCGGGTGCAGCGCGGTGGCGCGCCGGTTGCCGAAGGTGATGGTGCCGGTCTTGTCGAGCAGCAGGGTGTCGACGTCGCCGGCGGCCTCGACCGCGCGTCCGGAGGTGGCGAGCACGTTGCGCCGCACGAGCCGGTCCATCCCGGCGATGCCGATCGCCGACAGCAGCGCCCCGATCGTGGTCGGGATCAGGCAGACCAGCAGCGCGGTGAGCACCAGCAGCGGCACCTGGGTGCCGGCGTAGGCGCTCATCGGCGCGATCGCGGCCACCGCGAGCAGGAAGATGATCGTCAGCGCCGACAGCAGGATGGTCAGGGCGATCTCGTTCGGCGTCTTCTGCCG
Organism: Pseudonocardia tropica; assembly: GCF_040105315.1. NCBI lineage: Bacteria > Bacillati > Actinomycetota > Actinomycetes > Pseudonocardiales > Pseudonocardiaceae > Pseudonocardia > Pseudonocardia tropica. The sequence goes on from NZ_JBEDNP010000003.1 coordinate 386,956, forward strand.
GGCGGCGCCCTCGACGAGCGCGATCATCCGGTCGACGAAGGACTCCCCCGGCTTCGTCGTGATCCGCACGACGATCCGGTCCGAGAGCACGGTGGTGCCGCCGGTGACGGCGCAGCGGTCGCCGCCCGCCTCCCGGATGACCGGCGCGGACTCGCCGGTGATGGCGGACTCGTCGACCGAGGCGATGCCGTGCACGACGTCGCCGTCGCCGGGGATCGTCTCCCCCGCCTCGACGACGACGAGGTCACCGAGGCGCAGCTGCGCGCCGGGGACCTGCTCCTCGGCGGCGTCGCGGTCGGCGGGCGAGTCGGTGACCAGCCTGCGGGCGACGGTGTCGCGCTGGGTGGCGCGCAGCGAGGCGGCCTGGGCCCTGCCGCGCCCCTCCGCGACGGCCTCGGCGAGGTTGGCGAACAGCACGGTGAACCACAGCCACACCGCGACGAGCACCGCGAAGACGCTCGGGTCGGCGGCGGCGAGCACCGTGACCAGCACGGACCCGACCCAGACGACGAACATGACCGGGTTGCGGGCCTGCACCCGCGGGTCGAGCTTGCGCAGGGCCTCGGGCAGGGCGGCCAGCAGCCGGCGGGGGGCGAACGCCCCGGCGGCGACCGGCGTCGCGCCCGGCGGTGCCGTCTGCGGCTCGGTCGTCACGGACACGGGTTCCTCCGACTCGGCGCGGTGGTGGTGGGTGGCGGTCACGAGAGGGCCTCGGCGATCGGGCCGAGCGCGAGCGCCGGGAAGAAGGTCAGCGCGGACACGAGCAGCACGGTGCCGCCGACCAGGCCGGCGAACAGCGGGCCGTCGGTCGGGAGCGTCCCGGCACCGGCCGGGACGCGGCGCCGGCGGGCCAGCGAGCCGGCGAGTGCCAGCACCGCGAGCATCGGCACGAACCGGCCGAACAGCATGGCCAGCCCCAGGCCGGCCTGGAAGAAGTCGCCGGTCGCGGTGAGCCCGCCGAACGCGGAGCCGTTGTTGTTGGCCGCCGAGGCCCAGGCGTAGAGGACCTCGGAGAAGCCGTGCGCACCGGAGTTGCCCAGTGCTCCCGCGGTGCCGGGCAGTGCGATGGCCAGGCCCGCGCCGATCAGGACGAACGCGGGCATGACCAGGATCGACACGGCGGCGTAGGTGATCTCGCGCCGGCCGAGCTTCTTGCCCAGGTACTCCGGGGTGCGCCCGACCATCAGCCCGGCCAGGAACACCGCGACGACCGCGAGCACCAGCAGGCCGTAGAGCCCGGAGCCGACGCCGCCGGGGGCGACCTCGCCGAGCAGCATGTTCAGCAGCGCGACGCCGCCGCCCGCCCCGGTGAGGCTGTCGTGGGTGGCGTTGACCGCGCCGGTGGACGTGCCCGTGGTGGACACGACGAACAGGGCGGAGCCGGGGATGCCGAACCGCACCTCCTTGCCCTCCATCGCCCCGCCCGCGGCGAGCGCGGCCGGGCCGTTGGGGTGCAGCTCGGCGAACCAGGTCGCGGCGAGGAACAGCGCCCACAGCCCGCCCATCACCGACAGCAGCACGACGCCCTGGCGGACCCGCCCGACCAGCACGCCGAACGTGCGGGTCAGCGCGACCGGGATCACGAGCATCAGGAAGATCTCGAGCAGGTTCGACAGCGGGTTCGGGTTCTCGAACGGGTGCGCGGAGTTGGCGTTGAGGATGCCGCCGCCGTTGGTGCCGAGCTCCTTGACCGCCTCCTGCGACGCGGCCGGGGCGAGCGCCAGGGTGTGGACGCTGCCGTCGACGGTCGTCACGTCGACACCGGACCGCAGCGACTGGACGACGCCGGTGGCGACGAGCACGACCGCGGCGACGGCCGCGATCGGCAGCAGGATCCGGACGACGCCGCGGACGAGGTCGACCCAGAAGTTGCCGATCCGGCCGTCGCCGTCACCGGAGGCGACGAAGCCGCGCACGAGCGCGACCGCGACCGCCATCCCCACCGCCGCGGACGCGATGTTCTGCACGGTCAGCCCGGCCATCTGCACGGTGTGCCCGAGCACCTGCTCGGGCACGTAGGACTGCCAGTTCGTGTTGGTCACGAACGACACCGCGGTGTTGAACGCCATCGTGGGCGACACCGAGGTGGCGCCGTCGGTGCCGCGCCCGAACCCGAGCGGGAGGAAGGCCTGCAGCCGCTGCAGCAGGTAGAGCAGCGCGATCGAGACGAACGAGAAGCCCAGCACGCCCGCGGCGTAGGTCGTCCAGCGCTGCGGTGAGTCGGCGTCGATCCGGCAGACCCGGTGGACGAGCCGCTCGACCCGCCAGTGCCGGGTGTCGGTGTAGACCCGCGCCATCCAGTCGCCCAGCGGCTTCCAGGTCACGGCGAGCAGCGCCACCAGCGCCGCCGCCTGCGCGAGCCCCGCCATCAGAACCGCTCCGGGTGGAGCAGGGCGATCACCAGGTAGACCAGCAGGGCCAGGGCGATCAGTCCCCCGGCCGCGTTCTCGACGACGGTCGCGATCACGGCTTCTCCATCCCGCGCAGGGTGAGCGCGAGGACGGCGAAGGACGCCACCAGCAACGCGATGCAGGCCAGGTCGGCCACGGGACTCTCCTCGGTCGTGCCCACCCGCCGGCATGTCCGGCGGGCTGCGGGGATCGTGCGCCGCACCGGCGGTCGCGCCCGCGGCGATGACGGCGGATTGACGCCCACCGGGTCGCGCGTTGACGCGTTCCTGACGCCCGGTGGTGGCGATCACGTCCCCGGACGGGCGGTCGGTCTCAGGAAGCCGTCACCACACGCGCGTGACGACGCCGGCACGGCGTCCGGAGCCCGGGCGGTCCTGGGCCGGGGGTGCACGCTCCCGCGCATGCCGCAGCGCCGCCCCGCCCGTCCGGTCCCGCCGCCGCCCCTGCCCGGGGGCGCCGGGTTCGTCCGGCCCGCGCCGTCCGCGCACGACGGTTGCGCGACACAGTGCTGGTTACCCTGACCGCTGACGGCCCGGGCACCCCGCCCGGCCGGTCCGGCCGGGAGGTCTGTGCATGTCCGTGATCGACAACGCTGTCTACGTCGACGGCAAGCGGGCCGCGGCGCCGGAGTCCGTCGACGGCGCGGTCGAGGCACTGGACGGCTGTCGCGCCGACCACGGCGACGGTTCGACGACGTTCTGCTGGATCGGGATGCTGCGCCCCGACGTCGAGGAGATCCACCAGGTCGCGGCGGAGTTCGGGCTGCACGCACTCGCGATCGAGGACACCGTCAACGCCCACCAGCGCCCCAAGCTGGAGCGCTACGGCAACACCGAGTTCGTGGTGCTGCGCCCGGCCCGCTACGTCGACTCCGACGAGGTCGTCGAGATCGGCGAGGTGCACCTGTTCCTCGGCCCGGACTTCGTCATCACCGTCCGGCACGCCGCCGAGCCGCAGCTCGGCGAGGTCCGCGACCGGCTGGAGAGCGACCCGGCCCTCCTCTCGCACGGCCCGATGGCGGTGCTCTACGCCGTGCTGGACCGCGTCGTCGACGACTACTTCCCCGTCCTCGACGGCCTGCAGGACGACATCGACGAGATCGAGGTGCAGGTCTTCCGCGGCGACCCGGCCGTGTCACGGCGCATCTACCAGCTGACCCGGCAGGTCATCGCGTTCCAGCGGGCCGTCGAGCCGCTGCAGGAGATCTTCGTCGAGCTGCGGGCCCGGTTCGCCAAGTCCGGCGACGCCCCGGACCTGGAGCTGCGCCGCGCGATGCGCGACGTGATCGACCACGCCACCCGGGTGCGGGAGCGCGTCGAGGGGTTCCGCGACCTGCTCGGCAACATCCTGACGGTCAACTCCACCCTGGTCGCGCAGCGGCAGAACGAGGAGATGACGCGGCTCACCGAGGCGGGCTTCGCGCAGAACGAGCAGATGAAGCGGGTGTCGTCGTGGGCGGCGATCCTGTTCGCACCGACCCTGATCGCCGGCATCTACGGCATGAACTTCGACGAGATGCCGGAGCTGCACTGGACACTGGGCTACCCGATGGCCATCGGGCTCATGCTGCTGCTCGGGCTGGGGCTGTACCTGGCGTTCAAGCACAACGACTGGCTCTGAGGGCCTCGGCGCGGTCGTCGGCACCGGTGTGCCCGGGCGGGCCGCCGTGGTCTGCGGGATCGTCACGACCAGGGGCGGCGGGGGCACGGTCACGCACTCCCCCGACGACGGGTCGGTCGTGCGCGTCCTCGACGATCTCCTCGACCTCCGCCGGGGGCAGGTCGGACAGCGCCTCCCGCAGCCCGAGCAGGTACTCGGTGCCGACCGGGTCGCCGATCCGGGTCGTGGCGGCGCCGTCGGTGCCGTCGGTGCTCACGTGCCCACCAGGCCTTCCATCGTGGTGGCGAACGCGCGCCACCGGTCGGTCGTCTCCCGCAGCCGGGTCCGGCCCGGCTCGTTGATCGCGTAGTACTTGCGGTGCGGCCCCTCCTCGCTGGGGACGACGTAGGAGGTCAGCAGGCCCGCACCGTAGAGCCGGCGCAGCGTGCCGTAGACCGAGGCGTCCCCCACCTCGCTGAGCCCGGCCGCGCGCAGCGCGCGGACGACCTCGTAGCCGTACCCGTCCTCGCGGTCGAGCACGGCGAGCACCGCGAGGTCGAGCACTCCCTTGAGCAGCTGACTGGTGTCCATCGCACCTCCTTGCGCATCGGAGAGTACTACGCACTGCGCAGTAGTGCGCACACCACTGCACCCTGTGCGTGTCACGGTGCCGCCAGTGATGGCGCCGGCCGCGTCAGGACGGAGTAGCGGGAACGGGCACGGAGGCGCCCGCGGGGTGACAACGGAGGGGCACGGCGCCCGCACCGGGCGCCCGCCACCAAGGAGTCGTCCCGGTGACCCTCGCCGACCTGCTCCCCTCCCTCCGCCCGACCCTGGCCGCCCGCCTCGAGCCGGGCCTGTGGCCGGTCACGACCCGCGCGACCTCCGACGGCGCCCTGCAGATCGGCGGGGTCGACCTCGCCGGGCTCGCCGTCCGCTTCGGCACCCCGCTGCAGGTGCTCGACACCGCCGACGTCCGCGCCCGCTGCCGCGCCTACCGGGCCGCGCTGCCCGACGCCGAGATCGTCTACGCCGGCAAGGCGTTCCTCTGCCGCGGGATGGCCCGCCTGGTCGCCGACGAGGGCTGCTCGGTCGACGCCTGCTCCGGCGGCGAGGTCGCGGTGGCCGCGGCCGCGGGGCTGCCCGGCGACCGGATCGTGCTGCACGGCACCGTCAAGACCGACGAGGACCTGAAGATCGCGTTCGCCGCTGGCGTCGGGCGGATCGTGCTGGACTCCGCGGCCGAGGTCGACCGGATCGCCGTGCTCGCGCCGCACCGGCAGAAGGTGCTGCTGCGGATCAGCCCGGACGTCGACGCCGGCACCCACCCGGGGCTCACGACCGGCACCGCGTCGTCGTGGTTCGGGATGCCGCCCGCCGAGGCGTGCGAGGTCGCCGGACGGGTGCTGGCCCGCCCCGAGCTGGAGCTGGCCGGGCTGCACTGCCACCTCGGCTCGCAGGTGCCGTCGGTGTCGCGCCACGAGCGCGCCGCGGTCCGGATGGTGGGCGTGATCGCGGCGCTGCGCGCGCGGTACGGGATCACCGTCGCCGAGCTGGACCTGGGCGGCGGCCACGCGGTCGGCTACGCCGAGGGCGAGCCCTGCCTGGACCCGGCGACCTTCGGCCGGGCCGTGCGGGGCACCCTGGCCCGGGCCTGCGCGGCGCACGGGATCGACGAGCCGCGGCTCCTGGTCGAGCCGGGGCGCGCGGTCGTCGCCCGGGCCGGGGTGACGCTCTACCGGGTCGGCGCCGTGCAGCGCTGCGGCGACGGCCGCACCACCGTGCTGGTCGACGGCGGCATGAGCGACGACCCGCGCCCCGCCCTCTACGGCGCCCGCTACCCGGTCCGGCTCGTCGGGCGCGCCACCCGGGCGCCGCTGGAGACGGTCCGCGTGGCGGGGCGGCACTGCGAGTCCTCCGACGTGATCGCCGACGGCGTCCGGCTGCCCGCCGACGTCGCGCCCGGGGACCTGCTGGCGGTGCCGCTGTCCGGTGCCTACCACACGTCGATGGCCTCGACCTACAACCAGGTCCCGCGCCCGCCGGTGGTCGCCGTCGCGGCGGGGGCGTCGCTGCCGCTGCTGCGTCGCGACACCCCGGAGGACCTGCTGCGTCGCGACTGCTCGTGAGGCTCAGCCCGTCCGGCGCGGGCGCGGGGCGGGCTGACAGCGGGGGCAGGTGAACGAGGAGCGGTTCATGAACGCGTCCCGGCGGATCGGGGTGCCGCAGCGGCGGCACGCCCGGTCCGCCCGGCCGTAGACGGCGAGGGACCGGTCGAAGTAGCCCGAGGCGCCGTTGACGTTGACGTACAGCGCGTCGAAGGAGGTGCCGCCCTGGGCGAGCGCCTCGTGCATGACGGTCGTCGCGGCGTCGAGGACGGCATGGCCCTGGGCCCGGGTGAGCTTCTCGGTGGGCCGGGTGCCGTGCAGCCGGGCCCGCCAGAGCGCCTCGTCGGCGTAGATGTTGCCGATCCCGGAGACGACGGTCTGGTCGAGCAGCGCCCGCTTGACCTCGGTGCGACGGCGACGCAGCGCCGCGACGGCGTCGTCGGCCGAGAACGCCGGGTCCATCGGGTCGCGCGCGATGTGCGCGACCGGCTCGGGCACCAGGCCGCCGCCCGCGGCAGCGGCGAGCGGGTGCACCGAGAGCCCGCCGAAGGTGCGCTGGTCGACGAAGCGGAGCTCGGGGCCGTCGTCGTCGAACCGGACGCGGACCCGCAGGTGCTTCTCGTCGGGCGCGTCCGGGGGCTCGACGAGCATCTGCCCGGACATGCCCAGGTGCGCGAGCAGCGCGTCCTCGCCGGGGCCCGCGGTGTCCAGCTCCAGCCACAGGTACTTGCCGCGCCGCGCGGCCGCGGACGGCGTGCGCCCGGTCAGCCGGCCGGTGAAGTCGTCCGCGCCGGTCGGGTGCCGGCGTACCGCGCGCGGGTGCAGCACCTCGACGAGGGCGATCCGCCGGTCCAGCACGTGGTCGGCGAGGCCGCGGCGGACGACCTCGACCTCGGGCAGTTCCGGCATCGACGGCTACCGCCCGGAGCCGGCACTCTCGTCGGACAGCGCGTGCCAGGCGATCTCGGCCGCCTTCTGCTCGGCCTCCTTCTTGGTGCGCCCCTCGCCGCTGCCGAGGTCACGACCCCCGACGACGGCCGTCGCGGTGAACACCTTCAGGTGGTCCGGGCCCTCCTCGTCGATCCGGTACTCGGGCACGCCGTGCCCGCCGGCGGCGGTGAGCTCCTGCAGGCTGGTCTTCCAGTCCAGGCCCGCGCCGAGCAGCGGGGCACTGTGCAGCAGGTCCGCGAACAGCCGGTGGATCAGCTCGCGGGACGGCTCGAGGCCGTGCGCGAGGTACACCGCGCCGAGCAGCGCCTCGGTGGCGTCGGCCAGGATGCTGGCCTTCGACCGGCCACCGGTCAGCTCCTCACCGCGACCCAGGTACAGGTACGCGCCGAGGCCGTGCGGCCCGTCGCCGGGCGTCGGCAGCGCCACCGCGACGGTGGCGAGCGCGTGCATGTTGACCACGCTCGCGCGCAGCTTCGCCAGCTGCCCCTCGGGCAGGTCCGGGTGGTCCCGGTAGAGCCGCTCGGTGATCACGATCGACAGCACCGAGTCGCCCAGGAACTCCAGGCGCTCGTTGGTCGGCAGTCCGCCGTGCTCGTAGGCGTAGGACCGGTGGGTCAGCGCCAGCGTGAGCAGCGCCTCGTCCAGGTCCACACCGAGTGCGGACAGCAGAGGTGACCGGTCCGTCACCGGACCGGTCACGCTCTTGTCGCCCACTGCTGCGATCAGGCCGGGCTGGTGACCTGACGGCCGTCGTACTGCCCACAGGTCGGGCAGGCGATGTGCTGCAGCTTCGGCTCACGGCAGGCGCGGTTCGAGCAGGCGACCAGGGTCGGCGCAGTGGCCTTCCACTGCGACCGGCGCGCACGCGTGTTCGACCGCGACATCCGGCGCTTGGGAACGGCCATGATGACACTCCTCGGTACTTCGAACGATCAGGTCTGCCCACCGGGGAGCGGGCTCACTCCGGAGCCGCCGCTCGGTCGGTGGAGGGCAGGCGCTCACGGAGCGCCGCCCAACGAGGATCCAGTGTCTCATGCCCGTGATCCGACGGGAGATCGGCCCACCTCCCGCCGCACTCGACGCACAGACCGGGGCAGTCCTCGCGGCACAGCGGCGCCATCGGCAGGTCGGTGACGATCGCGTCGCGCACGGTCTGGGTGAGGTCGATGCGCTCGTCGACCAGGCGCGGGATCTCGTCGGCGTCGGTGGTCTCCTCGGTGACCGAGTCCGGGTAGGCGAACAGCTCGCCGATCCGGACCTGCACCTCGTCGCCGATCGGGTCGAGGCAGCGCGAGCACTCCCCCGCCAGCCGGGCGTCGGCGGTCCCGGAGACGTAGACGCCCTCGGTGACCGACTCCAGCGACACGTCGAGTGCGACGTCGGAGCCGCCGGGGACGGTGATCACACCGGTCAGGCCGATCTCGGCGTCACCGGAGGGCGCCGGGACCGTGCGGGTGACGGTGCGCTGGGTGCCGGGCCTGCGGGCGAGCTCGCGGGTGCTGAGCACCCAGGGGTTGTCGTCGGGACGGGACTGGTTGCGCGCGCTGTTCATCTCGCCGACCAGCGTACGCGGCCCGCTCAGCCGCGTCGTCGCACGTCGAACGAGTCGGCGACCAGGGCGCCCAGTTCCAGGAACGCGTCCGCCGTGGCCGGGCGGAGCCGGGCCGGGTCGACCCGCCCGCCGGTGGCCAGGTGCGGGTCGTGCGGGACCTCGACGACGCCGCGCACCCGCCGCGCGAAGTGCTCGCGGATGCGGGCGGCGTCGACGTCGGCGCTGCGCCGGTCGCAGGACAGCACGACCACCGCGTCGCCGACGAGGTCGCCGTGGCCGTGCGCGACCAGCCAGTCCAGCGTCTTGCTGGCCCGGCCCGCGCCGTCGACGGTCGGGGCCCCGACGACGACCACCGAGTCGGCGCGCGCGAGGGTGCCCTGCATCGTGGAGTGCACCATCCCGGTGCCGGAGTCGGTGATGATGATGTTGAAGAAGCGGCCCAGCAGGTCGACGACGCGCTCGTACTCGTCGCGGGAGAACGCCTCGCCCGAGGCGGGGTCCTGCTCCGAGGCCAGGACCTGCAGGCGCCCGGCGAGGCTCGTGTAGCGGGACACGTCGGTCCAGGTGCCGACCGAGTCCAGGTCGTCCAGCAGCTCGCGGACGGTGATCCGGGAGTCGCCGGTGAGGCGGTCGGCGAGCGTGCCGGCGTCGGGGTTGGCGTCGAGGACGACCGCCCGGTCCCCGCGGTGCTCGGCCAGCGCCTGTCCGAGGCAGGCCGCGACCGTGGTCTTGCCGACGCCGCCCTTCACCGACATGACCGCCACCCGGTGCGCCCCGGCCAGCGGCGCGCGGACCCGGGTCAGCAGCCCGGAGCGGAGCTCCTCGGCGTCGCTCGGGCCGGGGTTCACCCGGCCGCCGGTGACGTCGTAGAGGGCTCGTCGCCAGCCGGTACGCGGCCGGTCGGGCCGCGCGCGCAGCATGGCGTCCTCACGCAGGTCCGTCGCGGCCGCCCCGTGGTCCGCGCGCGGGGCCTCGGAGCGTGGGAGACCGGGACGCGGGTCCTCGGGGGCCGGGGCCACGGCCGGGGGCTGCGCCGGGTTCGTCACGGGGGGTCCTTCCAGCCGGTGCCCGTAGCGTGCCCACCAGGTCGTCGGGTCGGGTTCGGGCCGGCGTGCCATGCGCGGGAGAGTAGTACGGCGGGTGACCTGGATTCCTGCGTCCGGCGTATCCGACCACAGCGACTGCGCGTGGTGAAGCACCTGTGCCGCAGCAGTACCCGTGATCACCCGGCCGCGCGGGCCGCCTGCCGGGTGGCGCCGGGCGTCTCGCCGAGGACCGCCCGGTAGCGACGGGTGAAGTGGGCCTGGTCGGCGTAGCCGAGATCGGCGGCCAGCCCGGCCAGCGCGGTGTCCGGGTCGGTCCGGAGCACCGCGGCGGCGTGCTGCAGGCGGCGGCACTCGATCAGCCACAGCGGGGTCAGTCCGATGTGGCCGCGGACCAGCCGTTCCAGGGTCCGCGGCGCGACACCGACGAGCTCGGCGAGCTGGTCGGCGCGCAGGACGTCGGCGCGGGACTCGGCCAGCGCGCAGGCCCGGTTGACCAGGCGTCCGGCGTCGGTGACCCGGTCGGCCAGCGGGGCGAGCCAGTCCCGCACCGTCGCGGCCGGGTCGCCGCCCGCCACGGCCGCGGTGAGCTCCGCCACCGGCGCGCCGCGGACCTCCTCGGCGGTCCCGCGCAGCGCTGCGGGTGCGGTGGCCGTGAACAGCGGGGTCGCACCGGGCCGCAGCAGGACGCCGACGACCCAGGACCGTCCGGCCAGCTCCCGGACGTCGACGCCGGTGCGCGGCCCGTGCAGCGTCGCGGTGACCGGGTCGGTGACGACGTTGAACGCCGGGTACTGCAGCACCCGCTGGCGCACCGTGCGCCCCGGCGGGACGTCCCAGCGGGCGGTCCACACCCACCGGACGAGGTCGTCGAGCCCGATGGGCGCCCGGTCGAGCGCGACCTCGGGGGCACCCGGGTTCAGGTGTCCGCGCGACTCGACGGTCATCGGCCCCCCTGTCGGCAATGTTCAATCCGTCCCGTCGCGGGGCGGGGAGGCTCGTCGCATGGAGCTCACGAGCAGCGTCACCGGCGCCCACACCACCGACGGCCGTCCGCACGGGGTCACCTCACTCACCCCGCACCTGGTGGCCTCGCCCGCCCGCGCGGCGATCGCACTCTACTGCGCCGCCTTCGGGGCCCGGGTGCTCTCGGTCACCGAGATGGGCGGGATGGTCGGGCACGCCGAGCTGGAGCTGGCGGACGGCCGGTTCACCGTCTCCGACGCGATGCCCGACTACGGCCTCGTCGCCGCCCCGGCGGGCGACCACCCGGTGTCGTTGTCGCTCGCGGTGTACGTCCCCGACGTCGACGCGGCCGTCGCGACGCTGGCCGGTGCCGGGTCGACGGTGCGCGAGCAGGTCTCGACGTTCGTGTCCGGGGACCGGTTCGGCTCGGTCGTCGACCCGTACGGGGTGCGGTGGGCGGTGATGAGCCGGGTGGAGGACCTGTCACCGGAGGAGAGCGGGCGCCGGGTCGAGGAGTGGGCGGCGCAGCAGGGCTGAGGGGACGGCGGCCCGGTCGGCTCCGGGGCCGGTGGTCGTCGGGGACGGGACCGGGCGAGGTCGCACTGCGGGGGCTCGGTCGGGACCCCGGGTGAGCGCCGCGCCGGCGCTCCACCGGTCAGTCGATCAGGTCCATCCCGGTGCCGGTGCGACCCTGCTCCGGGGGCCGTCCGCCGCCGTAGTTCGGGCCGTACTGGCCGCGCCAGATCTGGCTGCGCCCGCGCCCGACGACGCCGAGCGCGTTGTTCAGGGTGGTCTCCAGCTCGCCCAGGGTGGTGTCGACGTAGTCGTCGCACTCCCGGCGCAGCCGGTCGGCCTCGGCGTGCGCGCCGTCGACGATCCGGCCGGCCTCGGCGTGCGCGGAGCGGACGACCTCGGTCTGGGACACCAGCCGGGTCTGCTCGTTCTGCCCGTCGGCGATGAGCCGGTCGTGCGCGGCCCGGCCGGCGTGGCTCATCCGCTCGGCCTCGTCCCGGGCCCGGTCGGTGACCTCGGCGTACTGGCGGCGGCCCTCGGCGACCGCGCGCTCCGCCTCGTGGCGGGCCTCGGCCAGGGTGCGCCCGGCCTCCTCCTGCGCCTCGGCGACGAGGCGCTCGGCCTCGGTGCGCGCGTTCTGCAGCGTCTCCTCGGCCTCGGAGTTCGCCGCGGTCCGGGTCTCCTCCGCCTCGCGCTCGGCCTCGGACACGACGTCGTCGCGCCGGTCGAGCACGTCCTGGGCGTCGTCCATCTCGCCCGGGATCGCCTCGCGGACGTCGTCGAGGAGCTCCAGCACGTCGCCGCGCGGGACCACGCAGTTCGACGTCATCGGGACGCTGCGCGCCTCCTCGACGATCGTCACCAGCGCGTCCAGCGACTCGAAGACCCGGTACACGCGACGGATCCTCTCACCGTCACGGGCGCGGACCCGTTATTGGGCGCCGCTCCCGCGTGTCAGGCGAGCCGGTCCAGCAGCCGGGTGTGCACGCTCGGCGGGAGGAACGCGGTGACGTCGCCGCCGCCGCGGGCGACCTCCTTGACCAGCGAGCTCGACACGTAGACCTGACCGGGCGCACCGGGCAGGAACAGCGTCTCGACCCCGGTCAGGTGCCGGTTCATGTGCGCCATCGGGAGTTCGTAGTCGTAGTCCGTCGCCCCGCGCAGGCCCTTGACCATCGCCTGCGCGCCGCGCTCGCGGCAGTAGTCGACGACGAGGCCCTGGAACGACTCGACCCGCACTCCCGGCAGGTCCACGGTGATCTCGGTGAGCATCGCGACGCGCTCGTCGACGGAGAACAGGCCCTCCTTGCGGGGGTTCACCAGGATCGCGACGAACACCTCGTCGAACAGCGCCGCGGTGCGGGCGATGACGTCGAGGTGACCGACCGTCGGCGGGTCGTAGGAACCGGGGCAGACGGCGCGGCGGACCTCGGGCATGGCCGGAACCTATCAGCCGGTGATCACCGGTCAGGCCCAGCTGCGGTCCAGCGACATGTGCAGCTCGTAGCGGTCACCGCGGTAGCGCGACACGGTGTACTCGACCGGCCGGTCGCCGGAGCTGGAGGTCCGGTCGAACACCAGGATCGGGTGCCCGGCGGGGATCCCGAGCAGGACAGCCGAGGCCTCGTCGGCCTGCTGGGCGGCGACGGTCTGCTCGGCGCGGTCGATGGGGAGCCGGTAGTGCTCCTGCAGGATCCCGTAGACCGAGCCGCTGAGGTCGTGGACGTCGAGGTCGGGGACCTGTTCGGCGTCGTACCAGGCGTCGTCGATCGACATCGGCACCCCGTCGGCGACGCGCAGCCGCCGCAGGTGCCAGCACCGGCCGTCGGGCCCCTGGCCGAGCGCGCGGACGGCCTCCGGCGGTCCGGTGGTGAGCGCGACCTCGAGGACGACCGTGGTCGGGGTCAGCCCGAGCCGGCGCATGTCGTCGTGGAAGGACGCGAGGTGCAGCCGGGAGCGCGCGGTGCGGGCCGCGACGTAGGTGCCCTTGCCGCGGACCCGGGTCAGCAGCCCGTCGCGCTCCAGCTCGCCGACGGCGGCCCGCACCGTCACCCGGCTCACGCCGTGGTCCAGGCACAGCCTGCGCTCGCTGGGGAAGGCGTCGCCCGGCGCGAAGTCCCGCGCGATCGTCTCCGCGAGCAGGGTGCGGAGCTGCTCGTGCTTGGGGACGACCCCGTCGCCGATCCGGACCTCGCCGTTCATGGTGCCGTCCACCGTAGCCACTACCGCCCCCGTCCCGGTGCGCCGACCTGCCCGGCCCGCTCCCCGGCGGCCGCCCGGTCGAGCACGAGCGTGCAGTGCGGGTGGCCGCGCAGCACGGTCGCGGGCACGTCGGTCGTGACCGGCCCGGACACCGTCGCCGTCACGGCCGCCCGCTTGCCCTCCCCGGTCGCGACGAGCACGATCCGCCGGGCCTGCATGATCGTGGCCGGCCCCTGGGTGAGCACCCGGTGCGGCACGTCCGCGGGACGGTCGAAGAAGCGGGCGTTGTCGGCGCGGGTCCGCCCGGTCAGCGTCGCGACCCGGGTGCGCGAGCCGAACGCGGAGCCGGGCTCGTTGAACCCGATGTGCCCGTTGCCGCCGATGCCGAGGATCTGCAGGTCCACCGGACCGGACGCGGCGAGCAGCCGTTCGTAGTCCGCCGCGGCCGCGGCCGGGTCCGCGCGGGTGCCGTCCGGAGCGTGCACCGCGGCCGGGTCGATGTCGAGGTGGTCGGTGAGCTCACGACGGATGACCTCGCGGTAGGACTGCGGGTGCCCCGCGGGCAGGCCCAGGTACTCGTCGAGCAGGAAGGCGCGGGCCCCGGCGAAGGACAGGCCCTCGTCGCGGTGACGGCGGACCAGCTCGGCGTAGGCGGGCAGCGGGGAGCTGCCGGTGGCGAGCCCGAGGGTCGCCGGCCGGCCGGTGTCGCGGGCCAGGACCTCGGCGACGGCGTCGGCGACCGCCCGCCCGCAGGCCCGCGGGTCGTCGAGGACCACGACCTCCATCACGCACCCCCAACGGCGACGGGCACCCCGGCGCGCAGCACCTGCTGCGGCCGCAGGGCGGCGTCGGTGACGAGCACGTCGGCGCGGTGGCCCGGGGCCAGCGACCCGACCTCGCCGTCGAGCCCGAGGAGCCGGGCCGGGGTGCGGGTCGCGGCGAGCACCGCGTCCTGCAGCCGGACCCCCGCGTCGCGCACCGTGGCGCGGACGACGTCGACCAGGCACGCGGTGCCGCCCGCGATGGGCCCGTCCGGGATCCGGGCGACGCCGTCGTCGACCCGGACCTGCATCGTGCCCAGGTGGTAGCGGCCGTCGGGCATCCCGGCCGCGGCCATCGCGTCGGTGACCAGCGCGACCCGGTCCGGCCCGACCAGGTCGAACACCGCGGCGACGGTGTCGGGCGACAGGTGCACCCCGTCCGCGACGAGCTCCACGACGAGCTCCCCCCGGGCGGCCGCGGCCAGGCACGCCGCGACCGGCCCGGGCGCCCGGTGGTGCATCGGGGGCATCGCGTTGAACAGGTGGGTGGCGCTCATCGGCCCGCCGCCCGCCCGTGCGATCCCGGTCGCGGTGGTGCGGGCGTCGGCGTCGGTGTGGCCGATGCTCGGCAGCACCCCGTGGGTGGCGAGCACCGCGAGCAGGTCCGCCGCGTGCGCGGTCTCCGGCGCGTAGGTCACCGACGCGACGGCGCCCTCGGCCTTGGTCAGCAGCTCGTCGAGCAGCGCGGGGTCGCCCGGGAGGATCGCGCGCGGGTCGTGCGCACCGCACCGCGCGGCGGCCAGGAACGGGCCCTCCAGGTGGATCCCGGCCAGGTCCCCGGCGACGACGAGCGGGCGCAGCGTCGCGATCCGCTCCGCCAGCACGGTCGGCGGGGCGGAGACCAGCGAGGCGACCGTCGTCGTCGTGCCGTGGGCGCGGTGGTGGGCGACGGCGGCCGCCGCCCCCGCCGCCGTCGCGTCCGGGAAGCCGTGCCCGGCGCCGCCGTGGTCGTGCACGTCGACCAGCCCGGGCAGCAGCAGCGACGACGACGCGGGCGGGAGCGGACCGTCGTACGCCGCGGCCGGGAGGACCGCGACGATCCGGTCCCCCGCGACCGCGACGACCGAGTCCGGGAGCAGCCGGCCGTCGGTGACGACGGTGCCGCGCAGCACGCGGTCACGCATCACGCGTCGTGGTCCGTCTCGAGCAGCGTCACGAGGCCGTCCAGCGCGGCCGGGGCGCCGTCGCCGTCGGCCCGGAGCACGACCTCGTCGCCGAAGACGACGCCGAGGGTCATGAGCCCGAGGACGCTGCGCGCGTCGACCGGGTCCTTCCCGTCGGTCGCGACGGTGACGGGCAGCCCGGTGGCGGCGGCGGCGCGGGCGAACAGCGCGGCCGGGCGGGCGTGCAGCCCCACCCGGGACGCGACGACGGCGGTGCGGGTGTGCACGGTGGTCTCCTGCTCCTCGGCGGCGGTCACCGGTCGGCCTTGCCCGCGGTGCCGGTGGTCTCGGTGGTGTCGGTGCCGGTGGTCTCGTCGTCCTCCCGGCCGGGGGTGCGCAGGTTCCAGCGACGGATCACGAAGCGGAACAGCACGTAGTAGACGACGGCGTAGCCGAGCCCGATCGGGATCAGCCACAGCGGCCGGGTGGCCTGGCCGAAGTTGAGGACGTAGTCGATGGCACCGGCGGAGAAGGCGAACCCGCTGTGGACGTCGAGCGCGTTGACCAGCGCGAGCGAGGTGCCGGTGAGCACCGCGTGGATCAGGTACAGCGGCCACGCCACGTAGACGAAGGCGTACTCCAGCGGCTCGGTGATGCCGGTGACGAAGGAGGTCAGCGCGACCGACACCATGATCCCGCCGACGAGCTTGCGCCGCGCCGGGCGGGCCTCGTGCCAGATGGCCAGTGCGGCGGCGGGCAGCGCGAACATCATGATCGGGAAGAAGCCGGTCATGAACGCCCCGGCGGTCGGGTCACCGGCGAAGAAGCGGTTGAGGTCGCCGCGGGTGCCGTCGAAGTCCCCGATGAGGAACCAGACGACCGAGTTGACGATGTGGTGCAGCCCGACGGGCAGCAGCAGCCGGTTGACCAGGCCGAAGATCCCGCCGCCGACGACGGCGTTCTCCCCGACCGCGTTGCCCAGCCCGGTCAGCCCGGCGTTGAACACCGGGTAGACCAGGCTCATGACCGACGCGATCACCATCATCGACACGGCGGTGAGGATCGGGACCAGCCGGCGGCCGTTGAAGAAGCCGAGGAAACTCGGCAGCGTCGTGCGGTGGAAGCGCTGCCACAGCACCGCCGCGACCAGGCCCGCGACGATGCCGCCCAGCACCCCGAAGTCGATCGTGGACTGCTCGCCCTCGGAGTCGAGCACCCCGGGCAGCAGCACCGGGGACAGCGCGGTGAACACGCCGTCCATGACGAGGTAGCCGACGAGGGCGGCCAGCGCGGTGGACCCGTCGGAGCGGCGCGCCCAGCCGATCGCGATGCCGAGCGCGAAGATCATCGGGAGGTGGTCGAACAGCGCGCCGCCGGCCGCCGCGAGCACGGCCGCGGGCTGCTTCAGCGCCTCGACGCCGCCGAGCAGGTCGTCCTGCCCGAGGCGCAGCAGCAGGCCCGCCGCGGGCAGGACGGCGATCGGGAGCATCAGGCTCCGGCCGAGCCGCTGCAGCCCGGCCAGTCCCGGCCGTCGTCGTACCGGCTCCGCCGTGGAGGTGTCGGTGCTCATGGACTCGCACTCCTCGTCGAGTATCGGCGACCGGACGGGCGCGGCGGGCGTTGTGGAGCCACCGCGACAGCCGGTACGGTCTGGTTATAACCAGTGAGGGTGCTGGCGGGACGCGGCACTGTCAAGGCACTGGTCACGACCAGTAGTGACCGGAGGGCGGAGGAACCCCATGAGCAGGGCCGACGACATCGTGGCGGGGCTGGGCGGGCCCGGGAACATCACCGACATCGAGGCGTGCATCACCCGGCTCCGGACCGAGGTCGGCGACCCCCGCCTGGTCGACGACGCGGCGCTGAAGGCCGCCGGGGCGCACGGTGTGGTCCGGTCCGGGACCGTCGTGCAGGTCGTGATCGGGCCGGAGGCGGAGAACCTCTGCGACGACGTCCGGGACCTGCTGTGACGTCCGTCGTCGCGCCCGTCGACGGCGCGGTGGTCGGCCCCGCGGGGGTGCCCGACCCGGTCTTCCGCGACGAGCTGCTCGGCGGCGGGACGGCCGTCGAACCGCCCGCGGACGCCACCGAGGCGGTCGTGCTGGCCCCGGTCGCCGGCACCGTCGCGGCGCTGCACCCGCACGCCTTCGTGATCACCGCCGACGGCGGCCCCGGGATCCTGGTCCACGTCGGCATCGACACGGTCTCGCTCGGCGGGGCCGGGTTCACCACGCACGTCGCGAAGGGCGACGCGGTCGAGCGGGGCGCGCCGGTGCTGACCGTCGACCTCGCCGCCGTGCGGGCGGCCGGCCTCGCGCCGACCTGCCCGGTCGTCGTGCTGGACTCCCCCGCCGGGTCGGTGGGCGCCCCCACCGGGCACACGGTCCGCGCCGGCGACGAGCTGTTCCGCCTGTGACGGGCACCGTTCCCGACGGCGCCCCGGTCGTGTTCGACCTCGACGGCACCCTCGTGCGCAGCGAGCACGTGCACCGCCGGGCCCGGGCCCGGTTCTTCGCCGAGTGGGGCACCGAGGTCGACGACGGGACCTACCGGCACCGGTTCGTGGGCCGCCGCGCGGCCGACGCACTGTGCGAGGTCGACGGTCCGTGGCGCGACACCGACCCCGACGAGCTCGTCGCGCGGCCGGCCGGGCACGGTATCGCCCTCGCCGACGACGTCGTCCCCGGCGCACCCGCGCTGCTCCGCTCGCCGGGGATGCGGAGCCGACCGCGGCCCGGGGCACACCGGACGGTGCCGGACCCGACGCCCGGCCGGCTGCCGGGCCCGGCGGCCTGAGCCGGGCTCAGCCCGCGAGCGAGCCGTGGTGCAGGACGGTGTCGCCGTAGCGGCGGGACCGGCCCGCGGTGAACCCGGCGGGCCAGCCGAACTCACCCGACGCCTTCGCCCGCTCGACGACGACCGCCGCCCCGGGCGCGAGCCAGCCGTGGGTGGCGGCGGCGGTCAGCCAGCCCGCGACCTCGTCGTCGGGCACCGCGTAGGGCGGGTCGACGAGCACGACGTCGAACGCCCGCGGCGCGGGCCCGGCCAGCACCGTCCCGGCCCGCCCGGTGACGACCGACCCGCCGAGCCCGACCGCGGCCAGGTTGCGCCGCAGCACTCCCGCGGCCCGCTTGTCCGACTCGACGAACAGCGCGTCGGCCGCACCCCGCGACAGGGCCTCCAGCCCGAGTGCGCCGGACCCGGCGCACACGTCCAGCACGGCGGCACCGCCGAGGCCCGGGTCGTGGTCGAGCGCGGAGAACAGCGCCTCCCGGACCCGGTCGGAGGTCGGCCGGGTCCCCGAGGGCGGCACGGCGAGCCGTCGTCCGCCCGCCGTGCCCGCGATCAGCCTGGTCATCGCCCCATCGTGCCGTGCGGCTCAGTCCAGCTCGACCAGCAGGTCCCCGCCCTCGACCTGGGTGACCTCGCCGATCGCGAGCCGCTTGACGGTGCCGGCACGGTGCGCGGTGATCGACGCCTCCATCTTCATGGCCTCGATGGTGGCGACGGTCTGGCCGTCGTCGACGGTGTCGCCCTCGCCGACCTGCAGCGTCACGACCCCGGCGAACGGGGCGGCGACGTGCGCGTCGTCGCCCTTGTCGGCCTTCTCCGCCGCCTTCACCTCGGTGGCGACGGACTCGTCGCGCACCGCCACCGGGCGCAGCTGCCCGTTGAGCGTGGTCAGCAGGGTGCGGTAGCCGCGCTCGTCGGGCTCGGAGACGGCCTCCAGCTCGATGATCAGTGTGACGCCGGGCTCCAGGTCGACGGTGTGCTCGAGGTCCTCCTCCAGCCCGTAGAAGAAGTCCTTCGACGACAGCACCGCGGTGTTGCCGTACTGCTCGCGGTGGGTGTCGAAGTCCTTCGTGGGCCCGGGGAACAGCAGCCGGTTCAGTGTGCGGCGACGCTCGGGGCCCTCCGTTCCGGGCATCAGCCCGCGGCGGTCCTCGACGGACAGCTCCGCCTTCTCCGCCTCGGGGCTGCGGCCCTCCAGCGCGCGGGTCCGGAACGGCTCCGGCCAGCCCGCGGGCGGCGAGCCCAGCTCACCGCGCAGGAACCCGATCACCGAGTCCGGGATGTCGAAGCTCGCCGGGTCCTTCTCGAAGTCGGCGGCGTCGACCCCGGCCCCGACCAGGTGCAGGGCGAGATCCCCGACGACCTTCGACGACGGCGTCACCTTCACCAGCCTGCCCAGCATCCGGTCCGCGGCGGCGTAGCAGTCCTCGACCAGCTCGAAGCGGTCGCCCAGGCCGAGCGCGATCGCCTGCTGGCGCAGGTTCGACAGCTGCCCGCCGGGGATCTCGTGGTGGTAGACGCGCCCGGTGGGGCTGGCGAGGCCGGACTCGAACGGCGCGTAGACCTTCCGCACCGCCTCCCAGTACGGCTCCATGTCCCCGACCGCGGTCAGGCTCAGCCCGGTCGCGCGCTCGGTGTGGTCGGTGGCCGCGACCAGCGCCGACAGCGACGGCTGGCTGGTGGTGCCGGCCATCGAGGCGACCGCGCCGTCGACGGCGTCGACCCCGGCGTCGATCGCCGCGACCAGCGTCGCGAGCTGGCCGCCCGCGGTGTCGTGGGTGTGCAGGTGCACCGGGAGGTCGAACCGCTCCCGCAGCGCCGTGACCAGCTTCTTCGCCGCCGGCGGGCGCAGCAGACCCGCCATGTCCTTGATCGCCAGGACGTGCGCGCCCGCGTCCACGATCTCCTCGGCCAGGCGCAGGTAGTAGTCGAGGGTGTAGAGCGTCTCCCCCGGGTCCGACAGGTCCGCGGTGTAGCAGAGCGCGACCTCGGCCAGCGCCGTCCCGGTGCTGCGGACGGCGTCGATGGCCGGGCGCATCTGGGAGACGTCGTTGAGGGCGTCGAAGATCCGGAAGATGTCCATGCCGGTGTCCGCCGCCTCCTGCACGAAGGCGTCGGTCACCTCCGTCGGGTACGGCGTGTAGCCGACGGTGTTGCGCCCGCGCAGCAGCATCTGCGTGCAGATGTTCGGCGCCGCGGCCTTGAGCGCGGCGAGCCGGTCCCACGGGTCCTCGGCGAGGAAGCGCAGCGCGACGTCGTAGGTCGCGCCGCCCCAGCACTCCAGCGACAGCAGCTCGGGCATGGTCCGCGCGACGTACGGCGCGACCGCGAGCAGGTCCCGGGTCCGGATCCGGGTCGCCAGCAGGGACTGGTGGGCGTCGCGGAACGTCGTGTCGGTGACGGCGACGGCGGTCTGCTCGCGCAGCCGCTGCGCGAAGCCCTCGGGCCCGAGCTCGCGCAGCAGCTGCGCGGAGCCGTCCGGCGCGGGTGTCTCCGGGTCGACGCCGGCGGGCAGCTTGTCGACCGGCTCCACGACCAGCGGCCGGTCGCCGTTCGGCTTGTTGACCGTGACCTCGCCCAGGTACTGCAGGATGCGCGAGCCGCGGTCGGCCGACGGGCGGGCCTTGAGCAGGTGCGGGCGCTCCTCGATGAAGCTGGTGGTGACCCGGCCCTGCTTGAAGTCCTCGTCCTCCAGCACGGCGGCGAGGAACGGCAGGTTCGTCGCCACGCCGCGGATCCGGAACTCGGCCAGCGCGCGACGGGCGCGCCGGGCGGCGTTGGCGAAGTCGTGGCCGTGGCAGGTCAGCTTGACCAGCATCGAGTCGAAGTGCGCGGACACCTCGGCGCCGACGTGCACGGTGCCGCCGTCCAGGCGCACGCCCGGGCCGCCCGGGGAGCGGTAGACCGACAGCGTGCCGACGTCGGGCCGGAACTCGTTGGCCGGATCCTCGGTGGTGATGCGGGTCTGCATCGCCGCACCGGTGAGGGTGATGTCGTCCTGGGCCAGCCGCAGCTCCGGCAGCGTCATGCCCGAGGCGATCCGCAGCTGGGCGATGACCAGGTCCCGGTCGGTGACCTGCTCGGTGACGGTGTGCTCGACCTGGATGCGCGGGTTCATCTCGATGAAGTGGTGCCTGCCGCGCTCGTCGAGCAGGAACTCGACGGTGCCCGCGTTGACGTAGCCGATCGTCCTCGCGAAGTTCACCGCGTCGGCGCAGATCCGGTCCCGCACCTCCGGGTCCAGGTTCGGGGCCGGGGCGATCTCGACGACCTTCTGGTGGCGGCGCTGCACCGAGCAGTCGCGCTCGTAGAGGTGCACGACGTTGCCGTCGGCGTCGGCGAGGATCTGGACCTCGATGTGCCGCGGGTTGACGACGGCCTGCTCCAGGAAGACGGTGCCGTCGCCGAACGCGGACTCCGCCTCCCGGCTCGCGGCCTCGATCGCGTCACGTAGGTCGCCCGGCTCGGTGACCCGGCGCATCCCGCGTCCGCCACCCCCGGCGACGGCCTTGACGAAGATCGGGAAGTCGATGTCCTCGGCCGCGGCGAGCAGCTCCTCGACGTCCGACGACGGCTCGGAGGACTCCAGCACCGGCACGCCCGCCTCCCGGGCGGCGGCGACGGCGCGGAACTTGTTGCCCGTCAGGTGCAGGACCTCGGTGGGCGGCCCGACGAAGGTGATGCCCTCGTCGGCACAGGCACGGGCCAGGTCGGGGTTCTCCGACATGAAGCCGTAGCCGGGGTAGACGGCGTCCGCGCCGGCCTTCTTCGCGGCGCGGATGACCTCCTCCACCGACAGGTAGGCGCGGACCGGGTGGCCCGGCTCGCCGATCTGGTAGGACTCGTCGGCCTTCGCGCGGTGCAGCGAGTTGCGGTCCTCGTACGGGAACACCGCCACCGTCGAGACACCCAGCTCGAACGCGGCCCGGAACGCCCGGATGGCGATCTCGCCCCGGTTGGCCACCAGCACCTTGCGGAACATCGTTCTCCTCATCACGATCGGCGACGACGCCCGCCGCGACGGGGGTTCCCGCGCGACGGACGCGTGATCCTGACACGGATCGCGCGATCGGGACCACTGTTCGGGACGCGGTGCCCACTGAGCGGGACATCGTCGTGCGCGGGAGCGCCGACGGGCCGCCGTGACGTGGCACGACGTCACCGGGACGGCATCCGGGCGCGTGGCGCGATCCGGACGGCTGGGGCACCGTGGGGAGCGGGACCGGCCCTCCTCGGCCGGCGCGGAGGGACGGTGGTGACGGTGGTGGCCGTGGTGTTCCAGCTGCTGTCGTTCGCGCTGCTGGTGCTGGCCGTGGTCGGCGCCTACCGGCGGCTGCGCGCCGACCGTGACCCCGGCCCCGTCCCCGCCCCGGAACCGGCCGCGCGTCCCGTGCTGTCGTCCGAGGCCGTCGCCGCCGAGCAGGCGTGGCGACGCGCGCGGGCGGAGTTCCAGCGGCTGCGCGCGGAGTTCGCCGCGCACGAGGCCGACCCGCTGGCCGTGCTGCGCCGCCCCGCGCTGTCCGACACCACGGTGGCGGCCACCGCCCGGTTCGTCGACTCCTTCGCCGAGGCCCAGGCGCTGGACACCGACGGCTACCCGGGCGAGCCGCACGCCGGGACCCACGTGCGCGCCGTCGACGCCGCCCGCCGCGCCTGGACCGCCGCGGTGGACGCCGCCGACCGGATCCGGCTCGCCGGGCTGGACCCCGAGGAGCGGCGCACCGTCGAGCGCGTGGTGAAGCTGCTGACCACCGCGCGGGACTCCGACTCCGGACCCGAACGGCTCGCCGCCTACGGCCGCGCCCGCGTCGAGCTGGACCGGCTGGAACGGGCCGGGCGGGTGCACCTGCCCCGCCCGGCCCGCGCCCGGCTGGACGCGGCGGCCCGCGGCGAGCTCCCCGGGCCGTGACCGGTCACGACTTGTCCAGGTAGGCGGCCCGCTCCTCGTCGCCGAGGGTCTCCCCCACCAGGTCCCGCAGCCGCGGGTGGCCGGCCAGGCCCGGATTCTCGGCGACCAGGTGCCGGGCGTACACCTGGGCCTTCTCGATGACCTCGCCGTGGCGCAGCAGCGACAGCAGCTTGAGCCCCGAGCGGGAGCCGGACTGGCTCGACCCGAGCACGTCGCCCTCGCGGCGCAGCTCCAGGTCGAGGCGGGCCAGTTCGAAGCCGTCGGTGGTCCCGGCGATCGCGTCGAGCCGTTCGCGGGCCGCGGTCGCCGCGGGCATGTCGGTGACCAGCAGGCACAGGCCGGGTGCGCTGCCCCGGCCGACCCGGCCGCGCAGCTGGTGCAGCTGGGACAGGCCGAAGCGGTCCGCGTCGAGCAGCACGATCCCGGTCGCGTTCGGCACGTCGACGCCGACCTCGATCACCGTCGTCGCGACGAGCACGTCGAGTTCGGCGCGTTCGAAGGCCCGCATCACGGTGTCCTTCTCCTCCGGCGGGAGCTTGCCGTGCAGGATCCCGACCCGCAGTCCGGCGAGCTTCTCCTCGATCAGCGGGGCGATGTCGAGCACCGCGAGCGGCGCCCGCCGCTCCTCCCCGCCGTCGTCGTCGGGCGGCGGCTCCTCGGCGTCCTCCTTCTCGGTGCCGCCGACCCGCGGGCACACGACGTAGCACTGGTGGCCCGCCTCGACCTCCTCGCGGATCCGCTGCCACACCCGCTCGATCCACGACGGGTGCTCGGCCAGCGGCACGACGGTCGTCGCGACCGGGGAGCGGCCCTTCGGCAGCCCCTTCAGCTCGGACACCGCCAGGTCGCCGTAGACGGTCATGGCCACGGTGCGCGGGATCGGGGTCGCCGTCATCACCAGCATGTGCGGGGCCTTCTCACCGCGGGCGCGCAGCGCGTCGCGCTGCTCCACCCCGAACCGGTGCTGCTCGTCGACCACGACCAGCCCCAGCTCGGCGAACCCGACGGTGTCCTGGATCAGCGCGTGGGTCCCGACGACGATCCCCGCCGCCCCGGACTGCGCGTCGAGCAGTGCCTGCCGCTTGGCCTTCGCCCCCATCGACCCGGTCAGCAGCGTCACCGCGGTCGCGTCCTCCCCCGCGCCGAGCTCGCCGCCGCGGCCGAGCGCGCCGAGCATCGCGCGCAGCGAGCGGGCGTGCTGGGCGGCGAGGACCTCGGTGGGGGCCAGCATCGCGGCCTGGGTGCCCGCGTCGACGGCCTGCAGCATCGCCCGCAGGGCGACGATCGTCTTGCCCGCGCCGACGTCGCCCTGCACGAGGCGGTTCATCGGGTACTCGCGGGCGAGGTCCGCGGCGACCTGCTCGCCGACCTCCTGCTGGCCCTCGGTGAGCGGGAACGGCAGGTCCGCGTCGAACGCGGCGAGCAGGCCGTCGTCGCGGCGGGGGCACACCGGGGCGGGCCGCGCGACGGCGGCCTCCCGCCGGAGCGCGAGCGCCAGCTGCACGCCGAGCGCCTCGTCCCACACCAGGCGGTGCCGGGCGGCGAACAGGTCGGCCTCGGTCTCCGGCACGTGGATGCGCCGCAGCGCCCGCCCCAGCTCGGGCAGCTTCTCCCGCTCGCGCAGCGACTCGGGCAGCGGGTCGGTCGGATCGTCGATCTGCTCCAGGACCTGGCGCACCGAGCGCGCGATGGCCTGCGAGGTCACCTTCGCGTTCGCCGGGTAGACCGACAGGAACGGGCGCAGCGAGTCGCTCTCCTCGATCTCCTCGAACTGCGGGTGGGTCAGCTGCAGCCGGTTGTTGAACACCCCGACCTTGCCGGAGAACACCCCGACGACGCCCTGCTTGATGAAGCCCTGCAGCTTCCAGCCGTTGAAGAACGTGGCGTCGAGCTCGCCGCCCTTCTCGTCCCGGATGACGGCCTTGAGCATCTTCCCGCGCCGGTTGCGCATCTCCCGCAGCTCGGCACGCGCCACAGCCGCGACGACGGTGACGTGCTCGCCCGCGACCAGCCCGGCGATCTCGGTGAGCCGGCCGCGGTCGACGTAGCGCCGCGGGTAGTGCCGCAGCAGGTCCCCGACGGTCTCCAGCCCGAGCGGGGCCAGCGCGTCGGCGGCCTTGCGCCCGAGCGGCCCGTCGAGCCTGCTGTCGAGGTCGAACCCGTCGTCCATCTACTCCACTCCCAGCACCAGCGGGTAGTCGCCCTGCTCCCCCCGGTGCACCACGACGTCGACCTCCGGGTGGGTGCGGCGCAGGTCCTCGGCGAACCGCTCCCCGAGCTCGTCGGGGGCGGCCGAGCCGAGCAGCACGGTCACCAGCTCCCCACCCGGAGTGAGCATGCGGTGAGCCAACCACAGGGCACCGACAGCGAGATCCGGGGCGATCAGCACGACCTCGCCGTCGGAGATCCCGAGGATCTCCCCCGGGCGGCAGGGACCGGCCCAGGTGAGCGCCTCGGCCTCGGCGACGGCCAGCCCACCGGTCCGGGTGGCGGCCGCGGCCTCGGCCATCGCGACGACGTCGTCCGGGGCGCGGCGGGCCGGGTCGTGCACCGCGAGCGCGGCCAGGCCCTGCAGCACCGAGCTCGCCGGGATCACCACCACGTCGATGCCCTCGAACCGCACCCGCTCGGCCGCGGTCTCGGTGACCGTGCGCCGGTGCGTGGCACACGGCAGCACCACGACGTGCTCGGCGCCGGTCGCGCGGATCGCGGCCAGGACCTCGTCGACGGTCGGGTCCGGGTCGGCGACCAGCACGTTCCCGCCCGCGGCCCGGGCCAGCGCCCCGGCCCCGCTGCTCTCGATCATCAGCAGGACCGCGCGGTCCCGGGTCGGCGGCGCCGGCGGCAGCGCCTCGATCCGGATCCCCGACGGGCGCCCGACCGCCAGCCCCGCCTCGACCGCGGGCCCGGCCTCGGTGGTGTGCACGTGCACCATCACCCCGCCACCGCCGTCCCCGGCGAGGCCGACCGAGTCCCCGAGCCCGGCGAGCCGGGCACGCAGCGTCTCCAGCGCGGCCGGGTCGGGACCGGGCAGCCAGTAGGTGACCTCGTAGACCGGCTGGGGCACCCACGGCACGAGCTCGCCGTCGGCGGTGACCGCCGAGGCCGGGCCGGGCGTCCCCACCTGCGACGACGGCGGCGGCCCCGGATCACCGCCCGCCGCGGCGACCAGCGCGTCCAGCACGACGACCAGGCCCAGTCCGCCCGCGTCGACGACCCCGGCCCGCACCAGCTCCGGCGGTCGCCCGGTGGCCCGGGCCAGTGCGGCCCGGGCCGCGTCCGCGGCCACCCGGGCGGCCTCGGCGAGCGCACCGGTCGTGTCGAGGCCCGCGCCGTCGAGGTCGGCGCGGCCGGACGGGTCGGTGCCCCTCGACGGGTCGGTGCCGCCGGACGGGTCGGGCAGGTCGGTGACCCGGGTGAGCTCCGCACCGGCGGAGGACGGCCCGGTGGCCGCCCCGGCCGCCACCCGCGCCGCCACGGCCGCGGCGGCGGCGTCGAGCACGGTGAGCGCGGTCCCCGGGCGCGGCGCGGACACCGCGACGGCCGCCAGCGCCGCTGCCCGCCGCAGCGCCCCGGCGAGCAGCTCACCGGCCGGGGTGTTCGGCCGTCGTGCGGCCGCGGCCTCCAGCTCCTCGGCCAGACCCCGGAACAGCTGGGACAGGATCAGGCCGGAGTTCCCGCGGGCCCCGCGCACCGCGGCCGCGGCCAGGGCCGCCGCGGCGCGCACCGGCCGGACGTCCTCGGCGGCGGGGTCCGCGGCGGGGGCGTCGGCGGCCGGGGAGTCCCCGTCCAGCGGGGCCGAGGCCGCCGCACGGGCGGTCAGCAGGAGGTTCGACCCGGTGTCGTGGTCGGCGACCGGGAAGACGTTGATGCGGTCGATCTCGGCCCGGCCTGCGGTGAGCCGCTCGGCGGCGGCGTCGATCCAGCGGCGCAGCAGCGCGGGGTCGAACGGCGAGGCCACGGGCCCCACACTAGGTGCGCGGAGGCCTCCGGTGCCGCGGGACGGCCCCGCGCGCCGGTCACGACACGGGCGTGGCTAGAATTGAAGGCCGAGCCTCGGCACGTCCGTGCCGAGAATCTGTTCGTGAATCTGTTCGTCAACCCGAGGAGTGTCCGACGTGGCTGCCGTCTGCGACGTCTGTGGCAAGGGTCCGGGCTTCGGCATGTCCGTCTCGCACTCGCACCGCCGCACCCACCGCCGCTGGAACCCCAACATCCAGACGGTGCGCGCCGCGATCAACGGCGGCAACCGCCGTCGGATCAACGCCTGCACCTCCTGCCTGAAGGCGGGCAAGGTGACCCGCGTCTGAGTGCGCGAGACCCGAACCACGATCGAGGCCCGGTCCCCTGGGGACCGGGCCTTCGTCGTTCCCGGGGCCGGATCAGCCGACCACGGACCGCCACCAGCCGCGGCGTGCCCCGCGCACGGTGACCGACCCCATGCCGACCTTGCCGTGCACCACGAGGTGCGGCCCGGCCGCCCCGGGCGTCGCCGGCACCCGGGTCTTCACCTCGCCCCAGGACGCCTTCGTGCCGTCGACGTCGGCGGTGCCGCCCTCGGGCAGGACCAGCACGACCTCGCCCATCCCGAGTGCGACCTCGATGTCGATCCGCGGCGGCAGCGACCGCACCTCGGACAGATCGAGGTGGATGGTCCCCATCGACGACGACAGGTGCAGCGCCGCCGGCACCTGCCAGTCCCCGGTGCGCTTGATCGTCCCCGCCGCGGTCGTCAGCCGCACCCGCTCCGACGGCGCGGGCGGACGCGCGGGGACGGGCGCCAGAGCGGTGACCGACGGCGGCAGCCCGCCCGGCAGGTCCGCCAGCGGCGGCTCCAGGTCCCGGGCGACGCGCGCGGCGTAGACCGCGTCGAGCCGTTCCTCCAGCTCG
Source organism: Pseudonocardia tropica (assembly GCF_040105315.1). Taxonomy (NCBI): domain Bacteria; kingdom Bacillati; phylum Actinomycetota; class Actinomycetes; order Pseudonocardiales; family Pseudonocardiaceae; genus Pseudonocardia; species Pseudonocardia tropica. The sequence goes on from NZ_JBEDNP010000003.1 coordinate 414,817, forward strand.
CTCAACGTGATGCGGCCCTCGCCGACCGCGTCGTGCAGCCGGCGGGCCGCCGCCTCGCGGTCGGCGTCCGATATGCGCATGTCCCCGGGGTCGTCCACCCGGTCCAGCCTAGGGCAGCTTCCAGTCGACGGGTTCCCCTCCGATCTCCTCCAGCAGATCGTTGGCCCGGCTGAAGGGCCGCGACCCGAAGAAGCCGCGGTCGGCCGACATCGGCGACGGGTGGGCCGACTCGATCGTCGGCACGTCCTCCAGCAGCGGAGCGAGGTTGCGGGCGTCGCGGCCCCAGAGGATCGCGACCATCGGCTCGGCGTCGCGGGCCACCAGGGCGCGGATCGCCTGCTCGGTGACCTCCTCCCAGCCCTTGTTGCGGTGCGAGGCCGGCTCCCCGGGGGCGACGGTCAGGCACCGGTTGAGCAGCAGCACGCCCTGCTCGGTCCACGGGGTCAGGTCGCCGGAGGTGGGCGCCGGGTGCCCGAGGTCCTCGGCGTACTCGCGGAAGATGTTCTGCAGCGAGCGCGGCAGCGGGCGGGTCTCGGGGGCGACGGAGAACGACAGCCCGACCGCGTGGCCGGGGGTCGGGTACGGGTCCTGTCCGACGAGCAGCACCCGGACCTCGTCGAAGGGCTGCTGGAACGCGCGCAGCACGTTCGCCCCGGCGGGCAGGTAACGGCGGCCCGCGGCGATCTCGGCGCGCAGGAACTCGCCCATCGCGGTGATCGTCTCGGCGACCGGTTCCAGGGCCTGGGCCCACCCGGCATCGACGACCTCGTTCAGCGGCTTGGCCATCAGCCCTCCAGCCGGCGCAGCTGCGACGCGAAGCGGCGGCCCCGGTCGACGTAGGACTCCACGGCGTACCGCCAGCGGTCGGCGGGCACCTCGTAGCCGTCGCGGACGCGGGCGGGCACGCCCAGCGCCATCCGGTACGCGGGCACGTCGGCCTTCGGCGACACCACCGCGCCGGCGGCGACGACCGCGCCCTCGCCGATCGTCGAGCCGTTCAGCACCACCGAGCCCGACGAGATGAGCGCCCGGTCGCCGATGGTGGCCGCCTCGATGTGCACGTTGTGCCCGACGGTCACCTCGTCCCCGATGATCGTCGGCTGCTCCAGGGTGGTGTGGATGATCGACCCGTCCTGGATGCTGCTGCGGGCACCGACCTCGATCCGGCCGTCGTCGCCGCGCAGCACCGCGGTGGGCCAGACGGTGGACTCCGGGCCCAGCGTCACGTTGCCGATCACGACGGCGTCCGGATGGACGTAGGCGGTCGGGTGGATGTCCGGTTCGGCGTCACCGAGCGCGTACAGAGGCACACCGCGAGGGTACGAAGCGCCCGCGGGCCGCCACGCCGGGGGCCCACCCCCACCCGCGGAGACGTGCGCGGCGCAACCGACCGGGGTGACCGGAGACGTCGGTGTGGAAACCCCGTCGAACGGGTAGAAGCTCCCGAGTCATGATCAGGGTGCCCGGCACCCCCGGCCCCCTGGACGGAGGCGCTGCCCGGTGATCCCTCTGGTCACCCTGGGCGGGGCGGTCGCGCTGGCGCTGCTCGCCCCGGTGCTCGCCCGGCTGCTCGGCCGCAACGCGGGCTATCCGCTGGCCGCGGGTCTCGCCGCACTGGCCGTGTACGCGAACACCGCCGCCGGTGACGTCGTCCGCGGGGAGGTCCTCACCGCGGGCGTGTCCTGGATGCCGTCGCTGGGCATCTCCTTCGGTCTGCGGATGGACGGCCTGTCGCTGCTGTTCGTGACGATCGTGCTGGGCGTCTGCGCGCTGGTGATGGCCTACTGCCCGCGCTACCTGGAGTCGTACTACCCGATCGGCACCGTCTACGGACTGCTCACCGGGTTCGCCGCCGCCATGATCGGTCTGGTCACCGCGAACGACCTGGTGCTGCTCTACGTGTTCTGGGAGCTCACCACCGTCCTGTCGTTCCTGCTCGTCAACACCGCCGGACCGGCGGCTGCGCTGCCCGCGGGCCGCGCACTCGTCGTGACGGCGATGGGTGGGTTCGCCCTGCTCGGCGCGGTGGTGATGATCGGCGTCGCGGCCGGGAGCACCAGCCTCGACGTGGTCCTCGCCGACCCGGGCGCGGTGCTCGCCAGCCCCCTGGCCCCGCCCGCGGGGGCGCTGCTGATCCTGGCCGCGGCGACGAAGTCCGCGCAGCTGCCGTTCACGTTCTGGCTGCCCGGCGCGATGGTCGCGATGACCCCGATCAGCGCCTACCTGCACGCCGCGACGATGGTGAAGGCCGGCATCTACCTGCTGATGCGGTTCACCCCGGTCTACGTGCCGTCGGTGGCCTGGTCGGCGGTGCTCGTCCCGCTCGGGCTGGCGACGGCCGTCGTCGGCGCGGTGCTGGCGCTGCGCGAGCACGACCTGAAGGCGGTGCTCGCGCACTCCACGGTGAGTCAGCTGGGCCTGCTCACCGCCGCGATCGGCGTCGGCACGTCCTACGCGCTGTCCGCGGCGGTGCTGCACACCTTCGCCCACGCCCTGTTCAAGGCGACCCTGTTCATGCTGGTCGGGATCATCGACAAGGAGGCGGGCAGCCGCGACGTGCGCGAGCTCGGCGGCCTGCGGAAGGTCATGCCGGTCACCGCGGCGCTGACCGGGGTCGCCGCGCTGTCGATGGCGGGGGTGCCGCCGCTGCTCGGGTTCGTGTCCAAGGAGAACCTCTACGAGGGCTTCCTGGAGGCCGACTTCGCGCCCGGCGCCGGGCCGGTGGCCGCCGCCGTCGCGGTCGTGGCGTCGGCGCTGACCTTCGCCTACTCCGCGCGGATCGTGCACGGTGCGTTCGGCGGCAGGCTCAGCCAGCCCGGCCTGTACGAGCCGTCGTGGGCGTTCCTCGCCCCGGCCGCCGTCGCCGCCGTGCTCGGGCTGGTCCTCGGGCCCGCCGTGCGGGTGCTCAACCCGCTGACCGACCGGGCCGCCCGCGACCTGGACCCGGGCTCGGAGCCGGTCACGTTCGTGCTCTGGCCCGGCTTCGGCACCGCACTGGTGCTGTCGGTGCTCACCGTCGCCGGCGGCTACGCGCTGTTCCACTGGCGCGACCGGGTCGACCGGGCGCTGGAGCGCCTCCCGGTCCCCGACGGCGCCGCGGTCTTCGACCGGATCCGGGCCGGGGTGCTCGCCCTCGGCGCCCGGGTGGGGCGCCCCGACACCGACCCCTCCCCCGCCGCCGTCCTGGCCCGCCCGGTGCTGGCGCTGCCGGTGCTCGCCGTCGCCGCCGGGGTGGCCCTGCCCGCGCTGCCGCCGTTCCCCGCGCCGGTCACACGGCCACTGGACTGGGTGGTCGTCGTGCTCGTGCTGGCCACGGTCGCCGGGGCCGTGACGACCCGCTCGGTCACCGCGGCGCTGGCGCTGACCGGCTTCGGCGGGCTGGCGACGGCGCTGTGGCTGCTGCTCGCCGGCGCCCCGGACGTCGCGATGACGCTGCTGCTGGTCGAGGTGCTGACCACCGTCGTCGCGGTGCTCGTGCTGCGCGGGCGCGGGATCCGGCTGCACCGCCCGGCGCGGTGGCGGCGCGCCCCGGCCGCGGTGGCCGCGCTGGCCGCGGGCCTGTCGCTGGGGGCGGCCACCTTCGTGCTGACCGGGCGCCGCGAGCCGTCGCCGGTCGGCGGGTACCTGCTGGACACCGCGGAGACCGCCACCGGCGGGACGAACGTGGTCAACACGATCCTCGTCGACTTCCGCGGCATGGACACCTTCGGCGAGGCCGTCGTGGTCGGGGCGGCGGCACTGGGGCTCCTGGTGCTGATCCGGCGCGGTGAGGCCGGCGCGGAGGGCAGCACCCGCCGACGGGTCGCCACCGACGGCCCGGCCGACACGATCGTCATGCGGGTCGCCAGCCGTGTGCTGGCCCCGCTGATGCTCGTGATGTCGCTGTTCCTGCTCTGGCGCGGCCACGACGAGCCCGGCGGCGGGTTCATCTCGTCGCTGGTCGGGGGCGTCGCGATCGTGTTCCTGCGCCTCGCCCACCGCGGCGACGCGTGGGCGCTGCGCCTGCGGCCCGAACCGCTGGTCGGGTCCGGGCTCCTGCTGAGCCTGCTCACCGGGATCGCGGTGTACCCGCTGGGGCTGCCGTTCCTGACGCCGGTGTACCTGCCCGGCGGGGTGCTGTTGTCGTCGTTCGTGTTCGACCTGGGGATCTACCTGATGGTGGTGGGGCTGATCGTGGCCGCGACCGACCGGATCGGCGGGCGCGCCCGCACCGGCTCCCTGCTGGGGAGCTCCCGGTGACGGCCGCGGTCGTCGTCGCCGTCCTCGTCGCGGGCGGGGTGTACCTGGTCCTGCAGCGCGAGCTGCTGCGCACGGTGCTCGGGTTCGTGCTGCTCGGGCACGGCGTGAACGTCCTGATCATCTCCGCGGGCGGGATGGCGACCCGCGAGCCCGCGCTGCTGGGGCAGCAGGACCGGGCGCAGATGGCCGACCCGCTGCCGCAGGCGTTCGTGCTCACCGCGATCGTGATCGCCTTCGCGATCACGGTGTACCTGCTGGCCCTGCTCAAGGCCGGCGACGAGGACGAGGGCGGGGACCCCCGGTGACCGGCCTCGAGGCGCTCGTCGTCGCGCCGATCCTGGTTCCGCTCGCCGCGGCGGGCCTGCTGGTCCTGCTCACCGCGCGCCCGCCGGGCGGGGGCGGGCCGTTCCTGCTGCCGATGACGGCGCGGCGGATCGTCGCGTTCACCGCGCTCGCCGCGTCGACGGCCGTGTCCGCGGTCCTGCTCGCCGCCACCGCGGACGGCGCGGTGATCGTGCAGCGGCTCGGGAACTGGCCGGCCGGCATCGCGATCCCGCTGGCCGCCGACGCGTTCGGCACGATCATGCTGACCGTCACCGGGGTGCTGGGGATCGCCTGCCTGGCCTTCGCCGCGGTCACCGGGTCCGACACCGACCGTGCGTTCCTGCCGCAGTCGCTGCTGCTGCTCGCCGGAGTGCACGGCGCCTACCTCACCGCGGACCTGTTCAGCCTGTTCGTGTTCGTCGAGGTCATGCTCGTCCCCAGCTACGTGCTCATCGCGACCGGCCGGGGCCCGGAGCGGATCGCGGCGTCGCGGCTGTACCTGACGGTGAACCTGCTGGCCTCGACGGTGTTCCTCGCCGGGCTCGGGCTGGTCTACGGCGTCGCCGGGACGGTGCAGCTCGGCGATCTCGCCGGGCGCGCCGTGACCGACCCGGCGCTGGCCGCGGCGACCGCGGTGATCCTGCTGGCACTGTCGGTGAAGGCCTCGCTGGTGCCGCTGCACAACTGGCTGCCGCGGGCCTACACCGCCGCCCCGGCCGCGGTCACCGTGCTGTTCTCCGGGCTCCTGACCAAGGTCGGCGTGTACGCGTTGTTCCGGATCTACGCGACCGTCTACGACGGCGACCCGCGCTTCCTGCCGATCGTGCTGGTGGCCGCGCTGCTGACGATGGTCGTCGGGGTGCTCGGCGCGGTCGGCGCCGGCGGGATGCGCCAGATCCTGACCTTCCACATGGTCAGCCAGATCGGCTACATCGTGCTCGGCCTGGCGATCTGGACCCCGGCCGGGCTGGCCGCGGCGATCTACTTCCTGGTGCAGTACGTGCTGGTCAAGGCGGCACTGCTGATGGTCGCCGGTGCCGTCGAGCAGTACGTCGGCACCGACACGCTGTCCCGGCTCGGCGGGCTCGCCGCCCGCAACCCGGCGACCGCGGTCGCGTTCGCGGTGTCGGCGCTGAGCCTGGCCGGCATCCCGCCGCTGTCCGGGTTCGTCGCGAAGCTCGCCCTGGTGCTCGGCGCGGTCGGCGCGGGCATGGTCACCGCCGCGCTCGTCGCGGTCGGGGTCAGCGTGTTCACCCTGCTGTCGATGCTCAAGATCTGGAACGGCGCGTTCTGGGGCGGCGACGCCCCCGAGCCGGACCCCGGGGGCGGTGCGGGCACCGTGGTCGCACTGCGGGTCCCGGTCCGCGCGGTGGCCCCGGCGCTGGCGCTGGGGGCGCTGTCGCTGCTGCTCGGGCTGTGGGCGGAGCCGCTGCTGGCACTCTCGTCGGTCGCCGGGCAGGGTCTCGCCGACACCGCCGTCTACGTCGGGGCGGTGGGGGCGCCGTGACGACCCGCCGACGCGCACCCGGCCGCGGCGGGCGCCCGCGCGCCGCGGTGGGGTTCCTGCTGTGGTTCACCGGCGAGTTCTTCCGCGCCAACGCCGTCGTGCTCCGCGAGGTCCTCACCCCCGGGCACGGCATCGACCCGGCGGTGGTCCGGGTCCGGCTGCGGTCGCGGAGCATGATCGAGATCGCGTCGATCATGAGCCTGCTCAGCCTGACCCCCGGCACCCTCGCCCTGAACCTGACCACCGGCTCGCGCAGCCCGGAGCTGCTCGTGCACGGCATGCACGCCTCGGACCCCGAGCAGCTGCGGGCGAGCGTGCACGAGATGGAGGACCGGTTGCTGGCGTTCCTGCGCCGCCCCGCCCCGGGCGTGGTCGACCGCGATCCGGAGGAGACCCCGTGAGCACCCTGTTGCTGGACGCCGGGATCGTCGTACTGGCGCTCGGCCTGCTCGTCGCGGTCGGGCGGGTCCTGGCCGGGCCCACCGACGCCGACCGCGGGCTGGCCGTCGACTACGGCTTCGTGGTCGTCGTCGGGCTGATCGCGTTGCTGGCGCTGCGGCTGGGATCCACCGCGATGCTGGACCTCGTCGTCGTCGCGACGCTGGTCGGGTTCCTGACCACGGTCGCCGTGGCCCGGCTGATCTGGGCGGAGAAGGGGGCGAAGCGGTGAGCGTGCTCGTCGGCGGACCGGTGCAGAACGCGATCGGCGGGATCGTGCTCGGCGCCGGGGTGCTCCTGGTCGCCGCGGGCGCGGTCGGCATGGTGCGCCTGCCCGACGTCTACAACCGCACGAACGCCGTCACCAAGGCCGCCGGGCTCGGGATCGTCGCGATCCTCGTCGGGGTCGCGATCCTGGTGCCCGAGCCCGGGGTGCTGCTGACCCTCGGCGTCGCCGTGGCGCTGCAGCTGTTCACGATCCCGATCGCGAGCTTCGCGATCGGGCACGCCGCCTACCGCTCCGGTGCCCCCTCGACCCCGTCGACGCTGCGCGAGGACGACCCCCGCTCCGCGGGCTCCCGCGGCGACGACGGCTGAACCGTCCGCACCTCCCGGGCGCGCGCGTCGGCGTCGATGTCCTCCCCCAGGTCGTCGACGACGAGTGCGTCCCGGTCGATCGCGCCGCTGCGGTAGGCCGAGCGACCGACCACCTGCGAGATGACCGGCGCCGTCAGCACCTGGAACAGCACGACCAGGATCAGCGTCGAGGAGTTCACGAACTCCAGGTTCACCGCGACGCCCAGCAGGATCAGCAGCAGCCCCAGGGTCTGCGGCTTGGTGGTGGCCTGCAGCCGGGCGGGCAGGTCCGGCAGCCGGACCAGCCCGAGCGCGCCGAGCAGGCAGGACAGCCCGCCGGCGAGCATCAGCGCGGCGGAGACCACGTCGAGCACGTCGTGCACGCCCATCAGCGGTGCCGCTCCCATCGTTCGACCAGGCGGGCCGCCGTCGCCGAGCCGACCAGCGCGATCAGCGCGACCGCGGCCAGCAGCGGGATGTTCGACCCGTCGGAGTAGATCGCCGCGTACACCGCGGCCGCGGCCACGATGAGCACGACGAACACGTCCAGGGCCGCGATGCGGTCCAGCGTGGTGGGGCCCTTCAGGAGCCGCCACATCGTCAGCGCCGCCGCGGCGGTCAGCATGATCAGTACCAGCGTGTGGACGACGGTCACCGGTCGTTCCTCCCCGCGTCCTCGGCGGTGACCGCGGCGACGGCGGCGGCGCACCGGTCCCGGTCCTCCTGGCTGCCGACGGCGTCGATGACCCGCATCTGCAGCCGCATCATGTCCCGGCGGAGCCGTTCGACGGCGCCGGGTCGGTGCAGGCCGAGTGCGTAGACGTACCAGCGGTGCCGGGCGCGGTCGATCTGCAGCGTGAAGCTGCCCGGGGACAGCGCGCAGGCCGCGACGATCGTCGTCGCGGTGCGGTCCGAGCCGGTGCACAGCGGCAGCCCGACGATCCCGGACCGGGCGCGCGGCCCGTGCCGCAGCGTCACCATGCTGACCCGGATCCCGGAGACGACCAGGTCCGATGCCAGGAACGCCAGCAGCCGCAGCAGCTTCCACGGGCGGAACGGGAGCCGCTCGGGCAGCAGCGGAAGCGGGAAGATCGCCGTCACCGCGGCGCCGACGAGCAGCCCGCCGACGATCGCGGCCGGGGACACGCTCCCCCACAGCAGCACCCAGACCAGCGCCAGCGCCAGCACCTGCGGGATCCGCCGGCGCACGCTCCCGCCGCGGGCGGAGCCGCCCATCGGCTCGGCGACGGTGTCCGGGACCGGCGGGGGCACCCGGGCGGGGGTGCGGTCGGCCTCGGGTGTCTCGCCCGCCTCGGCCGCGCCCATCTCGCGGTCGCGGACGGCCTCCGGGCAGGTCTCGGCGTCGTCGAGCTCGCGCGGGTCCGGTCCGTCGGCCGTGCCCGCGCCACCGCGGCTCGGGGTCTGCTCGCTCACGGGGTCACCTCCGGGGTGTCGCCGGCCGCGGTCCGGACGGTCGTGTTCCCGTCGACGCCGCCGGCCGGCCCGCCGGCGCTGATGGTCCCATCGCTGCCGGGGTCCGCGCCCGGCCCGAGGACGGCGTCGGTGTAGCCGGTCCGGTCGTGCAGGTCCACCCCGGCCCGGGCGGTCACCCCGGACAGCGGGCCGGCGAACAGGGCGATCGCGACGCTGACCACGACCAGCGCGGACGCGCCGACGTACATGCCGCGGGCGCTGCGCGCGGTCCCGACGACGAGCTCGTCGTTCGGGTCGTCGTCGGCGAGGGGCTCCTTGGGCGCGCCCCAGAACACCCGCACCCAGACCCGGGCGACGGCGTAGAGGGTCAGCAGGCTCGCCAGCACGACGACGGCGGCGACCAGCGCCCCGGCGGGGCCCGCGCCCGCACCGGCCTGCAGCAGCGCGAGCTTCGCGACGAACCCCGAGGTGGGTGGCAGCCCGGCCAGGGTGATCGCGGGGATCGCGAACAGCACGGCCAGGTGGGGCGCCTGCTGGGCCAGGCCTCCCATCTGGGAGATCGACACCGTCCCGGTCCGGCGGGTGATGAGCCCGCTGACCAGGAACAGCGTCGCCTGCACCGTGATGTGGTGGACGACGTAGATCCCGGTCCCGGCGATGCCGTCGGGGGTGTGCAGGGCGAGCCCGAACACCATGAACCCGATGTGGCTGACCAGCAGGAACGACAGCAGCCGGTTGAGGTCGTCCTGGGCGACGGCGCCGAGCGCCCCGACGACCATCGTGATCGCGGCGATCACCAGCAGCAGCGTCGACGGGCTGTCCTGCGGGAACACCAGCGTCTGGGTGCGCAGCAGCGCGTAGATGCCGACCTTGGTGAGCAGCCCCGCGAACAGCGCGGTGACCGGGGCGGGCGCGTTCGGGTAGCTGTCGGGCAGCCAGAAGTGCAGCGGCACGATCGCCGCCTTGATGCCGAACACCACGATCAGCACCAGGGCCAGGACCGCGCGCAGGCCCTCCGGCAGCGCACCCATCCGCCCGGCGAGGTCGGCCAGGTTGACCGTGCCGGTGGCGGCGTAGACGAGCCCCACCGCGGTGAGGAACAGCAGCGACGAGGTCAGCGACACGATCACGTACGTCATGCCGGACCGGATCCGCGACGCCGACGTCCGCCGGGTGATGAGCACGTAGCTCGACGCCAGCATGATCTCGAACGCGACGAACAGGGTGAACAGGTCGCCGGTCAGGTAGGCCAGCGACACCCCCGTCGACAGCAGCAGGAAGATCGGGTGGAAGGTGGTGCTGGCGGTCTCCCGGCCGTAGTCGGAGATCCGCTGGTCGATCGCGTAGACGAGCACCGCGAGCGTCACCACCGACGAGATGAGCAGCAGCAGCGCCGACATCCGGTCGGCGACCAGCACGATGCCCATCGGGGCGGGCCAGCCGCCGAGCTCGGCGACGACCGGCCCGTAGGTGTCCGCGGCGACCAGCAGCACCAGGCCGACGACGCACACCAGCGTCAGGGTCACCACGCCGATGACCCGCTGGGCCGAGGCGCGACGGCTGACGACGACGCTGCTCGCGGCGCCCAGCATGGGCAGCAGCACCGGCAGCGTGACCAGGGCCTGCAGCGGGGTCACTTGCGGCCCTCCTCGAGCTCGTGGGAGTCGGCGGTGTCCTCGGGCTCGGCGTCGGTCTCGTCCGCGGTGCCCTCCTCCATCGCGCCCTTGGGCTTCTGCCGGTCGGCGATGCGGCGGTCCTCCACGTCGTCCTGCACCTCGTCGTGCCCGACGAGCACCCAGGAGCGGTAGCCCAGGGCCAGCAGCAGCGTGGTCAGGGCGAAGGTGATGACGATGGCGGTCAGCGCCAGCGCCTGCGGGAGCGGGTCGGCGATCTGCTCGGGCAGCACCGCGTCGAGGATCGGGGCGCGGCCGGGCGGACCGCCGGAGACCTGCAGCAGCAGGTTCGCGCCGTGCCCGAGCACCACGATGCCGATCAGGATGCGCATCAGCGAACGCTGCATCAGCAGGTAGAACCCGACCGAGTACAGCACCGCGAGCACGATCGCCATGCTCAGGTTGATCGTGGTGTTCATCCGCGGCCACCTCCGCCCGGGACGTCCTCGCCGGCCTCGCGGGCGTCGCGGGCGATGCCGGAGCCGAGCGAGCGCAGCAGGTCGAGCACCACGCCGATGATCAGCAGGTAGACGCCGACGTCGAGCAGCAGGCTGCTCACGATGTCGAGGTAGCCGAACGGGCCGAAGGTGATCGTCCACTTGACCGAGGCGAGCACCGGGTCGCCCCAGGCGACCGGGGCCAGTGCGGTGAGCACCGCGACGATCAGCCCGCTGCCCACCAGCACGGGCGGGCGGATCCGGAACCGGAAACCCAGGTTGTCGTCGCCGCCCGCGATGTGGCGCAGCACGAACGCGAGCCCAGCGACCAGGCCGCCGGAGAACCCGCCGCCGGGGCCGTAGTGACCCTCCAGCAGCAGGAACACCGAGAACACCAGCACCACGGGGAACAGCAGCCGGGCCGCGGCCTCCAGCACCAGGGTCCGCTCGCGGACGTCCGGGCAGGCGCCGGGGAGCATCCACCGTCCGCTGGGCTGGTCCATCCGGGCCCAGCTCTCGGCGTCCCCCGGCGGGGGTGCGGGCTTCTCCTGCGAGGCCGTCATCCGAGCACCTCCTGCTCGTGCTTCGGCGATCCCGAGCCGCTGCGCACGACCGTGCCGCCCTTCCTCTTGTCGTAACGGGTCGCGAGCACCAGGCTCGCGGTGCCGGCGGCACAGATCAGCAGCACGGTGATCTCACCGACCGTGTCGAGCGCGCGGAAGTCCACCAGGATCGCGCTGATCAGGTTGGTCGCGCCGGCCTCCGGCGCGCCGGCGATGAACGGCCCGGTGGTGGCGGGCGGCAGCGTGCGGGCCCCGGAGAGCACCACGGCCATCCCCGCGACCAGCAGGCCGCCGACCGCGGCGACCGCGGCCTTGGGGGCGCGGACGCGGCGCTCGCTGTCCGGCTCGTCGAAGTGGGCGGGCAGGCGTCGCAGCACGAAGACGAACGCCACCAGGGTGAGCGTCTCGACCAGGAACTGGGCGAGCGCCAGGTCGGGGGCACCGTCGATGACGAACAGGCCGCCGATGCCGTAGCCGACCGCGCCGACCAGCAGCACCGCGGTGAACCGGCGGTGCGCCAGGCACAGCGCGATCGCCGCGACGATCACCATCAGCCCGACCGGGACCTGCATGATCGAGTGGTAGGGCGCCTGGTCGGTCGGGAACGTGCCGGTCACGGCGAGGACCGGGCCGGGCAGCGCGATCAGTGTCGCGAGGATGCAGCCGAGGTAGACCGGCAGCGAGCCGATCTGCAGCCGGCCGGTGACCGTGATCGCCGAGCGCTCCAGCCCGGTCACGACGGCCTCGTACCCGCGCTGGGCGGACACGTGCGGCACCGAGAGGTGCCCGGTCAGGGTCTGTCCGTAGCGGTGCAGGAGGAGCCCGCCGGCCAGCGCGACGCCGGTGAACAGCAGCGGCAGCCCGGGGGTGTGCCACAGGGCCAGCTCGTAGCGGGCGGCGTAGGCGTCGCCGAGCGGGGGCAGCGACGCGGCGTAGGAGGCGGCGAGCTGCTGGACCAGCGGCGCGGCGAACCCGGCCGCGATCCCGGTCAGCGCGCACAGCCACGCCGGGCCGGACAGGCCGAGCGGGACCGGGTCGCCGCCGGTGGGGTGCAGCCCCTTGGTGGAGAACGCGCCCCACAGGAACCGTGCGGTGTAGGCGACGGTCAGCAACGAGCCCGCGACCAGTCCGATCGCCGCGATCCAGCCGCGGACGCCGCCCTCGAGCACGAACGCCTCGAACGCGGCCTCCTTGCCGACGAAGCCGAGCATCGGCGGGAGCCCCGCCATCGACAGCCCGGCGAGCGTGGCGACGACGGCCAGCCCGCGCCGGCGGCGCCCGAGACCGCACAGCTCCCGCAGGTCACGGGTGCCGCAGGCCTTGTCGATAGCCCCGACCACCATGAACAGCGGCGCCTTGAACAGGCCGTGCGCCAGCAGCATCGCGATGCCGGCGAGCCCGGCCACCCGCGAGCCGGACCCGAACAGCACCATGAGGAACCCGAGCTGGGAGACGGTGCCGAAGGCCAGCAGCCGCTTGAGGTCGGTCTGGCGCATCGCGCGCCAGCCGCCCAGCACCATCGTCGCGAGGCCGAGCACCATGACCGGCGCCCACCACACGGGGTGCACCGAGAACGCGGGCCCGAGCCGCGCGACGAGCACGACCCCGGCCTTCACCATCGACGCCGCGTGCAGGTACGCCGAGATCGGCGTCGGGGCGGCCATCGCGTACGGAAGCCAGGGGTGGAACGGCAGCTGCGCGGACTTGGTCAGCGCGCCCAGCAGGATCAGCACCAGCGACACCGACAGCGCGACCGGGCTGTCGGGGGCGAGCGTGCCAGAGGTCGCGGCCGCGGTGATCTCCGGGATCGAGTACGTGCCGGCCAGCTGGCCCAGCAGCACGATCCCGAGCAGCATCGCCAGCCCGCCGAACACGGTCACGACGAGCGCCTGGACCGCGGCGCGGCGGTTCTCCCGGTACTGGCCGCCCTGCCCGACGAGCAGGAACGACGTCAGCGACGTCAGTTCCCAGAACACGTAGAGGGTCAGCAGGTCGTCGGCCAGGACCAGGCCGAGCATCATCCCGGCGAAGGCGACCAGCAGCGCCGCGGAGCGGGCCGCGTCGGTGGAGCGCGGTCCGAAGTACCAGGCCGCGTAGATCATGATCAGCGCTCCGACGCCGGAGACGAGCACGATCATCGCGATCGCGAGCGCGTCCATCCGCAGGCTCAGCGTCAGCCCCAGCTCGGGCGCCCACTCGACGCGGTCGGTCACCCCGCCGGAGAGTGCGGTCGAGGCCTGCGTCATCGCCCACACGAGGGTGGCGGCGAGCAGGGCGGCGCCGGCGCCGAACGCCAGCCGCCGGTGGTACCGGGCGAGCGCGGGCAGGCACAGCGCCAGGACGAGATGGGCGGCCACGACGGCGAGCACCGACACCTCCTGGAGTCACGGGGTCGTTCGGACCAGCGGTTCCGCTCACGTCACGGCCGGACCCGGGGAGCGCCGGAAGATGCCGCCGCACGATCACCGGAAGGGACGCGGCGACGACGCCGAGGTCATCCTATCGGCGCAACCGGACGTTTCGCCCGTGACCGTACCGAGTCTCACGCCGCGAGCGGTTTGGCGAAGCACCGGGAGCGGGGGTCGTTCCGGTACGCACCGAAGTTGCTGGTCCGACGGTATCCGCTGGTCTCGTACAGCGCGATCGCAGCGGGCTGGCCGTCACCCGTCTCGAGGATCATGCGACGACGCCCGGCGGCGGCGGCCGCACGCTCCAGCGCGACGAGTACCGCCCGGGCGTGTCCCCGGCCGCGGGCGGCGGGCTCGACGTACATCCGCTTCAGCTCGGCGTCGCCGTCACGGCGCGCCGGGTCGGCCGGGTCGGCGTCGACGGCGCGCCACGCCCCGGTCGCGACGGGGACGCCGTCGTCGTAGCCGACCAGGAACAACCCGGACGGGGTCCGGAAGTCGGCCGGGTCGACGGCGGTGGCGTCGCCGTCGCCGTAGACCTCGCCGTAGAACGCCTGCAGCCGCCGCATCAGTGGCGTCACGTCCGGATGGTCGAGCCCAGCCACGCGCAGTTCGAGTTCCCCCACGTCCTCATGATCGGTCCCAGGTGACCGGCAGCGCACGCAGCCCTCCGGTGAGCACGTCCGAGCGCAGCTCCAGCTCGGTGCGCGGCACGGCGAGGCGCAGCGACGGGAACCGGGCGGGCAGCGCCCGGAACACCTCGGTCAGCTCGACCCGGGCCAGGCTCGCGCCCACGCAGAAGTACGGTCCGTGCCCGAACGCGAGGTGCGTCGACTTCCGGCTGTGCCCGTTCTCGTTCCGCGAGCTCCTCTCGGCGTCGAACTCCGCGGCCCCGTCGAAGTGGCGCGGGTCCCGGTTCGCCGCGCCCGGGGCGAGCAGGATCGCGTCGCCCGCCGGGATGTGCACCCCGGCGATGTCGACGTCGGCGTGGGCGTAGCGCGGGATGCCGCCGTTGCCCCCGCTGGGCACGGCCAGCCGCAGGACCTCCTCGACCGCCCCCGCGGCGCGCTCCGGGTCCGCGGCGAGCGCCGCCCACTCCCCCGGGCGGTCCAGCAGCAGGACGGTGCCGGTGTCGATCCGCCCGACCGTGGTCTCGTGCCCGGCGAACAGCAGTCCGGCGCCGAGACGGGCGAGACCCTCGCGCTGCGCGGGCTCCGAGCCGAGCGCGGCGAAGTCGGACAGGACGTCCTCCCCCGGCTCGTCGTCCTTGCGGTCGATCAGGCCGCGGACGTAGGCGAACAGCGCCTGCGCGGCGGCCTCGGCACGGGGCCGGTCGTGGAGCAGCCCGAGGTCACCGGACCAGCGCCGGAACTCCTCGCGGTCGCCGTAGGGGACGCCGAGCAGCTCGCAGATGACCAGCACCGGCAGCGGGAAGGAGAACAGCTCGTGCAGGTCGGCACCGGGACCGGCGGCCTCGACGACGTCGAGCTGCCGGGCGACGAGGTCCGCGACGTGCCCGGAGAGCCTGCGCATCCGGCGCGCGGAGAACGCGGGCGCGAGCAGTTTGCGCATGAGGGTGTGGTTCGCGCGCTCGGTCTCCGGTGAGTCGCCGCTCGGCCCGCCGAAGATCATCGAGTCGGAGATGCGCGCGGCCCGCTCCGGCTCGGGGTGGCTGCGGCCGAGCCGGTCGTCGGCGAACAGGGCTCGGGCCTCGTCGTAGCCGGTGACCAGCCACGCGACGTCGCCGGCCGGGTCCGGACCGGGGTGATCGGGGACCGCTCCCGCAGCCGGTCGAACAGCGGCGGGAGCTCGAGGACGTCGTGGCGCGGGAACGGCAGGCGCGGCAGGTCCGTGGCGTCGGGACCGGTGGTGGTGGTCACCCGCCCGACGGTACGAGCGACGGCCGGTGGCCGCCTCCGACCCGGGGTGGACATCGGGTTGATCCGTCCGCGCGGAGCCCCGCGCGCCCGGGAGGGCGTCGCGCACTCCGCGGAGAAGGATCACCGACCACGGCCGGGTCAGGTCACCGCCGGCTGCTCCGCCGCGACCGGCGCCACCCGGCGCGCCCCCACCCACACCAGGCCCAGGCACACCGCCTGTACCGCGGCGACGACGAGCAGCAGCACCGGGTACCCCGCGACCCCGGTCAGGGCCGAGAGCAGCATCGGCAGCAGGAACCCGACGTAGGTCAGCGAGTAGAACAGCGCGGTCAGCC
Source organism: Pseudonocardia tropica (assembly GCF_040105315.1). Lineage (NCBI taxonomy): Bacteria > Bacillati > Actinomycetota > Actinomycetes > Pseudonocardiales > Pseudonocardiaceae > Pseudonocardia > Pseudonocardia tropica. The sequence continues at coordinate 430,631 of NZ_JBEDNP010000003.1, forward strand.
CGGCCAGGTGCTCCGGCTCGGCGATCCGCTGGACCTCCTGCAGCCCGGACAGCAGCACGAACCCGTACCCGGCGCCGAGCAGCGCGGCCGCGACGACGGCGGCCGGGACGCTGCGCAGGCCCGCCGCGAGGGCGGCGACGAGCGTCCCGGCGACGACGAGTGCGAGCCCGATCCGGGTCGCGGCCAGTGGCGAGCGGGCGTCCACGAGACGCGCGGCGGACTGGGCCAGGACCCCGCAGCCGAGCGCGACGGCGGTCAGCAGCGTCGCGACGAGCAGCCCCCACCCCCCGGTGATCCCGTCGAGCGTGGTCGGCAGCACGGCGTAGGCGATCGCGGCCGCCCCGAACACCCACGGCGCGGCGGGCAGCACCAGCCACACGAACCGCGGGTGCGCGACGGCGGGGACGCGCAGATCCTGCAGCCAGGACCGGGAACGGCCCGGCTCGACCGTCTCCGGTGCGGCGAGCAGCCACCAGGTGACCGGCACCGTCAGGACGATGTGCACGAGGTAGGGCAGCTCCATCGGCAGCGGCGCGAACTGCGCGAGCAGCCCGCCGACCAGCGGTCCGAGGCCGAAGCCCGCGGTGAGCGCGAGCGCGGCCCGCCGCGCCCCCTCCCCGTCGCCGGACAGCTCCTTGACCCAGGTCGTCGCCACCGCCATCGCGACGCCGATGCACAGGCCGAACAGCAGCCGTCCGGCGTAGAGGAGGGTCTCGGAGACCGCCCCGAGCGCGAGGACGGCGCTGGCCGGGATCGACGCGGCCGTCGCGGGCAGCAGCACCCGGCGGCGGCCCCAGCGGTCCGACGCGGGCCCGCCGACGAGCAGGCCCGGGGCGAGGCCGAGCACGTAGACACCGAAGAACGCGGCGACCACCGTCGCCGGGTAGTGCCCCTGCTCGCGGTACATGACCATCAGCGGGCTGAACTGGTTGGCGCCGTAGCCGACGCCGAACAGCACGGCGGCCGGCCGCATCCACGGCTTCACGATCGGTCTCCTCCTCGGAACGCGACGACGCCCCCGGGAACCGGTCCCGGGGGCGTCGTCGTCGACGGTGGTGGTGCGGCCTAGGCCGCGGCCTTGACCCGCTGACGCCAGCGGGTGAGCGTCCGCTCGGTGTAGCCGTTCGGCTCGGTCGCCCCGCTGAACACCAGCTCCAGCGCGGCCTGGAACGACTCGCTGGACTCCAGGTCCTTCGCCATCGCGGGGTAGCCGTCCTCGCCGGCGTTCTGCTCGTCGACCACGGCGGCCATCCGGGCGAAGGTGTCGCGCACCGTCCCCTCGTCGACGACGCCGTGCTGGAGCCAGTTCGCGACCAGCTGCGCGGAGATCCGCAGGGTGGCGCGGTCCTCCATCAGCCCGACGCCCTCCAGGTCCGGCACGGTGGAGCAGCCGATGCCCATGCCGACCCAGCGCACCACGTAGCCGAGGATCGACTGCGCGTTGGTCTCCAGCTCGTGGGTCACGTCGTCGGCCGACAGCGAGGAGGCGTCGGTGACCGGCACCTCCAGCAGGCCGCGGCGGTCCGCGGTGGCGCGGGAGGCGATGTCGTCCTGCACCCCGTGCACGTCGACGCGCAGGTAGTGCAGCGCGTGCAGGGTCGCGGCGGTCGGCGACGGCACCCAGGCGCAGTTCGCGCCTGCCTTCGGGTGGCCGATCTTCTGCTCGATCATCTCGGCCATCGCGGCGGGCTTGGCCCACATGCCCTTGCCGACCTGCGCGGAGTGCGCGAACCCGGCGGCGAGCGCGACGTCGACGTTGCGGTCCTCGTAGGTCGTGAGCCACGTCGTGGCCTTCATGTCGCCCTTGCGCAGGACCGGGCCCGCGGCGAAGCAGGTGTGGATCTCGTCGCCGGTCCGGTCGAGGAATCCGGTGTTGACGAAGATGATCCGGTTCGCGGCCTCGGCGATGCAGGCGGCGAGGTTGACCGTGGTCCGCTTCTCCTCGTCCATGATGCCGATCTTGAGGGTGTTCGGCTGCAGGCCCAGGGCCTCCTCGACGGCGGCGAACAGGTCGACGGTGAGGGCGACCTCGTCCGGCCCGTGCTGCTTGGGCTTGACGATGTAGACGCTGCCCGCGCGGGAGTTGGTGTGCGGGCCCTTCCCCTGCAGGTCGTACAGCCCGGCGACGGCCGAGACGAGCGCGTCGAGCACGCCCTCCGCGACCTCGGCGCCGTCGGCGGTGCGCACCGCGTTCGTCGTCATGTGGTGACCGCAGTTGCGGACCAGCATCAGCGAGCGCCCGGGCAGGGTGAGGTCGGAGCCGTCGGCCGCGGTGTAGGACCGGTCCGGGTTGACCCGGCGGGTGACGGTCTTCCCGCCCTTGCGGAACTCGGCGGTCAGGTCGCCGCGCAGCAGCCCGAGCCAGGTGCGGTAGGCCAGCGCCTTGTCCTCGCCGTCCACGGTCGCGACGGAGTCCTCGAGGTCGACGATCGTGGTGACCGCGGACTCGAGCACGATGTCGGCGACGTCGGCGTGGTGCTGGGTGCCGACCCGGGTGGTCGGGTCGATCGTGATCTCCAGGTGCAGCCCGTTGCGGGTCAGCAGGACCGCGCCGCGGCCGTCGCCGTCGACCGGGCGGAACCCGGCGAACTGCGCGGGGTCGGCGAGCCCGACCGTGCCGTTCGCGATGGTGTCGACGACGAGCCCGTCGGCCGAGGCCCGGTAGGCGCCGGCGTCGGCGTGACGGCCCTTCGCGAGCGGGAACAGCTCGTCGAGCAGCCCGTCGGCGGCGGTGATCACCTGCGCGCCGCGGCGCTCGTCGTACCCCGTGGCGAGCTCGCCGTCCCGGGGGAGCGCGTCGGTGCCGTAGAAGGCGTCGAACAGCGAGCCCCAGCGGGCGTTGGCGGCGTTGAGCGCGTAGCGCGGGACGGTGGAGGGCACGACCAGCTGCGGGCCGGGGACCTCGGCGATCTCCGGGTCGACCCGGTCGACGCCGATGGTCGGCGACTGCTCGGGGAGCAGGTAGCCGAGGTCGGTGAGGAACTTCTCGTACTCCTCCACCGACCCGACCCCGTGCTCGCGGTGCCACTCGTCGATGCGCGACTGGATCTCGTCGCGACGGGCCAGTGCGTCGGCGATCCTCGGGGCGAAACGCTCCTGGAGCCTGGCCAGGGTCGCCCAGAAGTCGTCCGCCGTGAGGTCGACGTCGGACAGGAGCTCGCCCTCGACGAAGGACTTCAGATGCTCCTCGACCTGCAGGCCGGCGGTGTCGGCCATCTGTGACCACCCTCTCTGCGTGGATGACGGGACTGGTCGTATTCCTACCAGTGGATTATCTTTTCCGCATCACGGAAGTGACGCGGGCCCCGCACTGATCGTCGAACAGGCGTCGGAGTCCGGTGTCGGCTTACCCTTTCGTGAGCCCCGCCACGCAGCAAGGGAGTGCAGCGATGCCCCTGGACCGCTCGATCCGCGACGAGTTCGTCGCCCTGCTGGGCTCGGACGACGTGCTCGACGACCCGGTGCGTACCCGCACCTACGAGTGCGACGGCCTGACCGGGAGCCGGGTCGTCCCCGAGCTGGTCCTGCTCCCCCGCACCGCCGACGACGTCGCCGGCTGCGTGCGGATCTGCGCCCGGCACCGGATCCCGTTCGTCGCCCGCGGCGCCGGGACCGGCCTGTCCGGCGGGGCGCTGCCGGTGGCCGAGGGCGTGGTCATCGGCCTGAACCGGCTCAACCGGGTGCTCGAGGTCGACCCGGGGAACCGCCGCGCCGTGCTGGAGCCGGGCGTCACGAACCTGGAGATCACCGCGGCCGCGTCGCCGCACGGGCTCTACTACGCCCCGGACCCGTCGAGCCAGCAGGTGTGCACGATCGGCGGCAACGTCGCGGAGAACTCCGGCGGCGCGCACTGCCTCAAGTACGGCTTCACCACCAACCACGTGCTGTCGATGGAGGTCGTCCTCCCCGACGGCGAGGTGGTCACCCTCGGCTCCGACACGATGGAGCAGTCCGGGCCCGACCTGCGCGGGGTGTTCCTCGGCTCCGAGGGCACGCTCGGCATCGTCACGAAGGTCACCGTGCGGCTGCTGCGCACCCCCGAGGTCATGCGCACCCTGCTGGCGGACTTCCCGTCGGTCTCGGCGGGCGGCCGGGTGGTCTCCGACATCGTCGCGGCCGGGATCGTGCCCGCCGCGGTCGAGATGATGGACGCGCTGGCCATCGAGGCCGCCGAGGGCGCCACCGGCGCCGGCTACTCCCTCGACACCCCGGCCGCGCTCGTCGTCGAGCTGGACGGGACCGTCGAGGAGTGCGAGGAGCAGTTCGCCCTGGTCAAGGAGATCTGCGACCGGCACGGCTGCACCCGGCTGCACGTCGCGGGCTCCCCCGAGGAGCGCGCGAACATCTGGCGCGGGCGCAAGGCCGCGTTCGCCGCGGTCGGCCGGATCTCGCCGGACTACATCGTCCAGGACGGGGTGGTCCCCCGGACCCGGCTCGCCGAGATCCTCGAGCGGATCGACGAGATGGGCGCCGACGCCGGGCTGCGCGTCGCGAACGTCTTCCACGCCGGTGACGGCAACCTGCACCCCCTGGTGCTGTTCTCCGCCGCCGAGGGCCAGACCGAGCAGGCCGAGCACCTGTCGGCGCAGATCGCCGAGCTGTGCGTGGAGATGGGCGGCTCGCTGTCGGGCGAGCACGGCATCGGCACCGACAAGGCGTGCTCGATGCCGCGGATGTTCGGCGAGGACGACCTGGCCGTCATGCGCCGGGTCCGCGACGGCTTCGACCCCGACCACATCTGCAACCCCGGCAAGCTGCTGCCCACCCCGCGGCTGTGCGGCGAGAAGCCCGGGCTCTACCGCCCGCACCCCCTGGAGGAGGCCGGCCTCATCGAACGGCTGTGACCCCCAGGCCGACCCCGCACGACACTCCGGAAGGGCCCGACCGACATGACACGCGCTGCTCCCACCACGCTGCGCCCCACCTCGGCGAGGGAGGTCCGGGACGCCGTCCTGGACACCCCCGGCCGCCTCGCGATCACCGGCGCCGGCACCGCCGCGGGCTGGGCGGGGCGTCCCGAACGGGCCGACGCGGAGCTCGACCTGTCCGCGCTGTCCGGGGTGATCCACCACAACCCCGGTGACATGACCGTCTCGGTGCGCGCCGGCACCCCGGTCCGCGCGCTGCAGGAGCAGCTGGCCGAGCACGGCCAGCGCCTCGCGTTCGACGCGGCCCGGGTCGACCGCGGCGCCACCGTCGGCGGGCTGCTGGCGACCGCCGACGCGGGCCCGTCCGCGCTGGTGTGGGGCGGGCTGCGGGACCTGGTCATCGGCACCACCTCGGTGCTGGCCGACGGCACGATGGTCCGCTCCGGCGGGCACGTCATCAAGAACGTCGCCGGCTACGACATGGCCAAGCTCGTGCACGGCTCCTACGGCACCTTCGGGCCGCTGGTCGAGGTCGTCCTGCGGCTGCACCCGGTCCCGAAGGCCGTCGCCTGCGTGAGCGTCGACGGCCCGGTGGCCGAGGCCGCGTCGCGGGTGCTGGAGCTGATGGCGAGCCCGCTGGAGCCGATCGCCGTCGAGTGGGTCTCCGGTGACCCGGGACGCCTGCTGGTCCGGCTGGAGGGCGGCGCGGAGACCCTGCCCGCACGGGTGGAGCGGCTGCGCGAGCTGCTCGGCGCCGACGCCCGGGAGGCGGCCGCGGACGCGTGGGACGCCCACACGTCGCTGACCGACGGTCCGCACACCGGCGGTGACACCGACGGGCCCGCCCCCGACGCCGCCGTCGTCCGGATCGGGTGCGCCCCGACCCGGCTGGCGCCGCTGGTGGAGCAGCTGCCCGCCACCGCCGTCACGGCCGGGCTCGCGACCGGTGTCGCGACCGTCACCGTGCCGGGAGCCGCCGTCGCCGAGGTGCACGACGCCGTCGCCGCGGTCGGCGGGACGAGCGTGCTGCGCGACCGCCCCGATGCGCTCGACGCCCCCGCGTGGGGCCCGCAGCCCTCCGCGCTCGCCCTGCTGCAGGCGATCAAGAACCAGCTCGACCCCGAGGCCCGGTTCGCCGCCGGTCGCTTCGCCCCCTGGATGTGAGGCACGCATGACGAGCACCCACGAGCCCGCCGGAACCCCGACCGGCGCCGCCGAGACCAAGATCCCGCAGCAGGGCCCGAGCGCGTTCGACGACGTCCATCCGCCGCAGCGCGAGCTGCTCGACGACTGCGTGCACTGCGGGTTCTGCCTGCCGACCTGCCCCACCTACGTGCTGTGGGGCGAGGAGATGGACTCGCCGCGCGGCCGGATCCTGCTGATGGACCTGGCCGAGAAGGGCGACATCGGCCTCGACGGCCCGTTCACCGAGCACATGGACAACTGCCTGGGCTGCATGGCATGCGTGACCGCCTGCCCGTCCGGGGTGCAGTACGACAAGCTGCTGGAGTCGGTGCGCCCGCAGATCGAGCGCAACGTGCCCCGCACGACGTCGGACAGGCTGTTCCGCGACGCGATCTTCGCGCTGTTCCCCTACCGGCGGCGGCTGCGCGCCGCCGCCCTGCCCGGCGCGCTCTACCAGCAGCTGCGCAAGGTCCCGGCGATCCGCAAGCTCGCCGAGAGGCTGCCCGGCCGGCTCGCGGCGATGGAGTCGCTGCTGCCCCCGGTGTCGGTGCGCGAGGCGTTCGCGCGGCTGCCGGTGCACACCCCCGCGGTCGGCACCCGCCGGGCCCGCGTCGCGCTGCTCACCGGCTGCGTGCAGGACGTGTTCTTCCACCGGGTCAACGAGGCCACCGTGCGGGTGCTCGCCGCCGAGGGCTGCGACGTGCTCGTCCCGCGCGACCAGCAGTGCTGCGGCGCGCTGGAGGTGCACGCCGGGCGCGAGGAGTCCGCGCTGGACCGGGCCCGGCGCACCATCGCCCGGTTCGAGACCCTCGACGTCGACGCGGTGGTCACCAACGTCGCGGGCTGCGGCTCGTCGATGAAGGACTACGGCCACCTGCTCGCCGACGACCCGGCCTGGGCCGACCGCGCGACGCGCTTCTCCGCCCGCTGCCGCGACGTCCACGAGGTCCTGGCCGAGCTGTACTCCCGCGACGACGACGGCGGCCCCCGCGCCCCGCGCACCCCGGTCACCGGCCGCGTCGCCTACCACGACGCGTGTCACCTCGGGCACGCCCAGGGCGTCCGCGACCAGCCCCGCGAGGTGCTCCGGACGATCCCCGAGCTGGAGCTCGTCGACATCGCCGAGGCGTCGCTGTGCTGCGGCTCGGCCGGCATCTACAACATGGTGAAGCCGGACGCGGCCGCCGACCTGGGCGTGCGGAAGGCGGAGAGGATCCGCGACGCGAAGCCGGACGTCGTGGTCACCGCGAACCCGGGCTGCCTGCTGCAGATCGGCAAGTACCTGCCCACCGAGGGTTTCGCCGACGTGCCGCTGCTGCACCCGGTGCAGCTGCTGGACGCGAGCATCCGCGGGGCGGCGGTGCCGCAGCGCTGACCCCGGCTCAGGCGGCGCCCTCGACGGGGGCGACGTCGCGGAACGCGTCGACGACCGCGGTCAGACAGGCCGGGGTCGTCGACGACGGCGCGACCACCGACCCGGGCACCGCCACCGGCGGGTCGAGCGGGATCTCCCGGACCCGCGACGCCCCGGAGGTGGCGACCCGGCCGGCGGGCAGCAGCGTCCACCCGGTCCGGTCGGCCCCCATCTCGACGACGACGGCCTCGGTGACCCCGACCGGCCGTCCGGCCGGGGCGCCGGACGGCGCGACCACCCCGGCGAGCGCGTCGTGCCACGGCGGGTCCGAGTCCCGGCACGGGTGCCGGTAGGGGCCCGACGCCGCCAGCTCCGGCAGCCGCACCGTGGACCGTCGCGCCAGCGGGTGCCGGTCGGACACCACCGCGTGCAGCTGCTCGCTCCACGCCGGGTGGACGACGAGGCCGGGGCCCTCCGGCAGGCCGCGCGCGACGGCGAGGTCCAGCCGCCCGTCGCCCACCGCCGCCAGGCGCTCCGGGACCGGCAGGTCGACCAGCACCGTCTCCAGGTCGGGGTTGGACTCCTGCAGGCGGCTCAGGCCCCGCTCCAGCCGGACGGTGAGCCCGGGTGCGGTGCCGATCCGCAGCCGGGTCGCCGGCGCGTCCAGAGCCTCCCGGACGCGGTCGGCCGCGGCGAGGGTCTCCCGCGCGGCGGCGAGAACGCGGTGCCCGGCGGGGGTGAGCCGGACGTGGCGCGACGAGCGGTCCAGCAGCCGGGCCCCGAGCTCCCGCTCCAGCCGGGCCACCTGCTGGCTGACCGCGGGTTGCACGATGTGCAACCGCTCGGCGGCGCGCCCGAAGTGCAGCTCCTCGGCCACCGTCACGAAGTACCGCAACCCGCGCAGTTCCATCCCGCACCCTCCCCGACCTCTGTCGATCACCAACGCCGATCGCTGCACGGGTTGTTCCGGTCTGGTTCGACGTGGCGGGCACGGATGCACTGGTGACCATGCGGATCGGAACCCTGAACCTCACCGCCGACGGCCCCGCCGCCGTCCGCGACACGGTGCGCGACGCGGGCCGCCGGGGCCTCGACGCCGTCTGGACCAACCAGATGCCCGGCAGCTGGGACCCGTTGGCCCTGCTCGCCGCCGCGGAGCCGGGCACCGGCCCCGCCGAGCTCGGCACCGCGGTCACCCTGACCGGCCTCCGGCATCCCGTCGCGCTCGCCACCCAGGCGCTGACCACCCAGGCGGCCCTCGACGGACGCCTGACGCTCGGGGTGGGCCCGGGCCACGCCCCCTACCTGTCCGGCGAGCTGGGGCTGCCGTTCGACGCGCCCGCCGCGCGGACCCCGGAGTACCTGGAGGTGCTGGTCCCGCTGCTGCGCGGGGAACGGGTGACCCACCGGGGCCGGTTCCTCGAGGTCGACACGCGGCTCGCGCTGCCCCGCCCGGTGCCGGCCCCCCGGCTGCTGCTGTCCGCGCTCGGCCCCCGGATGCTGGAGCTCGCCGGTGAGCTGACCGACGGCACCGTCGTGACCTGGGTGCGCCCGGAGTTCGTGCGGGACCACCTGCGGCCGGCGCTGCCGGACACGGCCCGGGTGGTGGTCTCGGTGACGGTGGGCGTGACCGCCGACCCCGACCGGTTCCTGGAGACGGTCGCGCAGGACTTCGCCCCGGTCAGGACCCTGCCCAGCTACCGCGCGCTGCTGGACCGCGGTGGGCTGCGGGGGCCGGAGGAGACCGTGGTGGCGGGGTCCGAGGAGCACGTCGCCCGGGCGCTGGCCCGGTTCGGCGACGCAGGGGCGACCGACCTGGTCGTGGTCGACCTGGCCCCGGAGGGCCGGTCGGCGCTCGATGTGGCGGTCACCCTGTCGTCCTCACGGGTCACCACCTGACGCCGACCCGTTCAGGAGGGGCGCCGCCGGGTACGGCCCACCGGGCGCCGGTGCGACCGGCGCCATGCCGTGGCGCCGGCCGTCCGGGTACGTCCGGGCGTGCCGGCGGACCGGTGGGACGCGGCGGGGTGCCTCACATCGGGGTCGGACACATCGGGGTCGGACACATCGGGGTCGGTCCCGGCGGGGTCGGACGGCCCGTCCGGCCGCCGGTGCAGCGCCCGCAGCTCGGCGCGCAGCGCGACGATGTCCCACTTGCGGGCGGTGTGCTCCCGTTCGAGGTGCTCGATCCGCCGGTGGGCCAGCACGAGCAGCACCCCTGCGGCGAGCCACCCCGCCAGGGCGGCCCACGCCACCACCGCCGCCAGCCCCGACACACCCGGCTCCGTCCGCTCGTCCACCGGTCCGGCACTCACCGTAGCGAGCACCGGGCGCCCCGACGCCTCGCCGGGTGAGCCACCGCACACGCCGACGCCGCACGTCACGTCGGTATCCTGGGCCTGCAGGCACCGCCGCCCCGCGCTCCCCTCCCGGCCCCGCGGTGGCCCTCCGGAAGCGGCGCGCGCGGGGGTGAACCCGGCCCCGCCGGGTACGGGTCCCGGCGGGCGCCCCGCCCGACAGACCACGAGGAGGCCGGAGATGCAGCAGGCCGTCGGTAACGATCCGACCACCACGAGCGATGGACCGGCCGTGGAGGAGACGTCCGTGCACCCCGAGAAGACCCCGACCCCCGACGCGCGCCACTTCCCGCAGACCCTGGTCGCGATGGACCCGCCCACCCTCCCGGCGGCCCACCTGACCCCGCCGCCCGCGGAGTTCCGCCAGTTCCCGGCCCCGCAGCGGTCGGTGCCCGGTCATCCGACCCTGCGGAGCCGGCTGCGCCGGGTCCTGCTGTTCTGGCGCCGCGGCGCCTGACACCCGACGTCCCGGCGGCCCGGTCCCTCCTGAAGGGGCCGGGCCGCCGTCGTGTGCGGGTCCCGGTGGCGGGTCCCGGTGGCGGGTCCCGGTGGCGGGTCTCAGTAGTGGGAGAAGTGGACCCAGCCGGCGGCGCCGTCGTAGGGGCGGCCGTCGACCGTGACGCCCGGCCCGTCGGCATCGGGCGCCTCGACGGCCCCGACCTCGCTCCAGCCCTCGGGCAGCGGCGCGTCGCCGGGGAAGGTCGCCGCGAGCGCGTGGTCCTCGCCGCCGGTCAGGACCCACCGCAGCGGGTCCAGGCCCAGTGCGGACGCGATCTCCGCCATCCGTGGGGCCACCGTGAACGCCCGCGACCGCAGTCGCAACGCCACCTCCGAGGCCCGCGCGACGTGCGCCAGGTCGGCCAGCAGGCCGTCCGAGACGTCGATCATGGACGTGGCGCCGGCGTCGGCGGCCTGCGGTCCGGCGGAGTAGGGCGGTTCCGGGACCCGGTGCGCGTCGACCAGGGCCGCCGGGGAGCGGAACCCGCGCCCCAGCACCGCCAGCCCGGCCGCGGACCAGCCCAGCCGCCCGCAGACCGCGACCCGGTCCCCCGCCCGCGCCCCGGAGCGCAGCACCGGGGCCCGGCCCTGCAGGTCCCCCAGCGCCGTCACCGAGACGACGATCACCGGCGCCGAGGTCAGGTCGCCCCCGACGAGCCCGGCACCGGTCGAGCGGGCCTCGGCCCACAGCCCGTCGGCCAGCTGCTCCAGCTGCGCCGCGGGCGTCGACGAGGGGCAGGCCAGCCCCACCAGCAGCGACGTCGGCACCGCCCCCATCGCGGCGATGTCGGCCAGGTTCGCGGCGGCGGCCTTGCGCCCGACCTGCTCGGGGCTCGACCAGTCGAGCCGGAAGTGCACGCCCTCGACGAGCACGTCGGTGCAGGCGACGACGCGCCCGTCGGCCGCGGTGACGACGGCCGAGTCGTCGCCGGGACCGAGCTCCGTCGTAGCCGGTTGGACACGGTCCGTGGTGACCCGGTCGATCAGCGCGAACTCACCGACCTCCCGGAGTGAGACACCGGTCTCGGAACCGCCCTCGGGCGTGATCGCGGATGGGGACACGGGGGCGGCCTCCGGTAGGTTCTGCGTCCGACATTCCTGCCGCCAACCATCCGGCAGGTCGGCAGTTACCGGAAAGGGGCACGCCGTGGTGCAGGCATACATCCTCGTCCAGACCGAGGTCGGCAAGGCCGCCTCCGTCGCCTCCGAGATCGGGGGTCTGCCGGGCGTCGTCTCGGCCGAGGACGTCACCGGCCCGTACGACGTGATCGTGCGCGCCGAGGCGGACGACGTCGACGAGCTCGGCCGGCTGGTCGTGGCCCGGGTGCAGAACGTCAACGGGATCACCCGGACGCTCACCTGCCCCGTGGTCAAGCTGAGCTGAGACGGGCGGAGACGTGGCAGGGGCACGCGTGTCACCACCGGTCGTGGTGGCGATCGCGCTGCCCCTGCTGCTCGCCCTCGTCGTGGCGGGGCTGGCGGTCTGGGCCCGCCTGACGACGGGGCCGGACACCGGCCCCCTGGAGCTGCCCGCGCAGGCCGCACCGCAGGCGTCGTCGACGTCGTGCGACGCGGTGCTGCGCGCACTGCCCCTCGGGCTCCCCGGGGACACCGGGGACCTGTCGCCGCGGGAGGTCGACCCACCGGTCCCCGGTGCGCGGGCGTGGGTCGCCGAGCCGGAGCCGGTGGTGCTGCGCTGCGGCACCGAACGGCCGGCCGAGCTGGGCCCGACCTCGCCGCTGATCGTCGTCAACGGGGTGAGCTGGCTGCCGCTGGCGACCCCGCAGGGGGCCCTGGCGACCACCTACGCCGTCGTCGACCGCGGGGTGTACCTGGAGCTGTCCGCACCCGCGGAGACCGGTCCGGGGCCGCTGCAGGCGGTGTCCGACGCGGTGGTCGACGCCCTTCCGCCGCAGCCGGTGCGGGTCCGGTAGCTACCGCAGCCCGGTCCCGCGGGCCAGCGCGGTGTCGACCATGGTGCTGAGCAGCTCGGGGTAGTCGAGCCCGGTGACCGCCCACATCTTGGGGAACGCCGAGCTCGGGGTGAACCCGGGCATGGTGTTGACCTCGTTGACGGTGATGTCGCCGTCGTCGGTGACGAAGAAGTCGACCCGGGCCAGGCCCTGCACGTCGAGCGCGCGGAACGCGGTGATCGCCTTCCAGCGCAGCGAATCGGTGATCTCGTCGTCGAGCTTGGCGGGGATCCGCAGCTCGGAGGTGTCGAGGTACTTGGACTCGAAGTCGTAGAACTCGCCGTGGTAGCGCAGCTCGGCGGGCAGGCTGGCGCGGACGCTGCCGTCGGGGAACTCCAGCACCGCGCACTCGATCTCGCGGCCGGGCACGGCCGCCTCGACGAGCACCTTCGGGTCGTGCCGGCGGGCCTCGGCGACGGCGGCGTCGAGCGCGGCCGGGTCGGTGACCCGGGTGACGCCCATCGAGGACCCGGCGCGGGCCGGCTTCACGAACAGCGGCAGCCCGAGCCGGTCGCGGTCGGCGAACCCGATGTCGGTGCCGGGGCGGAGCACGACGCCGTCGGCGACGTTCAGGCCCTCGGCGCGCAGCAGCTTCTTCGCGAACTCCTTGTCCATGCCGACCGCGGAGGCCAGCACGCCCGCGCCGACGTAGGGCAGCCCGGCCATCTCCAGCAGACCCTGGATGGTGCCGTCCTCGCCGAAGGCGCCGTGCAGGATCGGGAAGACGACGTCGACCGAGGTCAGCGCCTCGCGCGCGTCGAGGCGGACCAGGCCGCGGCCGGGCTCGCCGGGCAGCACCAGGGACTCGGCGGTCCCGTCGACCTCGGGCAGCTCGCGACCGGAGATCGCCAGGCGGGCGGGGTCGGACGGGCCGACCACCCAGGCGCCGTCCGGGGTGATCCCGACCGGGACCGCCTCGAACCGCTCCGGGTCGAGGTGGGTCAGCACGCTGCCCGCGGACACGCACGAGATCGCGTGCTCGGAACTGCGGCCGCCGAAGACGACGGCGACCTTGACCCGGTCGGCACTCATGGGGCCCGAGGGTAGGCGGCGGCTCCGCGGGGTCGCGCAGCCGGGCGTCGGCCCGGCTTCTCGACACGGCCGGGCGGGCCGCTCACCCCACCAGCGCCGCCAGTGCGGCGGTCAGCTCGGCCCGGGTCCCGGCGGCGTACCCGACGACCAGGCCGGACGTGCGGGGGTCGTCCCGGTGGTAGTCGGCCAGCCCGCGCACGGCGACGCCGCGTCCGGCCGCCGCCGCGATGGCGGCCCGCTCCCCCTCGGGCGGGCGCAGCACGAGGTGCGCCCCGGCCGGGTCCCCCTGCGCGGCCCAGCCCGCCGACCGGGCGGTGTCCAGGACCAGGGCCCGGCGCTCGCGGAGCTCGCGGCGCAGCCGTCGCAGGTGCCGGGACAGGTCGCCGTGTGCGGCGAGCGCGGTGAGGACCAGCTGCCCGGCGGGCGACGGCCGGGTGCCGGTCCGGGCGCGCAGGTCCCGCCACGCGTCGACGACGGCGGGCGGCGCGACCGCCCAGCCGACCCCGAGCGTCGGGCTGAGGATCTTGCTCGCGGTGCCCAGGTGCACGACGTGGCCGGGCGCGAGCGCGGCGAGCAGGGGCAGCGGGGCGACGTCGTAGCGCAGCTCGCCGTCGTAGTCGTCCTCGATGACCAGGAAGTCCTCGGCGCGGGCACGCCCGACCAGGGCGACCCGGCGGGCGGCGGACAGGCGCACCGCGGTCGGGAACTGGTGCGCGGGGGTGGTGTAGACCGCCGCGCAGCCGGCCGGGACGGCGTCGACGACCAGGCCGTCGTCGTCCACGGGCACGCCGACGACCCGCAGCCCCGCCGCCCGCAGCGCGGTGACCGCCCGCGGGTAGCCCGGCTCCTCGACGGCGACGGTCGCCCCCGCCGGCAGCAGCCGGGCCAGCTCGGCGACGGCGGCGGAGGTCCCGGCGGTGGTCAGCACGGTGTCCGCGGGCGGGGTGAGGCCACGGTGGCGCAGCAGGTGGCCGGTGACGGCGTCGTGGAACGCGGGCAGCCCGTCGGCGCGGGGTCGGTCGTCCGGGGGCGGATCGGCCGCGGCCCGCCAGGCGCGGCGCCACATGGCGGGGTCCAGCGCCGCGACACACGGCCGCCCCGGGTCCAGCACCGACGGCTCGGCCTGCGGCGGGGGCCCGGCGGGCGCGGCCGGGCCCGCGGGGGCGGGCCCGGGGACCGCGGTCACGAACGTCCCCGCTCCGACCCGGCCGGTGACCCAGCCCTCGGCGAGCAGCTGGTCGTAGGCCGCGGCGGTGACCGTCCGGCTCACCCGCAGCGTCGTCGCGAGCCCGCGGGTCGACGGCAGCCGGTCGCCGGGCCGCAGCGCCCCGCCGGCGGCCGCGGCGCGCAGGCCGTCGGCGAGCTGGACCGCCAGCGGTGTCGCCCCGTCGCGGTCGAGGACGATCGGGAGATCCTGCACAGTGGCCTTCCGGTCGCGAGTGGAAGTGGCCGTTCCAGGATGCCACTGTCGACGGCCATCCTCGGGGGGTGACGCTCTCCCCCACCACCCGCAGCACCCTGGGCCGCAAGCGCGACCGGGCCGCCGTCGACCGGTCCGAGCTGCACGCGGTCCTCGACGACGGCCTCGTCGCCCACCTGGGCTTCGTCCGCGACGGCGCGCCCGTCGTCCTCCCGACCGCCTACGGCCGCGACGGAGACACGCTCTACCTGCACGGCTCGTCCGGGGCCCGCTACCTGACCGGGGACACGCTCCCCTGCTGCGTGACCGTGACCCACCTCGACGGCATCGTGCACGCCCGCGCGCTGATGCACTTCTCGATGAACTACCGCAGCGCGGTCGTCCACGGCGACGCCCGCCGTGTCACCGGCGACGACGAGCGTCTGCACGCGCTGCGGGTGATCGTGGAGCACCTCACCCCGGGCGCGTGGGACCACGCCCGCCGCCCGGACCGCCGGGAGCTGGCCGCCACCGCGGTGTTCACGCTCGACCTGGCCGAGGCCAGCGTGAAGAGCCGCTCCGGGCCGCCGTCCGACGACGGGGCCGACGTCGCCGCCGGTCTCGCCTGGGCCGGCGTCGTCCCGCTGCGGACCGTCGCCGGACCTCCGGAAACCGCTCCTGACCTGCACGGACACCGGGCGGTTCCGGACCACGTGCGCGACGGTCGTCACACCGGAGGGTGACGTAGCCTCGGGGGCTCCGACGCAGCCCTCACCCCCCGAGGAGGACTCGTGACCCCCGTCGTGCTGCCCGACGTACCCCTGCAGAACGTGACGCTGATGCCGGACTGCGTGCAGGACGCCGGCTCGTGGTGCGCCACGCTGTACCGCTGGACCAGCAACGACTTCCTGGCCCAGCACGCGGACACACTCGTCAGCAGGACCGTCGCGATCACCGTGATCGTCGTGGTCGCGGTCCTGTTCCGGTGGCTGGCGCACCGGGCGATCGCGCGGATGGTCGACGGCGCCACCAACGGCCGGTTCACCGCGCTGGTGGGCCGGGCCCGCCGGCTGCGTCCGGGTGGCGGCGGTGCCGTCGCGCCGGCGGCGGCGGACCCGGGTACGCAGCGACGGGCGCAGCGGGCACGCACGATCGGCTCGGTGCTGCGCTCGATCGTCTCGGCGGTGGTGCTGCTCGTCGCGGTGATGATGGTGATGAACGAGCTCGGTTACCCGCTGGGCCCGTTGCTGGCCGGTGCCGGGGTGATCGGGCTCGCGATCGGTTTCGGTGCGCAGAACCTGGTGCGCGACTTCCTGTCCGGCATGTTCATGCTCCTCGAGGACCAGTACGGCGTCGGCGACGTCGTCGACGTCGGGGAGGCCGTCGGCACCGTCGAGGCGGTCGGCCTGCGGATCACCACGATCCGCGACATCAAGGGCACCGTCTGGTACGTCCGCAACGGCGAGATCCTGCGCGTGGGCAACATGAGCCAGGGCTACGCGGTCGCGGTGGTCGACCTGCCGATCGCGCACCACGCCGACGTCGAGGAGGCCACCGAGCTGGCCGGGAGCACCGCCACCGAGCGCGCCTCCCAGGACGACATCGCCGGTGACGTGCTGGAGGCCCCCGAGGTGCTCGGCGTCGACAAGATCGGCCCGGAGGGCGTCACGCTGCGGATCACCGTGCGGGTCAGCCCCGGCCGGCAGTGGGCGGTGCAGCGCGCGCTCAACGGCGCGATCACCGACGCCTTCGACGACCACGGCATCCCCCGGCCGATGGTCTTCCCCGGCGCGGCCTTCGACGGCCAGGCGCAGAAGCAGAACTGACGACTCCTGGGAGACTGGTCGGCGTGAGTGCACCGCAGAACTTCTACGCCGAGGTGGGTGGCGCCCCGGTCTTCCACCGGATCGTCCACCGGTTCTACGAGGAGGTCGCCCGGGACGAGGTGTTGCGGCCGCTGTACCCGGAGGAGGACCTCGGCCCGGCCGAGGACCGCCTGCGGCTGTTCCTGGAGCAGTACTGGGGCGGCCCGCGCACCTACTCCGACCAGCGCGGCCACCCCCGGCTGCGGATGCGGCACGTCCCCTTCAAGATCGGCCCGATCGAGCGCGACGCCTGGCTGCGCTGCATGCGGATCGCCGTCGACGAGGAGAACCTCTCCCCGGAGCACCGCGAGCAGCTGTGGAACTACCTGCAGTACGCCGCGGTGAGCATGCAGAACTCGGAGTTCTGACCCGAGTAGGGGCGTTACCACACAGTGTGATCGTTAGCCCGTCCGTCCGGCGGCCATTCGAGTGGCATTCGGGCGCTTTCCGGGTTGATCCGGCGCTGAACGTGACCGACCGCGTCCGGTCTCGTTGGACGGGACGCCGCCCCGGCACGTCGGGCGGCTCGTAGTCACCCGTCTTGGGGGTTCATCGTGAGCGTCTCTCCCTCGCCGTCCGGTCCGCATCGGCACGAGCCGGTCAACGGGTCGTCGCGGCACGCGCACCGCGGTGGCGACTCAGGGGCCCACCCCGACCGTCACGACGGCGAGGACGGCTCCTGGTTCACCGTCGTGCTGCGCGGCTACGACCGCGGCGAGGTCGACACCCGGCTGGCCGAGCTCGACCACCGCATCCACGACGAGATCCGCCGCGCGGACGCCGCCGAGCAGTCGCTGTCCGCTGCCCGCGCGCAGGTCCGTCGGCTGCAGGAGCAGCTGGAGAACGACTCCGCCGCCCGGGCCGGTGCGGAGCGCCGCGCCGAGGAGGCCGGCTTCGGCCGCCGCGTCGAGCGCGTCCTGCAGGCCGCCGAGCAGGAGGCGGCCGAGCTGCGCGAGCGCGCGGCAGGCGAGGCCGCGGAGATCGTGGAGCGTGCCCGCCGCGAGGCCGAGGACCGTCGCTCCCGCACCGAGGAGGCGCTGCTCGGCCGCGCCGCCACCCTGGACCGCGAGTTCACCTCCCGCAGCAGCACCCTCGACGACCGCGAGCACGACGCCGACCGCCGCGAGCGCGACCTCGCCGAGCGGGAGCGCACCGTGTCCGACCGGCTGTCCGGTGTCCGCACCGAGGCCGAGCGCATCCTCGCCGACGCCCGCGCCGACGCCGAGCAGACGCTGTCCACCGCGCGCGCCGAGGCCGCCGCGCTGCTGCGCGACGCCGAGCAGGGCGCCGGGGAGCGACGGTCGGCGGTCGTGCGCGACGTCGAGCGGCTCGCCGCGCTGCGCGACGACGTCCGGGACGAGCTGACCCGGGTGCAGCGCACCCTCGCCGAGGAGCTGGACCGTGAGCCGGTCTCGGCCGCCCTCGACGACGCCCTGTTCGGCCCCGCGCCCGTCTCCCTGCCGCCCGTCTCCCTGCCGCCCGTCTCCCTGCCGCCCGTCTCCCTGCCGCCCGGCTCCCTGCCGCCCTCGACCTCGTCGTCCTCGGGCCTCTCCTCGGCCTCACCGGCGCCGTCGTCGGACGAGGGCTCGACCGCCTCGGTGTCGGAGCTCGCCAGCAGGCCGTCCGCCGACGCCGCCGGCTCCCGCTCCGAGGACGGCGGTCCCGCCGACGCCGACGCCGAGGACGCGCCCGTCACCGGTTCCCTGCTCCTCGGTCCCGGACACCGCCCGGCCGAGGAGGACCCCGACAGCACCACCGTCGGCCGCATCCCGCCGGTCTCGCTCACCTCGATCGGGGTCCTCCCGTTCGGTGACCTCGGAACGGGCCGTGACCAGCCCCGGACCAGGACGGACGTCGCAGGTGGGACGACCAGGACGGGCCGGGGGGCAACCCGGGGTCCGGGCCCGGGGCGACGCTCGCGATAATCGAATCGTTATGTGCACCCGACCGCCGCAGAACGCATGACGTCGGCGCCCGGTCACCCGGGCCCCGACGACCGCTCCCCCCGGCGTGCCGACGGCCCGCCGGACCCCGAACCGAACCCCGACGGGCTCGGCGAGGCGATCCGGACCGGCCGCGTGCCGGTGGTCCCCGGCTCCCTGGTCGACCTGGTCATGCGGTCCGGCTCGGGCGAGGAACCGGAGCCGGAGGCCACGTCCGAGGACGACTGCGCCCGGCGCGAGCCGACCCCGACCGGGTTCACCGAGCTGGTGTCCCGCGAACGGGGTCCCGCGCCCGCCGCACGTCCCACCCCGGGGCCGCGGCCCGCCGCCGCCGAACCGCCGTCGGACGCGGGTGACTACGCCGATCTCGGCGACCTCGGCGACGACCCGCTGGGCGTCGGGCCGCTGCCCGACGAGCCCGGCGACGACGGTCTCGACCCCCTGCACACCCCGGCGGACCGCTTCGCGCCGCCGCCGTCGTTCGCGCCGGGCACCCCGGGCGGGACGACACCGCCCGCGACCGGCGGTGTCCCGACGGTTGCCCGGCCGGGCCCGGCGGACACCCACCCGGCGTCACCGCGGCCGGACTCGGCGGACGGCGGCCCGTCGTCGCCCCGGCCCGGCCCGGCGGACGCCGTTCCGGCGGCTCCCCGGCCCGGCTCGTCGGACGTCTCCCCGTCGGCTGCCGTGTCGGACGCAGCGGGCGCCGTCCCGTCGGCACCCCGGCCGGACTCCGTGCAGACGGGGCGTCCCGGCCCCGGGGCCGGTGCGAGCCGGCCCGACCTCGCCGCCACCCCGGCGGAGGGCGGCCGTCGCACCGATGCGGGCCCCGGGCCGGACGGTGTCCCGGTGACCGCACCCGCACCGACGGTCGTCCCGCCGATCGCGCCCACCCCGCGCCCGCTCGGCGACGGCGCCCGCCCCACCGCCGGCTCCACCCCGTCGCCCTCGGCCGGGGACACCACGGAGTCCGGCGGCACCGGCTCCGACGACGCGGGCCGGGACACCGCGGGACAGCACACCGCCAAGCGGTGGCCGCCGCGCCCGGCGCGCAGCGGCGTCGACGGCCCGGAGACCGACATCCTGCCGCCCGGCGCGCTGATCGGGCACTACCCGAGCGCGGACCCCTCCGACGACCGGGCCGAGCAGCCGCCCGCGCGGCCCTCGACCCCGCCGTCCGGGAACCGTCCGACGATGCCCGGTCGCAGGCCTCCCACACCCGCGGGTCCGGAGCAGCGTCCGGTGCCCCGTCCGGCGATGGGTGGGGCACCGTCCGGTCCGGCGATGGCCGGGCTGTCGGGCAACGACCTGTTCGCCACCGCCGGCGGTGACTCGGGCAGCGGCTTCGGCCGGCTCCCGGGCCGCGCCGACGACCCGTGGAGATCCCGCGGCGGCACCGCGGCCTCCGCACCCGAGACCGAGGGCCCCTCCCCCGACGACGTCCACCGTGACGACACCGCGCGGGACGACACCGCGCGTGAGGACTCCGTCCGTGGGACTTCCGCCCGGGACGGCTCCGTCCGGGACGGCGACGCTCCCCGGGGCACCGTCCCGGGCCCGGGCGGCGGTCCGGGTTCCTCCATCGGCGGGCCGTCCGCGTGGGACCGGGACGCTCCGGCGTGGAAAGCCGGCCACCCGCCCACGGGCGACGCCGCACCGTCCCGCGGCGGTGTGTTCCCGACGCCGGGGTCGCACGGCGACACGTCGTCGCGCTCCGGGTCGGCCGCGACCCCGGGCCGCGCAGCCGGTGCGTTCTCCGGACCGGCGCGGACCGGGGCGTTCCCCGCCCCCGGCGCGGGTTCGGACGAGCGGCCCGGCAGCCCGGGGGCCGGTGGCCGCCCGGACGGGCCCGGTACCGGCGCCCACCCGTCGAACGGCGCCCCCGGCGCCCGTTCCTGGGCCCCCGCCCCGGACCGGCCCGGCCCCGGAGGACCGGACGGACGGCCCGCACCGCGACCGGACGCGCCGTCCGGGAACGAGACCACCGTGGTCCTGCGGCCCGTCGGTACCGACGGCGAGCCGCCCACGCTGCAGGGCCTCACCCCGGTCACCGGACACCCGGACGGCCCGGCGACGGACGACACGGCCGGCCCGTCGGACCCGGACCGGTCGGACGCCTCGACGACCAGCCGCAACGCCGCCGCCGCGGCCTCGGTCGGGGCCGTCTCGGTGGCCGCCGCCCGTGCCGCGTCCGGCCGGGACGGCACGGTCAGCGACACCGGACCGGGCACCGCGGTCCAGCCCGCGGCCTCGGCGGCGACCGGTGAGAAGCCGCCGGTCACCCCGCGCCGCGAGGCGATCATGTCGGCGAAGCCGCGCAACGGCCGTCGCAGCCCGTCCGCGGCCGGGCTCGCGATCGCGCTGGCGATCGTGCTGCTCGGCGCGCTGACGCTGTGGGCGATGCTGTCGCCCGGCCAGTCCGACCCGGGCGCGAACGCGACCCGGCCCGCCGTCTCCGCCGGTCCGGGCACGGGGCCGCGTCCGGACGCGGTCGCGGCCGGGGCGAGCCTGGCGCAGCCGACGGTGCGGGCGACCGTGCCCCTCGGCGGCGCGCCGGTCGCCGTCGCGGCCATCCCGGACGGCTCGACGGCCCTCGTCGCGGTCCGCGACGCGAACCGGCTCGCGGTCGTCGACACCGCCACCGACGCCGTCACCGGGGAGATCGAACTCCCTGCCGCCCCGCAGGGGGTGGTGACCTCACCGGACGGCACCCGCGCCTACGTCAGCACCGCCGGTCGGGGCGGCGGGCAGATCGCCGTCGTCGACGTGCCGGGGCGGACCGTCGTCACCACCGCGGCCGTCGGCGGCGACCCGGCCGCGGCCGCGGTGTCCCCCGACGGCCGGTTCCTCTACGTGCCGTCCCGCGCGGACGGCACCGTGCAGGAGCTCGACCCGAACGCGGGCACCGTCACCCGGACCGTGCCGGTGTCCCGCGACCCCTACGCGAGCGCCACGAACGAGGCGGGCGACCGCGTCTACCTCGCCACCCGCGGCGCCGACCAGCTCACCGTCCTCGACCCGGACAGCCTCACCGTGCTCGGCAGCTTCCCGGTGCGCGGCGGCGCGGAGTCCCTGGCCGTCAGCCCCGCGTCGGTCCCGCGGACCGTGGTCGCGGTCGGCGGTCCGGAGTCCGGCACCGTGACCGTCCTGGACCCCGCCGACGGCCGGGAGATCGCGACCGTGCAGGTCGACGGCGGCGCCACCGGGATGGCCTTCGCCCCCGACGGACGCCACCTCTACGTCGCGACCCGGCAGGGTCTCGTCACCGTCGACGCCGGAACCTGGCAGGTCACCGGGACCACCGACGTCGCCCCGAACCCGACCGCCGTCGCGGTCGCCCCCGACGGCCGCACCGGCTGGGTCACCGGCGACGGCGCGGTCAGCGTCCTGAACCTGACCTGAGCCGTCCCCGCTGCGGGTTCGACCCCTCAGCGCGCGACCGACAGCGGTAGCGACACCACGCGCCGCTTCACCACCGCCCCGTACCGGGCATCGAGCCGCATCCACGACCCCGACGCGGACACCCGTACCCGCGGCCCGTCGGTCTCCTGCGGCGCCGAGCCGAGGAACCCCATCCCGGACATCGCGAACAGCACCCGCATCGGCACGGTCACCGGGCGGCCCGCGTCCGGCGGGGACACCGTCAGCACCGTCTGGTCCAGCAGCGACGCCGGCGGCCCCATCGGGCCCGCGTGCTCCCGGGCCAGTGCCAGCCCCCGGTCGGCGAGCTCGTCGAGCTCCGCGGCGGGGACGTCGTCGACCCGGGACCAGCCGTCGTCGGGCGGGAGCTCGTCGAGCCACGGCGCGGGCGGGCCGGGGTCGACCGCCGCGGAACGGTCGACGGCCAGCGCCGTCAGCAGCGTCGAGGCGTGCGCGGTGACCGGCAGCGCCGGGTCGAGCTCCCCGGCCACCGACCGGGTCACGAGCACGTCGAACGGGGTGCGCGCCCACGCGGTGACCCGGCCGACACCCGCGGTGAGCCGGATCGCGGCGGTCTGGTCGAGCCGGGCGACGCGCGCGGTGAACGCGCCGAGGTCGTCGCGCTCGGTCGCGTCCGCCAGTCGCAGGGTCACGACACGTCTCCCAGGTGGCGCTTGAGGAAGTCCCGCTCGTCGGCGGTGAGCCGGCGGACCCGGTCCGCCTCGAGGTCGTAGAGGGCCATCCGGGTCCAGGCGGTGACCGCGACCGGATCGTCCGCGCCCGGCCCGTCGTGCAGCGCGTAGTCGAGGACGAACGACGCGGCCCGCAGCTCCCGCACGGTGATCGCGCACCGCAGCGGCTCGGGCCGCCACGGCAGCTGCCGCTCGTACTCCACGTGCAGCCCGGCGACGAGCAGCCCGGAGGAGAACCCGGCGAGCCCCTCCCGCCCGGCGGCGGTGAAGGCCAGCGCGACGCGGGCCTCCTCGATGAGCGTGACGATCCGGGCGTGGTTGACGTGCCGGTAGGCGTCCTGGTCGGTCCAGCGCAGCGGGACCTCGGCGACGAAGGCGGTCACGGCGGGCTCCTACCGGGCCAGTCCGCGCAGCTGACGCGAGATCACCGACAGCGTCGCGAGGTCCAGCGACGCCGACGCCCCGATCTCCTCCAGCGCGCTGCGGGCGCGCGCCAGCTTCGAGGAGTTCGCCTGCTCCCAGGCGGCGATCGCATCGTCGACACCCGTGCCGGGCGGGGTCTCGCGCAGCGCGTCGAGGGTGATCGAGCGCAGCGACCCGTAGAGGTCGTCACGCAGCGCGAGCCGCGCCAGCGCGTGCCAGCGGTCCCCGCGGTCGAGCCGGGACACCGCGGTCAGCGCCTGGTCGACGCCGAGGTGCTCGGACAGCGCGTAGTACAGGCGGGCCACCTCGGCGCCGGGACGCGGCTCGGCCTCGCGGTCGGACAACTCCACCAGCTCGACGACGTCGAGCAGCCCGTAGGCGTAGAGCGACAGCGCGGCCGACTCCACCATCTCCTCGGGCACACTGCAGGCGCGCAGCTCCGCGGCACGTTCCTGCACCGCGTCGAGCTCACGGCCCTGCAGCAGCTCGGGCAGCCGGGCCCGCAGCGCCGCGATGGGGCCGGCGAACCGGTTGACCTCCGCGCCGACGGCGAGCGGCTGCGGCCGGTTGGTCAGGAACCAGCGCGACACCCGGTCGAGCAGCCGCCGCGACTCCAGCACCACCGCGTCGGCGATCGGGACTCCGACCTCGGCCCGGCGGACGGCCTCCCAGAGTGCGGGCAGCCCGAACACGCGGGTGGTGACGGTGTAGGCGCGCAGCACGTCGTCGGGGCCCGCGGAGATCTCCTCCCCGAGCCGGAACGCGTAGCTGATCCCGGCGCCGTCGACCATGTCGTTGACCAGCGACGTCCCGATGATCTCGCGACGCAGCGGGTGGTTGCGCACGGCGTGGTCGAAGCGCTCCCGCAGCGGGTGCGGGAAGTAGCCGGGCAGGGTCGGCGCGAACGCCGGCAGGTCGGGCAGGTCGGTCTGCAGCAGCCGGTGGGTCAGGTCGAGCTTGGTGTGGGCGAGCAGCGTCGCCAGCTCGGGGCCGGTGAGGCCGAGACCGTCGGCGGCCAGGCGGGCGAACCCCGCCTCGTCGGGCAGGACCTCCAGGGTGCGGTCGAGCCCGGTGCGCCCGGCGAGGTCGGTGACCATCCGGGCGTGCACGCCGACCATGCCCGGGGCGTGGGCGCGCGCGACGCCGAGCACCTCGTTCTGCGCGACGTTGTCGGCGAGCACGAGGGCGGACACCTCGTCGGTCATCGACGCGAGCAGCGCGTTGCGGGCGTCACGGTCCAGGGAACCGTCCGCGACCGGGCGGTCCAGCAGGATCTTGATGTTGACCTCGTGGTCGGAGCAGTCGACGCCCGCGGAGTTGTCGATGGCGTCGGTGTTGACCCGGCCGCCGGCGCCGTCCGGGCCGCCGTGGCGGGCGAACTCGATCCGCCCGCGCTGGGTGAGCCCGAGGTTGCCGCCCTCGCCGACGACGCGCACCCGCAGGGCGCGGCCGTCGACCCGGATGGCGTCGTTGGCCTTGTCCCCCACCTCGCCGTCGGTCTCGCCGGACGCCTTGACGTAGGTGCCGATCCCGCCGTTCCACAGCAGGTCGGCGGGGGCGAGCAGGATCGCGTGGATCAGCTCGGGCGGGGACATCGCGGTGACCGTGTCGGCCAGCCCGAGCGCGGCGCGGATCTCCGGCCCGACCGGCACCTTCTTCGCCGTCCGCGGCCACACCCCGCCACCGGCGCTGATCAGGGAGGTGTCGTAGTCGGCCCAGGAGCTGCGGGGCAGCTCGAAGAGCCTGCGGCGCTCGGCGTAGGAGGTCGCGGCGTCCGGGGTCGGGTCGACGAACACGTGCCGGTGGTCGAACGCGGCGACGAGCCGGATGTGCTCCGACAGCAGCATCCCGTTGCCGAACACGTCGCCGGACATGTCGCCGACGCCGACGACGGTGAACTCCTCGCGCTGGGTGTCGACGCCCAGCTCGCGGAAGTGCCGCTTGACCGACTCCCACGCACCGCGGGCGGTGATGCCCATGGCCTTGTGGTCGTAGCCGACCGAGCCGCCGGAGGCGAACGCGTCGCCCAGCCAGAAGCCGTAGGACTCGGCGACGGAGTTGGCCAGGTCGGAGAAGGTGGCGGTGCCCTTGTCCGCGGCGACGACGAGGTAGGAGTCGTCGCCGTCGTGGCGCACCACGTCGGTGGGCGGCAGCGTCTCGGTGGCGCCGTCGGCGTGGGTCAGCAGGTTGTCGGTGATGTCGAGCAGCCCGGAGATGAAGGTCCGGTAGCAGTCGCGGACGTGCTCGGGCGCCGGTGCGGGCCTGCGCACGACGAACCCGCCCTTCGCCCCGACCGGGACGATGACGGCGTTCTTCACCGCCTGGGCCTTCACCAGGCCGAGCACCTCGGTGCGGTAGTCCTGCTGGCGGTCGGAGAAGCGCAGACCGCCGCGGGCGACCGGGCCGAACCGCAGGTGCACGCCCTCCACCGCGGGCGAGTACACGAAGATCTCGAACCGCGGGCGGGGAAGCGGTATGTCCGGCACGGCGGCCGGGTCCAGCTTGAAGGAGAAGAAGGGGCGGCCCCGGAACCAGTTGGTGCGCAGGGTCGCCTCGATGACGGCGAGCAGGCCCCGCAGGATGCGGTCGGCGTCGAGACCGGAGACCTGGTCGATCAGGGTGGTGACGTTCTCCAGGGCCCGCTGGTGGGCGGCCTCGCGCTCGGCGGCGTCGGCCGTGGCCGGGTCGAACCGGGCCCGGAACAGGGTGATCAGACCCTGCGCGACCTGCGGGTGCGCGACCAGGACGCCGGCCGTGTACTGCAGGGTGAACAGCCCGCCGAGCTGGCGGGTGTAGCGGCTGTAGGCCCGCAGGACGGCGGCCTCGCGCCAGTGCAGACCGGCCCGCAGGACGAGCGCGGAGAACCGGTCGGACTCGGCGTCGCCCCGCCAGGCCGCGGCGAACGCCTCCTCGAAGCGACGACCGGCGTCCTCGACGGTGACCGTCGGGACCGCGGGGGCACCGGCGGGCTGCGGGGGCCGGAGCCCGAAGTCGTAGAGCCAGCAGCGACGGCCGTCGGGGCGGCGGAACTCGTAGGGCCGCTCGTCGACGACCTCGACGTCGAGCTGCTGCAGCAGCGGCAGCACGCCGGTGAGGGTGACCGGGTCGTCGCCGACGTAGAGCGCGAACCGGATGTCGCCCTCGGTGCTGCGGTACAGCCGCAGGTCGAACGCGTCCTCGCCCTTCTCCCCCAGCGTCATCAGCCGCCGCAGGTCCTCGACGGCGCGCAGCGGGGCCACCGACGCCTTGTAGGACTCGGGGACCCCCGCCAGCATCGGGCGGGCGGCGGGCCCGGCGTCGCCGAGCGCGGACACGAGCAGGTCGTCCCAGGTCCGGGTCGCCTCCGCGACGTGGTCCTGCAGCTCGGCCAGGTCGACCGTGGCCGGCTCCGCGCCGGGGTCGGTGGTGATCGTCAGGTGCAGCAGCGCCAGCTCGACGTCGCCGACCTGGGCGGTGTAGCTGACGTCGGTGCCACCGAGCCGGGTGCGCAGGATGTCGGTGATCCTGAGCCGGGTCGCGGTCGTGTAGCGGTCGCGCGGCAGGTAGACCAGGCAGGACAGGAACCGGCGGTACGGGTCGGGGTGCACGAACAGCCGCACCGCGCGGCGGGCGCCCGCCTCCAGCACGCCGACGGCGGTGTCGTGCAGCCGCTCCTGCGACGAGGTGAACAGCTCCGCGCGGGGCAGCTGGGAGAACACCTCGAGCATCTGCTGCCCGGAGTAGGAGTCGGCCGGGAAGCCCGCGCGCCGGATCGCGCCACGGATGCGGCGGGCGACGACGGGGATGTCCAGGACCGACTCGTGCCGGGCCGGGACGGTCAGCATCCCGAGGAAGCGGTGCTCGCCGGTGACGGTCCCGTCGGCGTCGCGGGTGCGGACGCCCACGTAGTACGGGTGCACCGCGCGCAGCACCCGGCTGCGCTCGCTGGCCCGGGTGAACAGGAGCAGGCCCGCGGGGTCGGCGGCGCCGGTCTCCTCGGGGAGGAAGACGTTCGCGCCGGCGTCGCCGGGGCGCAGCACACCGAGACCGGTGTCGGTGTCGGGCCGCAGCCGTCCGTCCGGGTCGCCTCCGCCGTCGGTGCGCCGGGAGTAGTGGCGGTAGCCGACGAACACGAAGTGGTCGTCGACGAGCCAGCGCAGCAGGTCCGCGACCTCGGCCGGGTGCACGTCGTCCTCGTCGGTGTCGGCGGCCGTGGCGGCACCGGTGCCGGAGAGGTCGTCGGCGAGGGCGCGAGCGCGCAGGGTCATCGCGGCGGTGTCGTCGACGACCTGCCGGACCGCGGCGAGGGTGTGCTCCAGCTCGGCGTGCAGCGCGTCGGGGTCGAGCTCCCCGGAGGACACGACGTCGACGTGCATCCACGACTCGACCGAGGCCCCCGCGGCGGGGTCGGTCGGGTCGGCGGCGGTGTCGACGCCGGTCAGCGTGCCGTCGGCGGCCCGGTGCACGACCAGGATCGGGTGCACGACGCGCCGCGCGGTGCCGCCGGCCCGGCCGATCCCGGCGAGCGCCGACTCGACGATGTAGGGCATGTCGTCGGTGACGATGTCGACCGTCACCGCGTCTCCCCCGGCGGCGGTCACCCGGACGGCGGCCCGGCCAGGTTCGCGGTGCGCGCCGAGCGCGAGGTGCGTGTCGACGACGGTCGCCGGCCCGGGCAGTTCCGCGCCGCCGGTCGCGTCGGTCTCGGGGGTGTGCCGGGCGTAGAGACGGACGAGGTCCGCGGCGGCACCGCTCCCGGGGCGGGGATCACCGCCCGGCCGGCCGGTGCTCGTGGTGTTCCCGGTCTGCCCCGTCGTCCCGCTGCTCACGATCCACTCCGGCCCCGTGCGTGTGCTGACGGCCGTCACCCTATCCCGCGCTACCGACACCATCGGCGGACCGGGACGGCCGCGCCCGCGACGACCGGGCGAGCGGTTCCCGGCGGCCGGTCAGATCTCGCGGTACGCCGCGAGGGCGCCGGCGAGGAGATCGGCGAGGCCCATGTCCTCGGGGATGCCGGCGGGGTCGGACGGGGCAGGCGGGGCTGGGACGCCCGGTGTGCCGTCAGCCGGTGACGGCGTCGTCCCGGGCTGCCCGGTCGTCCCCGGCTGCCCGGTCGTCGCAGGTGACGTGCCGTTCTGCGTCGCGGGCGTCGCGGCCGGGGTCGGTGCGTCGTCGCGCGGGGGCCCGGTCGGCGGCTCGTCCCTCGTGGCCGGGCCGTCCTCCCGTGGCGCGTCGCCCGACGCCACCGGTCTGTCCGCGGAGGCCGCTCGGCCCGCGCGAGCTCGTCGGGTCGTGGGTGCGGGATCCTCGTCCGGAGTCCGCCCGCCCGTGTCCGGACGGTTCCTGCCGGGGCGCACGGCCGTCGTGACGGTGGGAACGGCGTCGGTCGCCGGTTCGTCGTCGGTCACGGCAGCGTCACCGGTCGCGGCAGCGTCACCGGTCGCCGGAGCGTCACCGGTCGCCGGAGCGTCACCGGTCGCCGGAGCGTCACCGGTCGCCGGAGCGTCACCGGTCGCCGGAGCGAAGGCGGCCGCCGCGCCCCGCACCACGGTCGGTCCGGTCGCGGTACGCAGCGTCCAGGTCGCCGCACCCACGCCACCCCCGTCGGGCTCGCCGGACGCACGGTGGCCGCCGACCCGGGCGGACGTGGTCCCGCCCCCGTCGAACAGACCGGCGGTCCCGCCGTGTCCGTCGTCGGCCGGTGGGGCGGCGTCCCGCCCACGACGACGCGGCAGCGCGGACTCCCCCGCTCCGTCGTCGACCCCGGACCACCGCACCGGCAGCCCGGAACGTTCCCGGGCCGGGCCGTCGTACCGGGAGGCGGCGCCGTCCGGCCCGGGGAGGTCGAGGTGGGCCCGGACCGCCTCGGCGAGGCGCCGGTCCGGCTCCGGGGGCAGCGCGAACCGGGTGTCCAGCGGGTCCGGCACCGACGTGGGGTCCGCCGGGGCGGAACCGCCCCACACCTGCACCGGCTCGTGGCTCGCCGGTCCGGTGGGGTCGCTGCCCGCCGCGTCGCGGGCCTCGTCGCGGGCCTCGTCGCGGGGCGAGGGGCGCGGCTCGGCGAGGTGTCCGGGGCCATGATCCCGGACCCCGGAGTCGCGGGCGGCCGGGTGCCGGACGGTCCGGTCGCGAGCCGCCGGGCCCCGGACGGCTCCGTCGGAGCGCCGCCGCCCGCCGCTCCCGGGCCGGACGGTGAGACCGACGGCGCTCAACGACGCCGCCCCGTCGCCGGCGGCCCGTCGTCGCCCACCCCGGGCCGCGCGCTCGCCGGACAGGTCCAGCGGCGTCGCCAGCGCCGGCCCCGCGACCGGCTCCGGGGCGGCCGACGGCTCACCGGCACCCGGCCCCGCGTCCCCGGTCCGTGCGGCGCCGGAGTGCCCACCCGCTCGAGCCGAGGGGGCCTCGGGGAGGGGCGCCGGCGT
This sequence comes from Pseudonocardia tropica, assembly GCF_040105315.1. Taxonomy (NCBI): domain Bacteria; kingdom Bacillati; phylum Actinomycetota; class Actinomycetes; order Pseudonocardiales; family Pseudonocardiaceae; genus Pseudonocardia; species Pseudonocardia tropica. The sequence goes on from NZ_JBEDNP010000003.1 coordinate 460,044, forward strand.
GTCCGGCCCGGTCAGCTCGGTGACGATCTCGTCTCCCTCGACACCGTGCGGTCCGACGGCCTGCATCCGCAGGGACGTCCCCGCCGGCAGCCCGCCGCGGCGCACGCGGCCGCCGAGGTGCGTCGCGAGCGACCGTGCCCAGAGCACGACGGTGACGTGGTCGACGTCGGGCAGGGTGACCCGCACCGTGTCGTCGTCGCGACGTGTGGTCCCGGACGGCGGAACCAAGCGGCCGGCCCGGGTGACCACGTCGTGCAGGGCCCCCACCGCCGCCGTACCGGTGACGGTCTCGAGGTCGCCGTCGACGAGGTCGAGGACGATCGACCGCTCCGCCGGACCGGGTGGCCCTGTCGGGGCCGCGGGGGCGGTCGGTGCCACAGCCGGGCCGCCCTCCGGGACAGGGGCCGCGGCGCGCGTGCTGCCCCGACCGGACCTCGTGTCGGCCTCGGCGTGGGGCGGCTCGTCCGCAGCCCGCTCGGCGACGACGGCCGGCTCGTCCGCAGCCCGCTCGGCGACGACGGCCGGCTCGTCCGCAGGCCGCTCGGTGACGACGGCCGGCTCCGGAGCGGGAGCCCTGTTCCGGTGACCGTCGACGAGGCCCGGTCCGGCTGCCGGGTCCGCGCCGTGGCCGTCGCCGGACCGGTGGGCCCCGTCGTGCCGTGCTCCGTTCCGCGATGCGGCGTCGGCCGGCGCGTGGGACCCGTTGCGGTGCGTGGCGGCGGGCGGCTCGGGGGCGCGCCACTCGGCCAGGAGGGCGTCGGCGAGCGGCGAGCCGCCTGCCGCGTCGGGAGTCCACGACGGGCCGGTCCACGGGTGCCGGGGTGCCGTCGGTGCCGGCCCGCCCGCGAGGAGCCCGGCGACGCCCAGCGGGTCGGCGGGGTCGATGCCCGCGGGGCGTCGACCTGCGGTGCCCGTCGTGTCGTCCGACGCCCGATCGGCCGACACGGCAGACCCTGCGGCGCCCGTCGTGTCCGGCGTACCGGTGGTCCCTGGGGTGTCCGTCGTGCCCGGTGTACCGGTCGCCGACGACGCATCCGTCGCGAGGCCGGCCTCGCCGGCACGGTGACCGTTCCGGTTCGCGCCGGTCGACCGGCCCACGGTGCGGTCGTCCGGCGACGGGTCGGCGGGGGCGGCACCGTTCCTCGTGCCGGGGCCCAGGAGCAGGCTCTCCGACGGCGCCCAGCGCACCGGGAAACGTCCGGCCGCGGGGAGGTCGTTCGCCGGACGGCCGTTCGTGCCCCCGGCTCCCGTGGCGCCGTCGTTACCGGGCCCGGCCGGGTCGTCCCCGTTGGAGGGCGACTCCGCACTGCCGTAGCGGGACGCGGCGGGCCCTGGTTCGGGCGTACTGCGGCCGGCGCCGTCCGGGGTACCAGCACCGGGTCCGCCCGCCGGAGCACCGGCGACGGCGTCTCCGGTCGCGGCCGGGCGCTCGGCGGGTACGGCGGGCGCTCCGCCCGTGCGCGGGAACGGGCTGGGCCGCTCGGCGGTACTGGTGCGGACGGCCGCGAGCGGCAGCAACGCCGCCACCGCGGCGCGGAAGCGCGTCCCGCGGTCGCGGTCGAGCCGGTCGGCCTCCATCGCGGCCCGCATCGTCTCGAGTGCCTCGCGGTACCGGCCCGAGCCCTCGTGCAGCTCGGACTGGGCGGTTCGGCAGGCCGCGACCAGCGCGGGGACGCCCGCCTGTTCGGCGCCGTCGGCGGCCTCCACCAGGGCGCGGGCTGCGTGGTCCGCGCGTCCCGCCTGCACCCGGGCGAGCGTGAGCCTCAGCAGCACGCCCTGACGACCGGCATCCCCGGCGTCGCGCTGCACGGCGGCCGCGGCGACCGCGTCCGGCGGGACGTGCCCGGAGTCGAGCAGCGCAGTGATCCACTGGCTGAGCAGTGCCGCGGCGAGGTGGGTCGACAGCGGGCGGGACCCGGGCCGTTCCGGTGTCCATCCGAGCTGTGCCAGGCCGCGCAGCGCGCGGTCCACGGCGGCGTCGTGTTCGCGCCGGGCCCGGTGCACCGACCCGACGACGAGGTCCGCGTACGCCGCGGGCTCGCCACCGAAGCCGGACCCGCAGGCGTCGACGTCGCTGCGCAGCCGTTCGAGCTCGGCTGCGGAGGCACCGGCGAGCGCGCACCGGACCTCGACCGCGAGCCGGTCGAGGCGCAGCAGCCCCGGGTCCTCGCCCGGGGCGTCGTCCGGCAGTCCGGCGACGAGTGCCCGGGCCGCCTCGAGCTCACCATCTGCCTGGGCGACCCCGGCCAGCTCCACCCGCAGACGGTCGCCCTCGGGGCGGGTGAGGACCTCGGTGCCGGGCGCGCGGAGGGGCACGGGGACCGTGCTGTCACCCGGCGTGACCTGACCGGTCAACCCTGCGACGACGGCGGTGGCGACGTCGCGGGCGTCCCCACCCGCGGCGTGGCCGTCGAGCAGCCAGCCCGCGGCATGCAGCCAGCGCAGGTCGTCACCGTCTGCGACGGCTCGCGCGCACGCCTGCTCGGCCAGTTCCGCGGTGAGCAGGGGCCGCTGCCAGCGCAGGGCCGCCGCCGTGCGCAGTTCGGCCGTCGTCGCGCCGGCGGCCCGACCTCCCAGGTCGAACGTCACATCGCCTCCCGTGAGTGACACCACCGTCCGGACCTCCCGAGGGAGCCGGTCACCCGTCGCCGGGGCCGGCCCGACCGGATGGGGAGGTCCGGACCGGACGGTGATCAGTCGCGGGTGAGCTTACGGTGGGTGACCCGGTGCGGTCGCGCCGCCTCCGCGCCGAGCCGCTCCACCTTGTTCTTCTCGTAGGCCTCGAAGTTGCCCTCGAACCAGAACCACGCGGCCGGGTTCTCGTCCGTGCCCTCCCACGCCAGGATGTGCGTGCAGGTCCGGTCGAGGAACCAGCGGTCGTGGGAGATGACCACGGCGCAGCCGGGGAACTGCTCGAGCGCGTTCTCCAGCGAACCGAGGGTCTCGACGTCCAGGTCGTTCGTCGGTTCGTCGAGCAGGATCAGGTTGCCGCCCTGCTTGAGCGTCAGCGCCAGGTTGAGGCGGTTGCGCTCACCTCCGGACAGGACCCCGGCCGGCTTCTGCTGGTCCGGGCCCTTGAAGCCGAACGCCGCGACGTAGGCGCGCGACGGCATCTCGGTGTTGCCGACCTGGATGTAGTCGAGCCCGTCGGAGACCACCTCGAAGACGGTCTTCTTCGGGTCGATCCCGCCGCGGTTCTGGTCGACGTAGGACAGCTTGACCGTGTCGCCGATCTTGACCTCGCCGGAGTCCGGGTGCTCCAGACCGACGATCGTCTTGAACAGCGTCGTCTTGCCGACACCGTTCGGACCGATCACGCCGACGATGCCGTTGCGCGGCAGCGTGAAGGAGAGGTCCTTGATCAGCTGGCGGCCGTCGAAACCCTTGTCGAGGTGGGAGACCTCAACGACCTGGCTGCCCAGGCGGGGGCCCGGCGGGATCTGGATCTCCTCGAAGTCGAGCTTCTTGTGCCGCTCGGCCTCGGTCGCCATCTCCTCGTAGCGGTCGAGCCGCGAGCGGCTCTTCGCCTGGCGGGCCTTCGGGTTGGAACGGACCCAGGCCAGCTCCTCCTTCAGGCGCTTCTGGAGCTTCTGGTCCTTCTTGCCCTGGACGGCGAGGCGCTCGCCCTTCTTCTCCAGGTAGGTGGAGTAGTTGCCCTCGTAGGGGAAGGTGCGTCCCCGGTCGAGCTCGAGGATCCAGCCCGCGACGTTGTCCAGGAAGTACCGGTCGTGGGTGACCGCGAGGACGGCGCCCGGGTAGTTCGCGAGGAACTGCTCGAGCCACAGGACGCTCTCGGCGTCGAGGTGGTTGGTGGGCTCGTCGAGCAGGAGCAGGTCGGGCTGGGACAGCAGCAGCTTGCACAGCGCGACACGCCGGCGCTCACCACCGGAGAGGTGGGTGACCTCGGCGTCGCCGGGCGGGCAACGCAGTGCGTCCATCGCCTGCTCGAGCTGGGAGTCGATCTCCCACGCGTCGGCGTGGTCGAGCTCCTCCTGGAGCTGGCCCATCTCCTCCATCAGCTCGTCGTTGTAGTTGGTCGCCATCTCCTCGGCGATCGCGTTGTACCGGTCGAGCTTGACCTTCACGTCGCCGAGGCCCTCCTCGACGTTCCCGAGGACGGTCTTCTCCTCGTTGAGCGGGGGCTCCTGCTGGAGGATGCCGACCGTCGCCCCGGGCTTGAGGAAGGCGTCGCCGTTGTTCGCGTTCTCCAGCCCTGCCATGATCTTGAGGACGGTCGACTTCCCGGCGCCGTTGGGGCCCACGACGCCGATCTTCGCCCCCGGCAGGAAGCTGATCGACGCGTTCTCCAGGATGACCTTGTCGCCGTGCGCCTTACGCACGTTCCGCATCGTGTAAATCAGATCCGCCACGATGCGATGGTAGATCGGGCCCGCTCAGCCGCTCGAGGCCGGTGCGGTCGCCAGCCTCGCGAGCTCGTCGAGCTCCGCGCTCGCGGCCTCGTCCGGGGCGTCGTCGTACCCGTCGTGGTCCGGCGCTTCGGTGGGCGGGGCGCCCCACCGCGTGGCGGCCTCGTCGGTGTCCCGGGCCTGCGGCACCGACAGCCCCTGTGGCACGGACGGACGGGGCGCAACGGCCGCCGGGGAGAAGCGGATGTCGAGCCCGACGCTGGACGGCTCGATCCGGATGCTCTGCCGCACGTCGCCCTCCCGGCCCGTCCACTCCTCGACGTACATCCGGCCGATGACGATGACCCGGTGCCCCTTCTCGAACGTCCGCACCGCGTGCTCGGCAAGGGTCCGCCAGCACGTCACCGTGTAGTAGGTGCACGCGACGTCGTGCCACTGCTCGGTCGTCGGGTCCTTGCGACGGTGGTTGACCGCGACCGTCAGGTCCGTGACCGGGATGTTGTTCGCGGTGTAGCGCAGGAGGGGGGTGCGGGTCAGGTTGCCGACGATGGTGGCGGTGTTGTCGCTCATCGGATCCTCCGAAGCTCTCGGGTGCGTTGTCCCCATGAGCTTCACCCGCCCACGCCTCGTCGACGGGGTCACTTCGCTACCTGTGGACAACCGTGCCCGTGGGGGATGACCGGCCGTCCCGACCCGGATCGGCCACGACGACTGTCGGTCCGATGTGCATCCCCACCCCCGACACGATCCCGTCGTAGGCTGACGGCCGTGGACGCCACGGAAGTGGGCGACGGCCGCCTCGGCGGCGGCGGAGCCGTGCGACCGCCACGAGCCGGGCACCGCACCCGACGGACCGTGCTGCAGCGCCGAAGGGCCCCGCGACGCACTCGTCACTCTCCGGGCCACCCGTGCGCCGCCTCGCACAGCTTTCGCTGACCTCGCCCACTCCGCGAGGGAGCGCAGCCGGCACGGCCCTCGCTCGTCGCCACCGTGTCCGCTCTCGCAGGCGGCCGGCTCCGTCGGTGGAACGGGTCACCGAGACTGCGCTCGTACGACCGGGCCTCTGCCCACGTCGCGCCGGGGCACCCCACGTCGCACAGGTTCTTGCGACCTCGCACCCTCTGCAGGGTCTGCGAGGTCGCAGAAGAGCGTGCGAGGTACGGCGGCCCACCGACGGTGCCGGACCGGGCGCGACTCCACGAGGGAACACCCGCCCCGACCGCCGCGCCGGCGCGCCGAACGGACCCACCGTCCCGGCCCGGACCTACGAACCGCAGTAGACGAGAAAAAGGGGCCGGAAACAGGAGATGCCCCGGACTCGACAGTCCGGGACATCTCCCATGAAGTTGAATGTCGGCGGCGACCTACTCTCCCACACCCTGGCGAGTGCAGTACCATCGGCGCTGGAAGGCTTAGCTACCGGGTTCGGAATGGGACCGGGCGTTTCCCTACCGCAATGACCACCGACAACACTATCCAACTATCACCCCACCCCGAACCCGGGACAGAGGCCGAGCACACACCACCCCACACCCCCCGATGTCACCGGGGGACGTGGATGGTTGTGGACTCAGGGTCACACAGTGGATGCGAACAACTCGTTGTGGCAAGCCCTCGGCCTATTAGTACCGGTCAACTCCACCCCTCACAGGGCTTCCATCTCCGGCCTATCAACCCAG
>NZ_JBEDNP010000040.1:0-7937 GCF_040105315.1 Pseudonocardia tropica
GGCCGTGGCCGACGAGGCCCGCGCCCAGGCCCGCGCCGCCCGCGCCGACGCCGAGGCCGCGCGACGCTCCGCGGCCGCGTCCGATGCCGAAGCCATCGAGGCCGCCGAGGCCCGCGCCGACGCCGAGCTCGCCCGGGATACCGCGATCGCCGCGCGGGAGGTCCTCGAGGGCGAGGTCGCGCAGGTCCGCGCCGAGCTCGAGCAGCGCGACACCGAGCTGGCCGCAGCCCTCGCCGAGCGGGACACGCTCACCGCCGCACGTGACTCCGCGATCGCCGCCCGCGACACCGCGACCGCGGAGTCCGCCCGGGTCACCACCGACCTGGCAGCGCTGGCCCGCGAGCACACTCGCGTCGAGACCGAGCTCGCCGACGCCCGCCGGCAGGTGGAGGTGCTGGTCGGCGCACGCGACACCGCCGCCGCAGATCTGGGTGCGGCCCGCCGTGATCTCGACCGGGCCGAGACCGATCGCGCCCGGTTGGCCGACGAGCTGCACGAGGTTCGCGAACAGGCCGTCGAGCACCGGGCCGCACGCGCCGCGGCGGCGAGCAGCCTGGCCGCCCTTCGCGAGCAGCTCGCCCATGACGTCGACCGCGAGCGCGCCTACGGCGAACAGCGCCTCGCCGACGCCGAGGCCCGCCACGGTGCCCAGCTTGCCGAGCTGCGCGCCGACCTCGCGCGGCTGCGCGGTCAGATGGCCGGCCGGACTCCGGAACCCGACACAGGCCTCGCGACCGACTCCGGGTCCGGTCGAGGCGCGAGCGGACGTAGGGCCCGACCCCGGGCGGCGCAGCGCCGACCCGGCCCCACCGCCACCACAACCGACACCGCACCTGCCGACGAAACCCGACCCGTCGCCCCCGATGCTCAGCAGTGAGGCTCCCGTGAACTCCGCCTTCCCCACCGGACCCGCATCCCCCACCCCCACTCATCAGGCGGGGCCTCCCCCGCACCTGGGGCCCACTACCGCCCCGCGGCCAGTGATGGCCAGCACGACCGGGCCGCTCGCCCCGGGGGCCGGGCCGTCGCTGTGCTGCGACCGGTGCGGGCAGGCCGCGGCCGACCCGCTGCAGCAGATCCTGATGAGCGCGGTGTGGCTGATTCCCGGCCCCGACGGTCCGACCACCGCCCGCTACTGCCGAGCGTGCCCGCCGGTCGGGCCGATCACCGACCTGACTTGTCTGCGCTGTGGCGACGGGCCTCTGCTGGTCGGCGAGCTCGCAGTCGATCCCTCCGGGTCCGATGACGTGTTGCCCGCGACCGCGCGGGACTGGCTTGCTGCGGTGGGCTGGCGCCTGGACGGGCCGGTGTGCCCCGATTGCCGACCGCGCCGCTGACCGATCTCGTCGGCGCATGGTCGCTGTCAGGGGCGTCCGGTAAGACGGGTCCTGGAACGAGCTGAGGAGGACGTCGTGCCCGCGCCTGACCCTGCTTCTGCGTACGCGCCACTGGTGGAGCGCCTCGCGCAGATCCTTGATCCGGTCGCGTTCGACGACCGCGCCGAGCCCCGCACGCTTGGAGCGTTGTGGGATCAGACCTGCCGGCGCATGACCGCCCAGCAACACGCCGCCCGCGCGATCGCCGCCGGATGGGCGCCCACCTCGGAATCGGCGCCATGACGCGCCAGGAGCGCAACGCCCGCACCGTGCTCGTCGACTTCCAGCCCGTCCGGATGCTGACCGAGTCCACGTTGATCGACGACCCCGGCTCCGGGGGCTGGTTCGTCGGGTCCTCCGGCGAGCTGTCCGAGGTGACTTGCTCAGTATCGAGCATCCGAATCTCTGGACCGAGGTCATGAACCTGTCGATGTCGAAGCAGGAGCGCCTGTGAAGCGCCATGCCAGCCGCTGGCGCGGCATCGGCCCCGCCCGCCCGGACCGGGTCGCGTTTGTCCCCCAGAACGACCGCGGCCGTCCCGCCGGCGCCACCCCACCGGTGCCCCGCGCTGTGGCACCGCTCCCTGCCCGCCAGGGCCAGTGCTCGACGTGCGGGCAGGTCGCACAGGTGAAGGGCGGGATCCTCCTCCCCCACCACAGCCCAGACCGCATCGCGTGCCGCGGCCGTCGACCGGCCTGGGCTGAGCTCGTCCGGCACCGCTGCCAGGACTGCGGCACCTCCGCCGGGCTGGGCGCCCGCGTCCCTGCCGACCACCACACCCCCACCGGGGAGCCGTGCAACGGCACTGCGCAGCTGGTGCCCACCGGGCGCCGGACCACCTATCGCCAGCCCCCACCCACCCCACGGGTCCCGATGCGGCGCGGGAAGCCCCACCCCGACGCCGCCGAGCGGGCCAGCCGAGCCGAGAAGCGCGCCACTCTCCGGGCCGAGAAGCGAGTCGCGCGCGATGCAGCCCGCGCCGCCAGGCAGGGGAGCACCTCCCGGAAGCGCGTCCAGCAGCTGACCGAGGAACAGCAGGGGCCACGCATCCGGGCGGCCGCGGAGCTGGACGGTCGCTACCAGCACCCGGAGGACCTGCCCGGCGGCCCGCCGCACGCGTACCGACTCCCACAGCAACCAACCATCCCGCCTTCGCCGTTCACGGCCTCGGCAGCGCCGGTGCAGGAGATCCGGGCCTCCACTCCCGAACCGCCCCCGCTCACCGAGCTCGTGCCCGTGCAGGAGGTGCCCATCAAGGCCTGGAAGGCAGCGGCCGCGCCACCGCACTACCTGTCTGACCCCTTCCGCCCGTGACCGAGCCAGTACAGTCGCTTTCGGCAGTACGTCGTCGGAGGGCCTTGCGGGATCGGCAGCTAGGTCCCCCGAGCAAGTGTGCTCCGGCTGCCGTCCGTCGCGTTCGCTGAGGGCACCAATGCTGGCGGTCTGCGCTAGTCCTGACAGGTGACGATCGCATAGGCACCCTCGGAGGAGTTCTCCGAGATCACGTTGCCGGACGGCCCGATGATCTGGCAGGAGATCGTGCCGCCGCCGGAGTTCTGCGCGGAGACGTAGGCGAAGCTCATTCCGCCGTAACCGGGGGACTCCACCGATTTCGACCAGGGCAGCTCGGCCGAGGAGACCTGCGAGGTATTCCCGCCGGTGCTGCTGTAGGTGATCATCGCGCTGTTCTTGCCGGTGATCTTGTAGGTGTAGGTCGAGCTCGGCTCGACATACGACGTGGTCGGGGCGGTGGGGGCCGGGGTGGAGGCCATGGTCGCCGAGGACGCGGTCGATCGTGCCGACGTGGGATCGAGGGTCACCCGAACCGAAGAGGTCTTGCTCCACCACGTGCCCGCGGCCGGCGACTGCCATTCGACGAACGAGTCCATCGACGCGTAGTTCGTCGTGAAGGAGATGTCGCGGAAATCAGCGGTGTCTAACGCCGCGCTGGCCTCGTCGCCGGTCATGCCAGTCAGGTCAGGGACGGTCGCGTAGCCGAACGAGGCCGGGTCGTTCGGCTCCTGCGAAGTGGTGGTCGAGGTGGCCGCAACGGCCGTCTGATCGGTGCCCGCAGCAGACGAGCCCGACGCACCGGCTCCGAGTACGAGCCCGGCGATGAGCCCGACCACGCACATGACCGCTCCGACGCCGAGCAGGCCCAGCCGCGGGCCGCGAGAGCCGGCCGGGGACGGTGCGTCTTCGATAGGTCCGGGAGAGGTGCTGTCCGGCGGCTGGATCATGGCGGGCCTTTCGACAGTTGCGCGCTGCTGACGCCCATTCAGCGCACTTTTCCGATCCACCGTTAGCACCAGTCCTCAGGATTGATGACACGCTCGGAAGCCGCCAGCTCGGTGAGCTCACCGCCACGGCCACTCCGGCCGGGCTGGTCCCCGTCACCGACCTCGACGACAGCCCGCTCTCGGCCGCGCCAGCGAGCACCACGGCCCGGCACCGGCCCAACCGGCCGCGGTGAGCGGCTACCTGATGAGGCGTCCGCGCCGCGGATGCAGGGGAGCGCGCATCACCGGTGTGCGTGAAACGCTGGAACCGGATTCCTCATACATTCGACGACCGTCATCGGTGGCCAGCAGCTCCGCGCGGCGGCCCGCATCGACGGTGTGACTCCAGGCGAGCACTGCGTCGAAGGCCGCGCGGCCGTGACCCCGAGCCCGAGCCCGAGGATCGGTGCATACGTTGCTGATCAGCACGTCGCCCTTCGGTCGAGTGCGGTGACGGGGGCGCGTCTCGGAGTGTGCCCAAGGCGGTCGCGAGGACCGCGCCACCCACCTCGACGACCACGATGCAGAAGCGTGGGTCCTCCAGCCGCGGCGTGGATCACTCCGTCGCCTCGGCCTGGCTGCTGTTCCCTGCGCTGGCGCTCTCGATACCGGCGTCCCTCTCCTGCCGTCGCTGCTCGGCCAGGGGGTCGCGACGACGGCCCGCGGCAGCGCGGACCCAGCCGCCGGCACCGGGCTGACCGGGCTTGCGGAGCGGGTCACCTCGACGGTGGGACGGCTGCGGCTGCCGAGCCCACCCGGCAGCACCACCCTCCTGCACACCGAGCTGCCTCTCACCTGAGGCTGGCTCCCAACAAGGCGGATCGGGACCGGCTCAGCTGGACATCCGCTCTCTCATGCCGGGGAGTCCGACGGATTCCCCACCGAGGTGAGGTGCAGAAGTTGTTGCAGCTCGGCAGTGATCGCCTCGCGCAGGGGATCGTGACGAGTTGACAGTGCGTAGCGGGGCGACTTGCGGTCGGGGTATATCCAGACCGGGCTGTGGCGATGCTCGGCAGGTTCCCATTCGTAACGTGGATGTACGTGTGCGTGAAGATGCTCGAATGAATTTCCGAGGATCTCGTAGTTGATTCTTCGGAATCCACTGTCAAGCCGCTGGCACGCGTTCGCTACGGCCTCACCGAGGATGGACATGTCCATCAGGAAATCGGCGCGTTCGGCCCTGTTGAGATCACTGAGATGATTGGCCGTGCCTGCATAGAGAAGGAGGCTGTAGCCGGGAAGGTGTTGTGTGTCTCCGATGACCGCCCAGCTCGTCGACATACGCATCATGACCGTCGAGTTCTCGCCACGCTCGGCGGCCGCGATTCTCTCGTGCATCCGTCCCCCTTTGCGAGGGTTCACCGTTCCGCGGTTCAGCTTCCACTCCGCACTCGACTCTACTACGATTCTGATTGTGAACGACCCTGAGGCGCGTCTGTCGGACTTGCTCTCGCTCGCTGAGGGACAGCACGGGTACGCCGGTCTGGCGCAGCTCGGTCTGCATCTGGACGCCCCGTCGGTGCAGCGCTGGCTGCAGCTCGGCCTCGTCGAGCTCGCCCGGCCCGATGTTCGCGACGTTGGTCCTGCGGGAGGAGTGCTCCGGGTCAGGGCGGGCGCCCGGCACGATTTTCCCGGTCTGTATGCGACCTGGGTCGGGCTCGAATCGACGCCGGCGTGGCGGCGTTCGCCCACGGCCACCGCGGTGGTGTCGCATCGTTCCGCCGGCCTGGTCTACCGAGTCCTGACCGCCCCGGTGGCGGCCTACGAGTTCACCGCCCCGACTGCGCAGGCCGCTACTCGTTCCTCGTCATGGCCGGGCGCAGCCGCGCCTGCATCGACCGAACATCCTCAGCCAGCGCAGGGTGGCGACGCGGTGGGTTCGCCGTCGGGAGAGGTGGTCGTGCGGAACGCGCTGTTGCTCGAGTGTGAGGTCGTCCTCGTTGAGGGGATGTGGGTCACCAGCCCAGCTCGGACGGTGGCCGATCTGTACGTCGACTGCGGCGTCGGGGTCGAGGTGCTCGGCCGGATATGCCAGAACCTGCTGTCCGCCGGGTGGGTCGCCGGCCGGGATCTGCCGGGCGAGTTGAGCGCTGCCTTCGCTCGACGCGGCCTTCACGATGATGGAAGCGGGTGGCTGGCCGAAGCGCTCGAGGCGGCGGCCTGAGCCGGAACGGCAACAGCGGTGACTCACCCCGACCCGTGGCGGCCCCACCTTCTTCCCGAGTTTCGTGACCGGTTTCCCACCTGGTCTGATCTGACATCCGCGGTCGCACAGCGGGCCAGCGGCCCTGAGCTCGACTCCAGCCGGGCGATGCAGCAGCTGATCATGACCGACCTGCTCGCCGGGCTCAACCAGCGATCCCACGAGTGGCATCTCCTCGGATCGCTGGCCCTTCCCGTGCGCCCACATCCCGATGACCCGTGGCCCGAGACGATGCGGCCGTCCCAGACCGGGCCCCATCCGGCTTACTGCATGCCGCGGACCGCCTTCGATCTGGACCTTTTCGCGCACTCCCTGCGTCACCGCGACGCCCATGACTACGGGCGAGAGGTCCTGGCCGCGATCCACGACATCGCTCCACCCATCTCCCAGCCGGGCAGGACCTCGACGGTCGGGCTGGGCGGGCTGCTGCGCTACAGCGCGAACGCCCTGACCGTCCACGACAGCGGACAGGTCATGGGCACCCTCAACGCGCAACCGGTCGACGATCGCTACGGCCCCCGTAGAACTGTCGCCGTCGCCGACCCCATTGTCGTGGAAATCGATATCAAGCCGCCGAGCAAAATGGTCTATGTCGGCCCGCCCGACGTTTCACATCGCTCGGTAACTGCCCTCGATCTTCCCGGTCTCATGCCGGTCCGGCCGACCCTGTTTCCCATCTCGAACCAGATCGCGGACAAGCTCGTCCTGCTTACCGGTCCGCCGACCAGCCTTCGCGGCAACAACACCACGGCCTGGCACCGCTATAAGGATCTCATCGATCTGCACTATCTGATCTCGACATGCCGTGTCGACGGTGATCTGCTCCGCCAGGCCGTGGCCACAAACTGGAACTGGAACAGGATGGACGCAGAGCGGCTCCCCGTCCCCTACCGGGTTTACGGGCAGTCGCCGCTGGCCACACCTGCTGAACGTCAGATCCCATGGGAAGCCGAGATCGACGCGCTCCGTCACCAGTGGCCGCAGCTACGTGCCTACCCGCACTTCTCCGCGATGGTCGACACCATCAGTCACTTCACCGCCGAACTGAGCGCCGGCGAGAGCAGCCGCTGGCGCCCGGGGCAGGGCTGGGAATCAGATCCCACCGCCGCTGCCCGGAGCGCACAGCGGGCGCTCTACGCCCGCGAGGACCGAGAACGGGCCGCTCGAACCCAGCACACATCGATGACCCCACCACCTGCAGCGGGACCCCAGCAGCGCGGCGGCCCGGACCGGACCAGGGGGCGAGGGCTCCGTCCGTAGGGAGCGGTGGCTCAACCCGTGACCGGCACCGCGAGCGCGGCCACGGTCGACTGTGCTGCTTCCGAGGGGCTACCCGACGCCGTCGCTATCGGCCGACGGAGCCGTCAATCTGTTCGCGCAGGATGTCGGCGTGGCCCGGCCTATCCGCCACGGCGATTGCCCGTGCGCTGGGCATGCCCACTGAGGCGGTGTGCCAACGGCACAACGCCGCCGACGGCAGCCGCTCGACAGGTTCGTGTCTCGGGTGCGGTGCGCTCGCCATGGCTTCGACCAAAGCCGCCGAGTCAAGCATGTCCCGAGACCCGACACACTCGGAGGGAGGACGTTGCCGAGTACCGTCTCTTGAGGGTCAAGGCGCGTGGCCGGCTACCCGTCCACGGAGCCTCCGAGCGTGCGCTCATCCCAGAGGCAGTTCAGCCACGCTGCGCCATCCGCCGGTCGCCTCCGACCCCTGGAACAGGCGAGCAGCACCCACAGAAGCGGAAATGGGCAACGATGCAGCGACAGCGCGAGCTGCGGACGACATGGCACCGAGATCACCATCGGCGCCGACAGTCAGGTGCGGGACGGTTGTAGTGAACGCGCCTCCGTAGGGCGGGCACTGCGGGAACGCGGCCCACACGGCATCAATGAGCGCCCGGAAGCCGTCAGCCGGGTCGGATCCCAGCCAGACCACCCTGTCGTCGAACCAACACACGTCAGCGAACGAGACATCGAAACCAGGCACGGACCGGACCGCCTCCCGTAATTGGCTCATCTCCCGGGGGCCGATCCGGGAGGGCGGCAAGAACGGGTAGATCACACTGACATGCGCGGGGA
>NZ_JBEDNP010000041.1:0-5756 GCF_040105315.1 Pseudonocardia tropica
GGCTGCACTCCGCTGCCGCGGACCTGCCCCCGGCCGAGCTGGAGGCCGCGCACTACCGTCAACACATCGGCCAGCCCGAGTCAGAGCACTCAACCCGATAGCTCTCCGGACACGCCGGGGCGGTTCAAACCGCCAGGTCGTTGTGCGGTTCTCGACCGAGGAACTGGACGCGGTTCGGGGGCGGGCGAGGTTGGCCGGCCTCGCTGTCGGGGCGTGGATCGGGCAGGCGGCAATGATCGCCGCAGAGGGCGGCATCAACGCAGCGACGGGGCTGCCCGATCTTCTGCGGCTGCACTCGGATGTCGTCCGCACCCAGCAGATGGCTGCGGCGTCGAGTCTCGACGTCGCGCGTGTCGAGGAACTGCTCCTGCGGCTCGATGCCGTCATCGACGCGGTGACGGCCGAGGTCGAGCGGGCCCGCCGATGATCACGAAGGTCGTGCACGGTTGGCGGGTCGGGGGACTGGTCGCCTACCTGCTGGGCCCCGGGCGGGCTCAGGAGCACGTCCGGCCGCGGGTCATCGCGAGCTGGGACGGGCAGGATGCGGGTCGCCAGCCGCAGCAGACCGATGCGGGTGGCCTGGAGTTGGGCCCGCTGATCCGGGCTCTGCGCGCTCCCGCGGTCGCGGTGGGGCTCCCGGAGAACGACGGTGACGGCAAGCGGGGTTATGTGTGGCACTGCTCTGCTCGCGTCGCGGCCGGGGACCGGGTGTTGTCCGACAAGCAGTGGGCGTCGATCGCACGCGAGTTGCTCGACGGGTCGGGGGTCGCCGCGGCGGGAGACGCCGGGGGACCTCGGTGGGTCGCGATCCGGCACGCCGATGACCACATCCACATCGCGGCGGTCCTGGTCCGGCAGGACACCGCCCGCCGGTTCTGGCCCAGCCACGACTACCCCCGGCTCCGTGAGACGGCGCGCCGGATCGAGAAACGACTCGGGCTGACCGTCACCGCTTCGGCCGAAGGGACCGCGGCGAGGGCGCCGGGACGGGGTGAGCTGGAGAAGGCACAGCGTCAGGGACGGCCGGCCGCTCGGCTCGAGCTGGCGCGGGCCGTCCGGACCGCGGCCGCGGCCTCGGCAGACGTCGTCGGGTTCGCGGCGGCTCTCGAGTCGGGTGGCTATCTCGTCGAGCTGCGGCGCGCGCCGTCCGGTGACCTGTCGGGATACAAGGTGGCCCGGCCCGCTGACGTGAGCGCCGATGGTGCGCCGGTGTTCTACAGCGGCAGCAAGCTCGCGCCCGACCTGTCGTTGCCGCGGCTGATGCGAGTCTGGGACGAGCTTGGCCGCGGATCGGACGCTACGAATCCGGTCATTGCGGCGAGGCGACGTGTCGATGGCGCGCGTGCGCTGGTGGGGGTGGCGCGCCGCGGCGGTGGCAGAGAAGACCCGGACGGTGTCGCCCATGCGACGGGGGATCTGATGACCGCGGTCGGGGAGTGGTCGGAGGAGTTGAGCACGGCGGCCGACCATTTCGCACGATCGGCTCGACCCCGATGTGGCTCGGGGCGGACGTCGGGTGCGGCATCGGCAGGCTTGAGGAGGGTCGCTCGCCAGCTGATCCGGCGGCGCCGGATGCTGGGGGTGCAGGACGACATCGGAGCTGCGGCCGTGGCGCTGGTCGTGTCGCTGGCGGCGCTGCTTCAGGAGATCGGAGCCTGGCAACAGGAACACGATCGCGCGCATCAGGCATCGGCGGCGCGCGCCGCCGTGCGGCATCTGAACCAATGGGCGGATCAGCGCGGCAAGGAGACGTCAGAACCCGCCGCGAAGCGCGACCACGCGACCGCCGTGGTGGGACCACGGCCCCGCCACAGCGCTACCCGGCGATCGGTCTCAGCGCAGGAGTGAGACTCACAGGAGCCGCGACATCAGCTCACAGCCAGGATCGACGGAGGTGGCAACTCGAGACGTCGGCCAGCCACCCCCGCCGACTGTGAGCTAGGCGTCGACCTCCTCGACGGGAGCGCCATCCGCGGCCTTGAGGACGGACTCGCAGCCCTTCTTCGCTGCGGCCTTGGACTCGTAGGCCTCGCCGACGGCGACGACCTGGCCGTTGCTGGCTTTGAGCCGGAACCGGTACTTGCCCGCCCGGTCCTGGTACACCTCGAACTTGCCCGCCATCTGATTCCTCCACAGTGGTCATCTGTCCTGGTGGCGGCGGACGCTAGCCCAACCGGTCCACCAGCGCACCTGCTGCGCCACACCGCTGCCGCAGACGAGCGGAGCCGCGTTCGCGATCGCGAGCGAAAGGTCCGAATCCACATCGAGGACCAGGGCGGCGGCGTGTGCTGTCGCCATGACCTCGAGCCCACGCCGTCTCGTTCCTGTTCCCGTCGTCGACCCTGGCGACGACATCGAGCCCGAGCTGCAGAAGGGGCCATCGCTGTCGGATACCCAGCTGAGGCAAGCGCTGATCGACGCCGGGCACCCTTCGACCGGACCCGACATCCCGCACCTCTACCCGGTCGCGCGCCGAAACGACGCCGACGCCCCGACCGATCAGTGAACGTTCCCGGCGCTCGGGGCAGGCCGGTCGCCTGCTCGTCCATCCCGCCCGCCTCTGGTGCAATGCTCGGCGCGGTGGTCGAGGTGTGCTCGGCCAGATCACGATCGGGGGTGGGCGAGGTCGCAGTGCCTGCCGGCAACGCGGCCGGCGGTGGGTCGTTGTCTGTGGTGTGGGTGGGGAGTCGGGGGCTGTGGTGTCGGTGCGGGAGCGTGCGGTCGCGGCGGGCATGTCGCCGGAGCGGGTCACGCTGCACTGGGAGAACAAGGTCCTGCTGCTCGACGGGGAGGTCGTCACCGACCTCGACCAGCCCGCCCCGCCCGGCACGAGGTTGACGATCTCCGGGGCCTGACCCGGCCCGGGTTGACGCGGTCATGTCAACGCCCCGGTGCCCGGGCGCGGTGGTGACCGGGCGGGCGCCGATGGTGCGGGGATCGTGATGTCCGTCGGGGCCGTCGAGGAGGTGCCCGGCCGCGGCGAGGGCGTCGCGCCGTACTTGGGCGGGGACCTGGTCGAGCTGCAGCGACACCGAGTCCAGCAGCCCGGCGAGGGCGAACCCGGTGTACTGCCCGCGCAGCCCGGCGTAGCCGGCCCCGGCCGCGCTGCGCCGCAGCGCCACCGCCGCGGCGGCCAGACGGGCCCGGTCATCGCGCAGCCGCTGCGCCGTGTCGGGGTCGTGGGTCATGGTTCGCGCAGTTCGCCGGTGCGGGGGTCGAGCGCGGCCCGGATGGCATCGGCCAGGGCGAGGACGGCGCGGCGGACCGGGATCGGCAGCGCCCGCCCGTGCGCGAGCTCGTTCGCGCTCGAGCGCAGCACCTGGCCGACCTGGCCGGCGACGGCGCGGTCCCCGACGACCGGGTTGTCACCGTCGAGCAGGCCCGCGATGGTGCGCAGCGCGCGGGCCTCGGCGTCGGTCTGCGGGTCGACCGGCTGCTCTTGCCGGTAGCGGTTCTCGGCCACGACCCCTCCCCGGGTACTGCTGTCGGCGCTCGATCGGCTCGCGCGTTGTGGTCGGGTCGCGGTGCGAGGGCCTCCCCGCCCCGGCACCGCGAACCCGCATCCCACGCTAACCCAGATCGAACACTAGTTCGATAGCCGTGCTGGGTGAGAAGCCGCCCACGGCCCCGGACGGGCGACCCCACCCGGCCAGGGCTCGCCACGCCGCGGGTCCGGGCAGGACACTCCCCGCGTGGCGGACAGGCGGGGAGCCAGTGGCGGGTCGGGTGCGGGGTTGGTGCGTCCGATGCTGGCCACGGCTGGCCCGGTGCCGGAGTCTCGGGGGTGGGCGTTCGAGGTGAAGTTCCATGGCGTCCGCGCCATCGCCTACTCCAGTCCGGACGGGTTGAGGTTGTTCAGTCGCAACGACCGCGACATCACCTCTTCCTACCCCGACGTCACCGCTACCGACACTGACGCGGCCGGGCTGGGGGAGGGCCTGGTGCTGGACGGGGAGCTGGTCACCCTGGATGAGCGTGGCCGGCCGGACTTCGGGCTGTTGCAGCACCGCATGCACCTCGCCCACCCCGCCGCGGAGCTCCTCGGGCAGACGCCGGTGCAGTACATCGTCTTCGACGTCCTGCGCCACAACGGGGACTCGTTGCTGGCGGTGCCGTACCGGGAGCGGCGCGAGGTCCTGGCCGGGCTCGGTCTCGATGCGCGCGGCGCGCTGCGGGTGCCGGCGAACTTCGTCGACACCCCAGGTTCGGTGGTGATGGACGCCGTCGCCGCGCAGGGCCTCGAAGGCGTGGTGGCCAAGCAGCTCGACTCGGTCTACGTGCCCGGTAAGCGGGTGCGGTCGTGGATCAAGACCGCGATCCGGCACATTCTCTAGGGTCCGAGCGATGTGCTCGCTACGTCGTGGCTGGTCACATCGGGAGCGGGCGACGCCCCGTTCTGCGACAGGCGTCGCATGCGGTTGTACGGAGCGGGAACGGAGCAGAGGAACAGCATGGCTCCGGGCGACGACGTCAAGACCAGGAACCGCGGGCCTCAGCAGCGATACGAGCGGGCCGTATGAGGCCGGTGCAGGACCTGCGGCGTGCAGTCAGTCCGTTGTCAGGTGGGTGGTCTGGCCGGACAGGCTGAGGTCGTATCCGCCGAGGGCATTGATCCGGGTTCGGAGATCAGCACGGGCAAGGGCGGCCACGAGAGGTTGGGCAGGCGGCAGCGACTCGGCGGGCAGCACGAGCTCGTAGGGCTCCCACGCGACATGCACGAAGTCCAGCCCGAGGTCGCGGGCTGCCGAGCGCAGCCCGAGCGCGGTGTCCGCGATGCCGGCGACGACGGCGAGGCCGCATTCGAAGTGAGAGGCCAGCTCCGGTCCTGCGATGTGTTCTGGGGATGTCCCTGCCTCGATCAGGAGCTGGTCGAGCAGCACCTTGGTACCTGCGCCGGTCTCGCGTCTGGCGATGCGCAGTCCACCTACGTCGTGCGCGGTGCGGATCCCGTCCGGGTTCCCGGGTGGCAGCAAAAACCCCTGTTCTCGTCGCCACAGGTGGATCAGGTGGGGATCACGGTGGCGCAGCAGCGCCCGACCGAAGTGCTCGTTGTAGACACCTGCGCGGTCGCGCAGGTGGATCGCCGCGCCGTCGGCGTCGCCGCGCTCGAGCGCGCGCAATGCGTGGAAGCTTCCGCGCACACCGCTGCCGGTCACCGCGTGCCCGACGGCATCGAGCAGGAATCGCAGCGCCGGGTCATCGCTGGCGGCCAGGCGGAACACCCGGTCGGAGTCGAGGAACCTAGCGGCGGCCACCCGGCCGGTGGGCGGCACTCGAGCCGGCCGCCGATCGGCGAGAACGATCACGTCGCCGTCGGCGAGGTGTCGGTAGGCCCGGGTCACGGTGCTTGCGGTGGTCCCGTGCTCGCGAGCGAGCTCTCGGACGCTGGGCAGCTCGGTACCTGACGCCAGGTCGCCGGAGTGGATGCGGCGGGCGATGCCGAGCGCGATGTCGCGATACCGCGTCACGGCACCACACGATAGCTGTGTGGGCTGTTCCGCTTCGTGGCAGAACAGATTGGCACAGTGATCATGATACGCAGGTTTGTTGGGCATAAACAGACTGTTGTTGCGGCGCCGAATGCACTGAACTGCTGCGTATGCGGTTGGTGATGGGTGGCCCGTGGGTCAGTGAGCCTTTGCCAACCTGATGGACGAGCAGGTCAGCTGGCGTGCGGCGTGGCGTGACCTCGAAAGGGTGAAGCTCCTGGTAGACGGGCGATTGCCTAGATCAATCCGCCTGACCAGGAGCTTCAG
>NZ_JBEDNP010000042.1:0-5590 GCF_040105315.1 Pseudonocardia tropica
GCCCAGTACGTGTTCCGGTGCCCGCACGTGAGCTGCCGCAACGACGTCGTCCAGCCCTACGTGCTCCCGGCCGCGGCCATCATCGACTGGACCTCGCCGGGACAGCGAATCGGTGACCGCAAGCGGCCCCTCGCGCCGAAGACGATGGCCCGCATCGCCGCAGGGCTGCGCCGCTACTACGGCCCGATCGCACTGGAGGCAGCGGGCAACACCTTCGAGCGCCGACCCGGAGTGCGGGCCTGGCCGGTCGAGGAGCCCCTGCGCACGCTGACCACCACCGAGCACCGCGCCATCGCCGCCCCGCCGATGACCCTCGACAGCCTGGGCGCGCCCCACCCCACCGCGCCGCCGTCAGCGCTCCTGGTCCCGGCAGAGGGCCGCGACGGCAAGGTGGCACTGCCCGCCGACCGCCCGCTCAGGGTCCAGACGGCCCGCAACGAGACCGGACTGCTCGTCCCTGCCGGAGGCACCTGGAACGACGTCGCCCAGCCGACCGAACGCCCGCTGCGTGCCCGCACCACCCGCGACACCGAGGGCGTCGTGGTCGTGCCGCTGCGGGGCACGAACCGCACGAAGCGCGTCACCGAGCCCCTCGACACCTTCGCCGCCAGCGGAACCCACCACGGACTGCTGATGCGGAACAACAGCGGCGGAGCCGAGATGAGCACCCCGACCAGCGAGCCTGCGCGCACCATCACCAGCGCCGGCCACCAGTCCCTGGTCTGGAACCCGGGAATGCTCTACGCCTACGACACCGGCCGCATCCGGGCAACCGCGACCAGCCCGCTCGCCACCCAGACGACGGTCGAGGGCGATGCGCTCATGGCCGGCGCGGCCGGGCTCGACGTCGAGGACTGCCTGTTCCGGATGCTGAGCCCGGGGGAGATCAAGGAGGGCATGGCGTTCGCCGCCCACTACGTCCTGCTCGGAACGAAGCGACACCAGGTGCGGATGGCAGGCAACGCAGTGACCCCGCCCGTCGCCCGCGACCTGGTGGCCGCCGTCGTCGAGGCGATCCGCGGCACACCGGTCGAGTCCCCCGTACCCACCGCCGCCTGATCCGCGGCGCCTGGTGGTGTCCGACCGCCACCAGGCCCCCGCAGCCCGGTGGCTCCTGACGGCACGATCGCCAGGAGCCACCGGGCTTCGGTCTGGGGCGTCGCCACGGGCGATGCATCCTTCGATGCCAGACCGTGGAGAGTGCAGAGCAGAGAGGCCGACCGGGGAGAGGGGGAGTTCGCCGTGCCGCTGACGACAGCACTCCGCGCCGGGGCCCTCGCCGCCTGGTGCCAGCAACGACTCGCGGGCCTCGACCAGGTCGCCCGAGACGTGGCACGGGCAGCCGCGAAGGCGCCGAAGCCGACCCTCACGGGACCGACGCCAGGTGCGGACAGCCAGCTCGTGGGCGGCATCGTCGACGCCCGGCTGGCGGCCCTGGTCCAGCCCGCGCCGCCCTACGCAGCGCTGCAGGGACTGCTGGCCGGCCAACTCCTCTCCCCCGACGCCGCAGCCGGCATCGCCCTGTCCTTTCCGAGCCACCGCGGCCTGCCCGACGAGGTCGCCACGATGGCTCACACGCTCCGTCCGTCGCCGCGCGAGTGGCTCCAGGTCCCCGCACCGGGCGCGACCAGCACCGATCCCCCCTGGGGCGACAGCGTCTTCCCCGACCTCGCTGCCCGAGGCCACCTGTTCCACCGCGAGCACGCGCCCTGCGGCCACGTAGCGACCGCCGGAGCCGAACGTGCCCTGGCGCGGACCTACGGCGTGTGGGCCCTGGCCGAAGCGGCGTACAGGAGCGGGCGCAGCCCCCGCGCTCTGAGCGCTGTCGCGCAACACGCACCCATCACGACCGACGTCCTTCGTGCGGCCGTCCCGGACGGCAGCGTCCACGAGGCGGCCGCCCTCGTCCGCGCGCTCGCGACCAGCGAGAACCTCCCGACGCTCAGGGCGTGGGGAGCGGAGCGACTGCCACAGGGCCCAGGCATCGGGTACGCCTCGCCGGCCCTCATCCCCCACTTCGCCGACGCCGACCTCCTGGTCGGATCGACATTGCTCGACGTCAAGGTGAGCGCCCGCGCAGACCAGCCACGACGTGTACGAGCTTGGCTCCAGCAGGTGCTCGGCTACGCCTGGCTCGACATCTCCGACCGATGGGGCATCCGGCACGTCGGACTCGTCCTGGCCCGGCAGGGCCTGCTCGTCCGCTGGGACCTGAAGAGCCTCACCGCGGCCGCGTTCGGCGCCGCCGATCCGCTGGCCGGAGTCGAGCAGTTCCGCCGCCTGTGCCACACCGCGGCCCGCGCTGAGCGGAAGCCGCCGTTCCCCGACGACGACCTCACCTCGTAGCTGCTCCGGGCCACCGGGAGCATGCTCTCGATCGCCCCGACCAGCGCAGATGGGGCTGCTCCCGGGTGCCCCTGAGTGCGGCACGAGGGTCAGTCGTGAGTGTCCCCCGCATGCTGCGGAGCGGGCGCCGTGGAGAGACCGTCGCCCGGCTCAGCTGGGGCAGTCTGGACCGGGGAACCGGCGCCGTCGGCGGCTCCGTTGCCATCACCCCCGCCTGTCGCCGCGCCACCGGTCGGCGCGACGTGTTCGCCGTTGTCGCTGGTCGCGGCGCTGTCATCGCCGTTCTTCCTGCTGCGGAGGATCGTTCGGACCCGTTTCAGTGGGAGGCCGGCGATCTGGGCGAGGTCCTCAGCGCTTCGCCCCTCGGCATTCAGGCCCCAGAGGACGTCGCCGCGTTCGGCTTCGATCGCGGCGAGCTGCTGATCGGTGTGGGAGCGCAGCCGGGCCTCCTCCTCCTGGAGGCGCGCGAGTCCGGACGTCAGCTCCTCCTCGACCCGCTGCTGCTCGACGAGGGTCGCGGCGTAGCGCTCCAGCAGGGTGTTCTCGCGACGACGGCGATCCTCCAGGCGGGCGTCGACTGCGTCCCGGGCTTCGGTCAGCTGGGCCAGGGCGTGGCGCGCAGCTCGGCCCTCCGGGCGTCGCCGGGTTCGGGCTCCCATACCGATCTCCTCTCGTTGATGAGACAGGCAAGGAGGCTATCTCCATTCAGTGAGACAGGCGACGATGACGAGCCGACGCGAGGTCGGCGATCAGGGGCCGGCGCCTGATCGCAGGCGATGGCCTGGCTCATCGTCGCCGCCGCCCTCCTGGCGGACGCGCGCGAGCTCAGGGCTCGCCCAGGATCCTCGGGCGACGTCCGCCACGGCGAGCGTCGCCGTCCGGCTCGCTGTACAACCCACGACGCCCTCAGCGCGCCGCAGCCGGCGTTTCAGTTCCCTGTCCTCCATCCTTGCTGCCCCTGCGTGCGTCGACCGCTCACTCGCCACCTCAGGCCCATCTGCGGCCATCGCAGACATGGCCGCCTCTCTGTGGAACGACAGTAGAACGACAGCGGGTCGGCGCCACGAGATGGCAGTCCCGCGACGCCCTGGTGCTCGCTGACCGCAGTTCGCGGATCGAGATCAATTCCGTCTCGGGTAACCGTTCGTCACGTCGATCATCGCGGGCCAGCTACAGGAACTCGGTGCTGCGTTGGTGCCTGCGGTTCACGCTGCCTTCCGGGTGGCGGGAAGCTCCGCGAGTACCTCGGCCGGCGTGCGGTCGCGAGGCCCGCGGTTGTATGGGAGCGCGGACAGGAACGACGCCATTGTGCAGCTGTCTGTGAGCGCGGAGACGGTGAGTCCGGCCCCGATTCCGCCGGCGAGCAGACGTGCCCTCGGCGCACGCAGTCCCGCGGTCAGTCCTGCGAGCACGAGCGTTCCGGCGACGAGACGGACCTGGCGCTCCAGCGCCCACCGGGCGCGGCCACGCACAACGTCCCCGCCGACACCGGAGTACGCGGAGATGCCGCCGGTGAGGATATGCACGCGCTCGGATCCGACCCCGGCGAGACGCTGGTGAGCCTGCGCGGCCCGCGTCCCGGACTGGCAGACGAGGACGACTTGCCGGTCGAAGTGAGCGGCGAGCTGCTCGGTGTGCTCATTGACCATGTCCAGCGGCACGTTGTAGGAACCGCGGATGTGCACGGTCTCGAACTCCGTGGGGCTTCGCACGTCGATGACGGTCACGGTGTCGGGATCGCCGAGCCAGTCGCGAACGGTGCGTGCGTCGACGTGGCGGGGCTGGCGTGGGCCACAGGGGCGTCCTTGTCGGTAGGGGTCGTGGGATGGATGGTCGCTGAGCCGGCCGCCGCGGTCGGGCCCGGGTCGGCGAGATGGCCGAGTCGAGGCGCACTCACGGGCGGACGTTGACGGTGGCCATCATTCCGGCGTCCTCGTGGTCGAGGATGTGGCAGTGGTAGACGCTGCGCCCGGAATACGTGGTGAACGGGATGCGGAGCCGGACCCAGCCGCGGGCCGGGACGAGCACGACGTCCTGCGGCACCCCGGTCGGTGGGGTGGCGTCGCTGGACTCGAGCACGGTGAACGGCCAGACGTGCAGGTGGAACGGGTGCGCGAGCGGGCCGGGATTGGTGATCGTCCATTCCTCGGTGGAGCCCAGGGCGATGGTCTGGTCGTCGCGCTTGGGATCGAAGGCGCGGCCGTCGATGGTGAAGGCCATCCCGCCTGCGCCCATGCCCATCTGGAAGGTGATCTGCCGCCGCCCGGTCACCGGCCCTGGGGCGGGCGCCTCGGCGAGCAGTGCGGTGGGCAGCGGCGGTGCGGTGACCGGCGCCCCGGCGGTGACCATGGTGGCGAGGGTGACGGGCCCGCTGCTCGCGGCGGCGCCGCCCATCATCGCGCCCATGCCACCACGGTCGACGGCGTCGGCGATCAGCGGGTAGCGGCCGGTGCCGGTGGGGCGGACGATCACGTCGGCCCGGTTGCCCGGGGCGAGCATCACCCGGTCCGCGTCGACCGGGGCGGGCAGGAACGTGCCGTCCTGGGCGACCCGGACGAGCTGGTGCCCGTCGAGGCGGATGCTCAGTACCCGCGACACACAGCCGTTGACGACCCGCCAGCGCTGCGTCCCGCCGGGAACGGCGGGGATGACGGGCTGGTGCTGGCCGTTGACCAGGACCAGCTCGCCTTGGCGGCCCATCGCCCGGTCCATCGCGCTCACCTCGACCAGCCCGCCGTCACCGTCGAGGGTGGTGTCGGTGACCAGCAGCACCCGGTCCTCGACCACCGCCAGGTCGGGGTCGGCGCCCGCCGGGGCGACCAGCAGCGCACCGGCGAGCCCGCCGAAGATCTGATCGGCCACCATGCCGTGGTGGTGCGGGTGGTACCAGAAGGTGCCGGCCGGGTGATCCTCCGGGATCCGGTAGAGGTAGTCGAACGAGGTGCCGGGGTCGACCCGCAGGAACGGGTTGTCGCTGTTGCCCTCTGGGGACACCCGCAGCCCGTGGGTGTGCAGGTTGGTGGGCTCGTCGAGCCGGTTGGTCAGGCGCACCGCGAGCTCGTCACCGGGGTGCACCCGCAGCGTCGGCCCGGGTGCGGTGCCGTTGAAACCCAGGCCCTGGGTGTCCCGACCGGCCAGCCGCACCCCCGCCGCGGCGGTGAGCTCGACCTGCAGCCGCCCGCCCGCACTGTCCAGGACCTGCGGTTGGCGCAGCTCTGCGCCGGTGTCGGCGGGCCGCTGCCGG
>NZ_JBEDNP010000043.1:0-5488 GCF_040105315.1 Pseudonocardia tropica
CGTTCGACGATGTTCGGTGTAGGAACCTTCATCATCAACTTCTCGGGGCCCGCCTCACCGCAGCGACACGACCCCACCCGCGCGGTCGATCACGCCCTCACCTGCACTCCATTTCCGGAAGAGCCACTAAAGCCGGGAGCGCCAGTCCAGGTCACAATGAGTGACGCCTTCTGGGGCGTCGGTCTGTGACCTGTCCGACTGAGAACCTGCCGGCGTCCACGTCCGTTCAACAACGTGTCGCTCCGCAGCACAGAAAGCACAGAGTCTCGCACCCAGTGGAAAGAATGAGTGTCGTCATACATGAATGGATCCCTTGATTCGTATCCGTAATCGACAACAGACTCGGAGAGTAGGGTGGCAGCGGGCAGAATGAGACATGAGCGAGCATTTTGCCAGCGGCCACATAGGAGCTGACTCGAAGACAATTGTGACGCAGTCCAGAGTCACGGATCGAATTGCGACCGAAGCAACCGATCATCAAGTACCTGTCGATATGACGACAGCGAAGTATGTGCCGAGTAAGGTCAGGCGGTAACTGAAGGCGCCAAGGCCGGAAGCTAGATGAACTAGCCCTTGAATGATTGAAATATAGTGGGGTCGCGACGACCCGTTAAGCTCCCTGGCGAAAATAGCGCGAGCCGGCGACCAGAAACGTTCGCAGCGGCGCTTCCGGTTCGCATAGCCGCATCTGCAGGCATGCCGCAGGCGCCGTCTGCATAGCTCACCCAGTCAGCTCCGGCGGCTCGTCAGCCTTCAGCAGCCGGGAGCCTCAGCGCCTGGAGGACCACGACGAGCCGACTGCAACCTCCAGCCGCACCACCGCAGCATCGAGCCATGCCGACGCGCACGAGACAGCCGAGTGACGGGTCGCCGCACCGAACGACTGTGCGGAGTCAAGCGAGCGAATCGCGCTCGCAAGTAGCCCACCACGAGGTCGGTGGCAGCACCACAGATCAGGACCATCGCGACGGTCAGCACACTGACAGCGAGCTGGGGCCCGGTCACTCCATCCGAAAATGGGTGAGGCCAGACACCGCCCGGCGGCGTCAACCACTCCAGCCCAGATGCTTCAGTCGAGCACCCCAGCCACTTGCCCGCTAGGTGCAGGGCGGGCTGGATCACGATGGTCGCGCTGAGGAGCCTTAACAGGCTGCGGAATTGCGGCGCGATCCACCAATGCAGCCCGGTGACCGTTCCGACCAGGACAACCAGGTAGAGAGCGTGTGTCGGTTGTTCCCGACCGAGCACATCAACCATCAGCGCCGCCACAACCGTGGCGATCAGCCCACTGGCCCAAGCGCCGCGTGACTCTGACATCCCGCCGACGCGCGCAATCCTCGTCCGAGACTGCGCGACCGATGCCATGTCCCCAGTCTCCCTGCGCCGTGCTGTGACAACGCTGAGAGACCGTGCCGGACCATCGTCGCCAGCAATCCGCGAGATAAGCTCGGTCGCGCTGCCGCGATACTACTGTGCGTAACCGGCTGACGTGCATCGTCACTCGTGCCGGTAGCTCGGCTGAGTGGTGTCGGACCGGGTCCCGCAACCGGACTGGACAGATACGGGCGCGGCAGCACCGGCCGGTAGCGGCGTTGCCAGAGCGAGCCTGTCGTCGTAGGCCGTCAGGGCCAGGCCCGCAGCTAGGCGGTAGTGATCGGCAACCGCATTCGCCGGCCGACTAACACGATGGCGTCCCATCACCCGGCCGACTGCCCCGGATGCGGCTCTGCACCGCTTGACCAGTGGCTCGATCAGCGGCGAAAGGACACGTGGATGTGATCGTAGTGCCCGCCCACCGGATCTGCGGCGTCGTACACCCCGCCGCCGGTGTAGTCACTCCACCGACCGAGACCCTCCTTGGGCCGGAGCCAGATCTGGCCCTGCCAGATGATGTAGGAGACGTCGAGGGCGACGGCGTTGCGCCGGAACCACTCGGCGATCAGCCAGCCGTCATCGACGTCGCGGCCGGAGGCGAAGGTGCCGGCGGGTCCGGGGAACAGGTCGCACCCCTTCCCGAGGGGGTGATCGCTGGTCGGATTCGCCGGGCGGTCGGCGAAGCAGCGTGTCGAGGTCAGATACGGGCTATCGCTGAGCGCGCCGAAAGTGGTCCGGACCTGCTCCAGTGCGAACCGCGTCGTGGGGGTCACACAGCCCCGGGAGGTGGGGTCGTCCTCGGTGCAGCCGGCTGGGCGCGGCCGCGGGTCGTCGCCGATCACCGCACTCGAGGGGTCGGCGCAGCTGCCGCCGTCTGCGGTCGTGCGTGCCCCGGTGGTTCGCGCCGCCCCGTCACCGACCTCGGTGAGCACGTTCGCGGCGGTGTCCTCCCATTTGGCGTAGGCGGTCGGGAACGCTGAGCGTTGGACCGCCTGGGCGGCCTCCCACAGCTCCATGTCGGCCCATCCGGGGATCTGCAGCAGGCGGTCGTAGAAGATCGCGGCCGAGTACCGGGGATCGGTGACCTGCTCGGCCGAGCCCCAGCCCATCGACGGGCGTTGCTGGAACAGCCCGAGCGAGTCACGGTCGCCGTAGTCGAGGTTGCGCAGGCCGGATTCCTGCAGCGCGGTGGCCACGGCGATCCACACAGCCCGCTCCGGGACCGCGCGGTCACGGCCCACCGCGATGATGGTTGCGGCGTTGGCCAGTTGTTCGGCGCCGAGTCCGCTGGGGCCGGTCGCGGAGATGGGCACGGCCGCTGTCGGGGGCAGGCAATCCGGCCTGATCGCTACCGGGGTGAGGAAGTGCCCCATCGTGATCCGGACCAACAGCAGCCCCGCGGCGAGGACCCCCACGACGACACCGACGGCGAGCAGCCGAACACCCAGCCGCCGCAACGCCACGGCGGCGTGTCCGAGGCCGTTCACCGCCCCATGACGGACGCGCCGCTCGGTGGTCGTCGCGGACGGCTGGGCTTGTCCGCTCGTGCGGGGGTCACCATCGTCGGGCGGCCCCGGGCAGGTCGGCCAGCGGCCGCGTCGTCTCCACCGGCGTGGGAGTCGGCGGCTGCTGGGCAGCACCGATGGCCGGTAGCGGGCGGGTCGGGCTGTCGTCGTGCTGGCCGACCGCCCACAGTTGGGTGGTCGGGGGGTCGCTATCCGGTTCGCTCTGCGCTGCTCGGGTGTCCTCGGCGGGTGCGGTGAGCAGTCCGCGCCGATACAGCACCGCGAGGGCGAACCCGCACAGCAGCCCAATGACCAGTAACACCAACCACGGAGCGTAGGGGGCGCCGAGCGAGCGGGCCAGGTCGATCGCCCAGCCCGTCCCCGCGTTGCCGAGCAGGATCCCGACCCCGCACACGGTGTTGTAGAAGCCGTAATGGGTCGCGACGAGCCGGTTGCGAGCGAGCCCGACGATGGTGTCCATCTCGAACGGCAGCACCACGGCGGTCCCGATCGCGAGCAGCGCCGCGGTCGACAGCAACGCCGCCACACCCAGCACCGTCGCGATCATCGCGCCGACGTCGGGCAGCACGACCAGCAACCCGTCGGCGGCAAGCAGCGGCACGAAGGCCACGCCGAGCATGACCAGGCCCCGGCTCAGCGAGCCCGCCGGCCCCCACCGCGCACGACACCAGGCGGTGACCTTCATCTGGGCCGCGATGGTGACCCCGCCGGACACGACATACAACGCTGTCACCAACGCCGTGCCCAGGTTCCCGTCGCCGGCCAGGGTTCGAGCGTGCAACGGCAGCGCCAGATACACCTGATACGACAAGACGTAGGTGCCGATCATCGCGACCGAGAAGGGCAGGAAGCCCCTCGTTGTGGCGACGTCGCGCCACTGCGCGAGGACCGGGCGCCGATCGGCGTCGCCGCCGCCGTCACCGCGGCGGGCCGGCAGGGCCCGGATCTGGAGCACCGTGAGCACGGCGAACACGGCGGCGGCGACCAGGCAGGTGACGGCGAAGCCGATGCCGGTCAGTGCCAGTCCGACGATCGGGCCGATCAGGATGCCCGCCTGGTAGAAGATGCTGAACAGGGCGAACGCCTCGACGCGGCGTTCTCCGGCATCGCGGGCGATGTAGGCGCGCACGGCCGGGTTGAACAGCGCCCCGGCGAATCCGGTCGCTGCCGAGGCCACGACCAGGGCTGGGACGTTGTCGACCAGGCCGATCAGCGTGAATCCGCCGGTGCGCAAGGCGCAGCCGGCCACGATCATCGGCTTGTAGCCGAATCGGTCGGCCAGGCTGCCCCCGACCAGGAACATGCCCTGCTGGGAGAAGTTCCGTACCCCGAGGATCACCCCGACCATCAGCACCGAGAGCCCGAGCCCCTGGGACAGGTGGTCGGCCAGGTACGGGATGAGCATGTAGAAGCCGAGGTTGATGGTCAGCTGGTTGAGCAGTAGCAGCTGGACCGGCCGGTCGAAGGACCGGTATCTGTCGAGTACCCGCATCAGCTCTCGCGTCCTGCAGGCTGGAGCACGGTGGCACAGCGGGTCCAGCGGTGGACCTCGACCGCGTCGGGTCGGTCGATGACGTCCGGGGCGTGCACGGGTGGGCCGCTGACGGTGATCCCCTTCGCCTCGCAGAACTCGTCGTTGTAGACGGTGTCGAAGTAACGCTGCGGCCCGTCGGGGAAGATCGCGGCAATCCGGGTGTCCTGCGGCCGGGTCCGGGCGAGCCAACCGGCCACCATGCCGACCGCGCCCACGCTCCAGCCGCCGCTGGCATAGCTGGCACACGCCATCGCCCGGCATGCCGACACTGCTTCGTCCGCCCCGACCCAATGCACTTCGGAGAAGATGCTGTGGTCGACGTTGCGCGGATGGATGCTCGAACCCAGCCCGCGCATCAGCCGCGGCCGTGCCGGCTGCCCGAAGATCGTCGATCCGACGGTGTCGACCCCGACGACCTCGAGGTCAGGTAGGTGCCGGCGCAGAGCGCGCGAGATCCCCGCCGAGTGGCCACCGGTGCCGACCGAGCACACCAGGACGTCGATGTGGCCGAGTTGGCTGCGCAGCTCGTCGGCCAGGGTGGCGTAGGCGCTGACGTTGTCGGGGTTGTTGTACTGGTCGGGGCACCACGCGCCGGGATGCTGGTCGAGGATCTCGGCGACGCGCTCGCGACGCGCCTGCTGCCACCCACCGCACGCTGCAGCGGCCTGCACGGTCACCACCTCGGCGCCGTAGGCACGCAGCAACCGGTACATCAGCGGTTCCATACCCGGATCGGATACCAGCGTCACAGGGTGGCCGAAGGCGATACCGGCCAGTGCCAGTCCCAGGCCGAGCGTGCCGCTGGTCGATTCGACGATCCGGGCACCCGGCTGCAGGTCACCGCGCTCGCGTGCCTGCTCGACCATGTGCAGGGCGGGACGGTCCTTGATCCCGCCGGGGTTGGCGCCCTCGAGCTTCGCCCAGAAGTGAAGCGCCCCGGCTTCAGTGGAGGCTGGGTTCTCCCGAGATTGGATCTTCTCGGGCGGTGTCGTGAGCGTAGTAGTTCTGTTCGTACTCGACCGGCGGGATGTTGCCGATCATGGAGTGCAGCCGG
>NZ_JBEDNP010000044.1:0-5088 GCF_040105315.1 Pseudonocardia tropica
CAGATCCCCACCCCGTGGCGCCGGACCTTCGAGCTGATCAAGGTCAATGGGCTCTCTTACGCGGAAACTGCCGAGGTCCTCGGCGTGCCCATCGGGACCGTCCGCAGCCGCATCAACCGGGCCAACGCCGCGCGAGCACAACTCCGGGCGAAAGAACGCGAAGCTCGCGGGAACCTTTTAGACTCCTCCGCGAGTCTCCTCTACTGACCAGCGCATCGGAGCGGCTGTGACCACACCGCCCGAAGACCGCAACTCACCGGCACCGTTCAGCTGGGAGGACCTGGCGGATCTGCGCGCCGGGACACTCACCGCTGGACAAGAGGAACGGCTACGCATCGTGATGGACCGCAACCCTGACCTCGCTCACCGCATGCTGGCCGAACTCGCCGCAGTAGAGACCGAGTTTCCAGACCCGCCCAACGCGCACGACCCGCTCCACGTGCCGCCCCAGGTGGCCGCCCGATGGCAATCGGCGATCGCGCGAGAGGCCGAACGCCGAGCCAACGGGTACCGCGCCGACCTCGAGGACTCGCACGACATGGCGGACCGGGTGGGTATGCCCGAACTGGCGCCGGAGGACCACTACCGCGAGGAGCCCGGGGACGACCAGGGCTGAGCACTCCCCCCCAACCACTTCGCTCGGCAGGGGCCCGCGTGTGGCCTTTCAAGGTTTCAGAAGCGTCGACGCCCCCCATCCGGTGGGATCCGGTGGGGCTCGCGGCCTGCCGCCCCGGGGCGCGGTAGTCCGGTCGCCGTTACGGGCTTGGTGGACTCGCAGCTCCCGCAGCGAAGTACTCGTTGACCGGGCATCGACGGTGCGGGGCGGAGCAGAGGCAGGCGGCGGAGGCGGCTGACGCGCGGCAGCCTGCGGCCAGGTGGCGCCATCGGGCGGTAGAACTACCGTCGGCCTCTCCGTGACTCGGGAGTGGGCCAGATGAGGGGGGCAGGGTGGTGGCGCAAGGGGACTCCGCGGGCTCGCGATCTCTGGCGGACAAGCTGAACTACCTGTTCAGCACGCTGGAGTCGCAAGGGCGGCCCACCACTCTCGACGAGGTGGTCGCGGGCATTCAGGCCTCCGGCGGATCGGTGTCGCGCGCGACGCTCAACCACCTGCGCCTCGGGCGCACCACCAACCCGTCGAAGGCAACCCTGGAGGACATCGCCCGGTTCTTCCAGGTGCCGGTCAGCTACCTGCTCGATGACCCCTACGCCCAGGTCAGCGCCGAGGAACTCGAGGTGCTGCAGGTCGTGCGGCAGGCAGACATCGCCGACCTCGTCCGGGCCATCGGTCACCTCCGGCCGGCGACCCGCCGAGCGCTGGAGCAGGTCGTCGCTGATCTGCGGGCCATGCCGACGCCCGGACACACCGAGCGCCCGGACCGCCCCTGACCTGCCCGCTCATCCGGCAGTGGGACTCGCGACCAGCCGCGACGGATGGCGGTAGTTCGGGCGCTGTTCCGGCGTCCTAGGGGCGTCGGGACCCACCGCGAAGTACTCGTTGACCAGCAGCGGAGCCGTCGTAGCGGAGGCGACCCTGTCCTGGCCGGTCCGGCCGTCGAGGACCAGCGGTCCGGCGTCGGTGTAGCCGTAGACCATGCCGTGCCAGGCGGTGGTGACCGTCGGTGGGACCCGCCCCGAGTCACGGGTGATCCGCCACAGCTCGACGCCGGCGGCGTCGAACCCGAGGACGGCGTCGGTCCCAACGTAGGGGGCGAGCGAGCAGATCGTGAGGGCCTGGTCGTCGGAGCGGCAGGACCAGCCCGGTTGGCCGTTGAGCGGACTGCCGACCGGTCGCCCGGTCGCGATCTCCACGACCTGACTGCCTCCGGCCGGGCGTGACAGGCTGCTCAGGTCGACCAGCATCCGAGCTCGCCCGACCGGCCACACCGCGCTGCCCGTGAGCCCGGCCCAGCGGGTGCTGCCGTCGCCGATGCTCAGGCCGCGCAGTTCACGCTCGACGAGGTCGCGGGCCTCGACGGCGACGGTGCTCTCGCCGACGAGCACAGCAGCGACGCCGGGCGCGGACCATCGCAGGGTTCCCCCTGCCAGGTCGACCGCGGCGGTGTGGGCGGTCGCGGAGGTCGATGCGCTCACGATGGCCGTGGTACCCACGACGCCGGCGACCGAGACCGTGAAGCCCGTCAGCGACTCCTCGAGCCACTCGGGAGGCAGAGGGACGGTGATGGAGGACAGCGTGCGGGCGGTGCCCGGATCCGCGGCGACCAGCTCGATGCCGCGGCGGGCCGGGGTGGTGCCCTGGCCGGGCTGCTCGACCGGCCAGGCCGCCAGGACCCGACGGCCCTCGGGCAGGTCGGCTAGCACCGGGGCGCCGAGGACCGACGGTGCCCCGATCGCGGTCGGGCGGGACACGTCCAGTCCGCTGAACAGCGGGGCCTGGGGGAAGCCGCCCACGATCGCCTCGCCCGAGGTCAGGTCGACCCGGGTCAGGCCGGCATCGGACAACGACCAGCCGTAGACGCCGTCGAGGACCTGCGGGGCCGGGAGCCCGGTGTCCCCGCCGAGGGACATCGTGGCGGGCCCGAACGCCGTCGGGGGATCGAACGCTTGCCGGGCAGGCGGGGTCGGCGCCCCGGGGGGGCGTCGACGGGGGTTGGGGCCGTGCACCCGACGAGGAGCAGCGCCGCGGCCGCACCGGCGGCCGCGGCTGCGACACGACGCCGCTGATCAGCGCGTGAACAGGTTGCTGCCCAGGTAGATCTGCCAGTCGGAGTCTTCAAGCCCGTGCCCCCCGGATCGCAGGTGATAGCTCATCCCCGGGCCGCGGAAGCCCTTCCCCGTGGCCGGCGGCCAGTTCGCCGAGGACAAGCCGGTCTCCCCGAGCCCGTAGAGCTCATAGACCGGGGCGGCACCGAGGTAGGACAGAAACTCGCCCTGCGGGTCGGCGTTGCCGTCGTCGGCGGCCGAGGCGACCACGACCCGGCCCGGCGCGATCAGCGCGAGTAGCTCGTTCTGGTCCACCGGCAGGGCGGCGGCGTTGCCGTCGAAACGCTTGTAGGTCTCGGGGAACCAGTGCGGGAACTGGGAGTTGATCGCCGAGATCGACTCGCCCGAGGAGTCGCGGCGGGCGAGCTTCGCTCCGGTGGAGCCGGAGTTGTTCGAGATGACCACCGGGAACCGCGGGTCCTGGGCGCCGGCCCACAGCGCGGCCTTCCCACCGCGGGAGTGTCCGATCACCGCGACCTTGCTCGGGTCGACGTCCGGGTCGGTCTGCAGGTAGTCCATCGCTCGGCTGGCGCCCCACGCCCACGCGCTGATCGTGCGGCCCGCGTCGGCCGGGAGGTCCTGTCCGGCGGGGTAGAACGCGTCGATCACACCGTTGCGGTAGGAGCCCGCGTCGTCGGGCGCGACCTCGTCGGCGTTGAGCGCGGCCAGGGCATAGCCGTCACCGGTGATCGTCGAGACCGGGGCGTAGCCCCCCGAACCCGGGTCGTCTCCCACCGAGCCCCGGTGGTCGATCAGCAGGAACGTGCCCTTCGGCTTGCCCGACGACGGGGTGAAAAGCCGCAGCGTGAAGCTCGCCGTGCCCTCGGGCCCGGTCACCGTGATCGTGACCTTCTTGGCCGACCCGCCGCCCCCGCTGCTGTCCTCAGAGAACGTCATCTTCGTCGGTGCGGGCAGCGAGGTGCCGTAGACGTTGTCCTGGAAAGCCTCGAGCAGCTGCGGGCGGCGCTGCTGCTCCCACTGGCGCACGCTGGTGACACGACCACCCGAGTCCAGAGCGAGCGGATCCGGGACCTCCAGGCCGCCCAGCGGGACCGCCGCCCGCACAGCCGCGGCGGCCACAGCCGGGGACCGGTCGACGCCAACTGTCGCCGATCGCGTCACCGCGATCCCGGACTCCTCGGCGGGGAGCACGGCCACGAGCAACGCGACAGCGCCGGCGACCACGCCTATCGGTGCACGCCGGCGGCGAGTCCCAGCCCTCATCCGACCCGTCCATTCGTTGATACGAAGGAGGGTAGACGATCCAGTTAGATGGATCTAGAACGTGAGTGTTCGTTGTCGCGCATCACTTGCGGCAGCGCCCCCGGGCTGGTGTGTCCAGGTCGGGCACCTGGACGCCATCGAGGCGAACCCGCCCGGCCTCTTGCCGATCAGCAGAACCGGGTCGGGCAGAGGCTGTCCGGTACGTCGAAGCCCCCGCCAGAGCTGCTGCCGTTGTTGTCCCGCCTGCCATCTCCGTCGTAGTCACTGAAGTCGTCAGCGGTCCCCCGCCGGCCGTCAGGACCCAACTCCAACCGCCGGTACCGTTCCTCTGCCTCCCGGGCCTCTCGAAGATAGGTCTGGCGGTCCTGGATCGCTTTCTCGGCGCAGGCCCCGGCCGTAGCCTCCCTGCGCTCGTCGGCCTCGACGAAGGCGCGGACGAAGCGTTCCCAGTACCCGAAGTCCAGATCCGACATCAGCTCCCGGTTCTGGTCGACAACCTGAGGCAGCGGGGTCGGCTCGTACGATCCGCTGGACCGGAGTTCGACTTCTGGATCTGGTTCGGCCAGCCCCGTCGCAACCATCTCCTCGTTCACCGTCGGACGGCTCATGTCGGGTCGGCCCTCCGGCGTGAGGTAGTGCAGGAAGCCGCTGTCCTCCGGGTCGCCGCCCCGGTCGGTGGACCTCACCAGTGCGAACTTGGTTCCGGCCGGGACGGTGACGCTCAGACGCTGGACGAATGCCTTCCGGTACTCCCTGTCGGTCTCCAGGTCGCACTCGATCGGCCGGATACGGGCCAGCTGGATGTCGGTGGGGTACCGGCCGCCGTAGTCGAAGGTGATGAAGTTGAAGATCGCTTCGGCGTCGAAGGCGGCGACCGTGCCCGTCCATACCGGCTGGCGCCCGAGGTCGTCGAGCGCGCGTTCGCGCTGCTGCTCCTGCTCGTAGGCGGCGCGTCTCTCAGTGAAACGGTCGCCGCACCCGGCGACTGAAGTGCCGACGAGCAGCGCCACCACCATCAGAGATAGGCAGGCCCATCGTGGCCGGGCGCAATCTCGCCGCATGGCTCGAGAGGTTATCGGGAGTTGAGCGCTGCCGACCGTCGCCTGCTGATCAAGCTGATGCCGTCGGACACCTACAGCC
>NZ_JBEDNP010000045.1:0-5045 GCF_040105315.1 Pseudonocardia tropica
CTCTGAAGCTCCTGGTCAGGCGGATTGATCTAGGCAATCGCCCGTCTACCAGGAGCTTCACCCTTTCGAGGTCACGCCACGCCGCACGCCAGCTGACCTGCTCGTCCATCAGGTTGGCAAAGGCTCAGTGGCGAGGCGGTCAACGTAGGTCCGTCGGGTGCCGGTCATCGTGTCCTCCGTGTGTTGGTGATGGAACGTGGCCCGGTCGGGGTTCGGTCTAGGCTCGGTGGGCGTCGCGGCGCTTCGGGCGCCTTCGGGCCCTCGGTTCGCGGGCCGTGACGCGGATGGCCGGTGGCCTCATGCCGGGCGCCTTCGGGCGTCGCCCTTCGGGGCGAGCCACCGGCCATCACCTGAACTCGCGGCCGTTAGCTGACCTCCTCGGCGTCGCCCGTCGGTCCGACGGGCGACGTCGAGGCTCAGGCGCGTAGCCCCTGCCTATCGGGGCGCTGGTTCGTTGATGCTCGTGCCGGTCACGGCCTCGACGACGCAGGCGATGATGTCGCGGGAGACCGGCGGGGTGACCGCGTTGCCGCACATCTTCACGTTGTCGCGCGAGCTGGTCCCCAGCAGGACGTATCCGGGCGCGAAGGCCATGCCGAGCTTGACCTCGTCGGCCATCAGCATCCGGAATCGGCAGTCCTCGACTCGGATGTCGGTCTGCATCACCGCGTCGCCTTCGACGGCGGTCTGGGTGGGCATCGGCCGGTTCACGCCGCGCAGGGATCCGGTGTCGTAGGCGTAGAGGACGTCGGGGTCCCAGGAGACCAGCGACTGGTGTCCGGCGGTGGTCAGCGTGCGCGCGGGCTCGTCGATCGGGGTGCACATCTCGGCGCCGCCGGTGTTGTTGCGCATCAGCATGGCCAGGCCGTGGTGGTTGCCGTTCGCGGCGAAGGTGTCGAGCGGGTCGTGCACGGTCTTGGCGCGGTTGTTGTTGCGCAGCGGGACGACCACCACGGCCTCGGTGTCGCGGGTGGTGCGGGTCCGCATCGGCTCGTCGGTCGGGCGGGCCTCGGTGTTCCAGGTGCCGCCGCAGGGCACGAGCAGCCCGTTCTCGTTGCGCGCGGTCTGCACGCGCATCGGCCGGCTGGTCGGCTGCGCGACCTTGCCCTCGCGTCCTTCGACCGGGATGACCAGACCGTCGAGCGCGGTCGCGGCCCGACGCTCGGCGATTCGCTGCAGTCCAGCGGTGCCGTGTGCGCGCATCAGGGGGGCGTGTGCGATCGCCTTGGAGGGGGTGGTGTGCATGGTGCGCAGCGGGTCCTCGACCGGCCAGGTCCGCACGCCGGGGCGGCGCTCGAAGGTGTTTCCGGCGGCCTCCAGCACGATGGCTCCGGCGTGGCGGCGCAGGCCTGCCTCGATGCGCGCGTAGGTCTTCGGCTTGAGCGGGCGTGCGCGGTCGCCGATGCGCTGGCCGGGGTTGGCCAGGTCGATCGCGGCGGCGGCCGGGAGCACGTAGGGCTGGACGATGTCGTTACGGCAGGACACGTGCGGGCAGCGGAACACGTACTGCTGGCCGTAGGCGCCGTGGGGCTTGCTGGGGTTCTTCGGGGCCCGCATCGCGGTCACGACCTCGCCGCAGGTCGGGCACCAGGCGCGGGGGCGGGTCCAGCGCTCGAAGTCCGGGCGCCGGTAGCGCTCCTGCCAGAAGACCACATAGACCCGGTCGCGCAGCTGCGGGGCGGGTGCGCCGAGCTGGTGGGCGAACGCGCTGTTGAGGGTGAGGACCTCGTGGCGGTAGCCCTGCGCCCTCATCCGGGCGATCCACTTCGGGAAGTGCGCCCACTTCAGCAGCGGCAGCACGTTCTCCACGACCACGGCCTTGTAGCGGTGGTGCTCGGCGAAGCGGGGCACGTCGTGCATCAGCGCGCGGGACCGCTCGCGTGCCTCGTCGGCCAGCGGGGGCTCGTCCTCGATGTCCTCGGTGGTCGCGAGGTCGAACAGGGTCGGCTCGGTCGCCTGGTCGGCGAAGTCCTGGCGCTCGCCGCGCGCCTGTGACCAGAACGTGCACGACGGCGAGGCCCACAGCCCGTCGGTGGACGGGTACCGGGCGGGGTCGATCTCGGCGATGTCGGCGACGTCGTGGTCGACGTGCGGCATGTTGTGGTTGTGCGTCTCGACCGCTAAGGCCCAGTGATTACAAGCTGTAATCACGGTGTTGCCCGGCACGCTCTCGATGCCTGACGACGACCCTCCGGCGCCGCAGAACAGGTCGGTCCAGCTGAACATGTCCGACGCGCGAACACGGTTGATCAAGCGCATGGGTGTCCCCCATTTCCAGGTGTTTCGGCTGCGGTGTCGGGCGGGTTTGCCGTCCCTCCCAACATGTCCTACTTTACAGCGTTTATGGATGGTTGGCAATACCGATCTGCGCATTTTCCCTGGTGAGAAGGGGTGCGCTACGACGGGTGTGTGCGGTGGCGTGAGCGCCGGGACCGGCCGGTTACCGCGTCCCCGGGGCGGGCGGCCCGTGCTGCGAACGCGCGCAGCGTGCTGCGCTTCCAGCGGCGCCGGACGCGTCCGGAAGGCAGATCCTCGCAGTCGTCGGCTTCGGGGAAGTAGCCGTCGTTGCGGGCGAGGTAGCCCCGGATCGTGGACTGGCTGGCGTAGCCGAGAAACCGGGTGGCGGCGGGGACGTCGAGCAGCTCGTCCGCGTCGCCCGCGTCGTCCTGGGGCGGCCGCCGGTTGGCCTGCTTGTGCTCGGCCCAGGCGGTGTACCACTCGATGACGCGCTGCTCGTCGAAGAAGGCCTCGCGGCCCTGCAGGTGCGCCTCGGGGTGGCCGTTCGTGGCGCGCTCGACGTAGAGGTTGCGCTGGGTCTTGGCGCTGATGCCGGTGCGGTCGGCGATCTCGGCACGGTTGATGTGCGGGCGGCCGTCGACGTCGATGCGGTTGGTGGTCGGCACGGGCGTCTCCGGAAGCGACGGTGGTGGGATGTGGGCTGCGGCGCGGCGAGGGTGGGGTCGGTGGCCGAACCCCGCAGGGTCCACCCCCGGACGTGCCGAGGACGTCGGCAAACAGCCACCGACCCCGCCGACCGGCCGGCAGCCCGGGTCACCTGGAGCGCCCGTGTTCGGCCGTGTCGGCTCGGTCTCACGGTAGCGGAGCTCGAGGTGCGGGCTCGCGCACCGTTCCTCCTGCTGCGGTGCCGCTTCTTCGTTGTGCGGCTCGACTGTGGTCGTGCTGAGGTGCGGATACAGACACAAGGGCCGCTCCTGACCTAGGCATTTCGCCGCCCCGCGGCTCATTCGGCTTGCACTTCCACCGGCACCGCGGTGAAGGGGCTCCCTCAGCCCCAAGCTGAGTTATCCACAGCTTGGCGTGGCCCCATTGCCTGGCGGTGCCCGCGCGGTCAGGCTCGAAGTCATGACCGATCTGGACACGCCGCTGGACGGCGCCCCGTTCACTTCGCGGTCGCTGGGGCACCTGCTGCTGGCCGAGCGGGCCTACGCCGCCGGTGACAGCGACGGTGCGTGCGAGCACCGAGCCGATGCCGCGGGGCTACGCACCGAGATCGCACGCTGTGAGGCCCTCGTCTCGGTGGCCGGCCGGTGACCGGCGGCCTCGATCCTGACCCGCTGCTGACGATCGACGCGACTCCCGGTGTCTACGCCGCTCATGATCGAGGCGGCGCTACCGCCGCCGCCACGCTCACCCTCGTCCCGCGCCTGCAGGTGCTCACCGGCGACGGGCACCCCGGTGCCGAGATCGTCGACGCGGTGCTCGCCGCGCTGCTCGGCGACGGATTCACGCTCGTCCCCGCGCTCGACGTCGAGACGCTGCTCGAGCTTCCGTCCCCCTCCGGCGGGGCGGCGGTGTTCACCGCTGCCAGCGGGACGCTGGAGCTCACGGCCGGGATGCTGGGGTATGACGGCGATATCGGCCCGGGGGCGCCCGCCGGCTGGGCCGAGATCGCCGCCCAACGCGGGACGCTGGCCGTGCTCGTCGCGACCGGTGTCGACCTGCATGCCGAGGATCGCACCGCGCGCATCGACCAGGCTCGTGCCGATGGCCGGCTCGTCGGCGCCCAGGTCGCATTCAGCGCTGCCTGAGCTTGCTGCTCAGGTGTGGAGGCCTACCTGGCTGCCCGCCGTCGAGAGCCGCGCCACGATCGGCGATGGCGGCAGCCCCGTCGGCGCGGCTGGGCTCGGTCGAGGGCGCATGATGAGGCGGTGACCGACACCGTCCAAGCCCGCGACCCGGATGCCGAGCCTCTTCCCTGTACGCGGTGCCCCGGCTCGTCTCTGTTGGTGATCGCGGGTCTCTGCCCCGACTGCATCGCCGCTATCGGCTTGGACGCAGACCAGACTGACTACGAGGCCTGGCGGGGCGGGTCACCGAGGTCTACGGCCGGGGGAAGCCCGCCTGAGCACCGTTTCCTGGAGGTCGGCCACGAGGAGCGAGTTAGGGCCGGTCGGCGAGCACGGCGGGGACCGGGGAGTGGTCGGCGATGTGGTCGCGCAGTCTCGGCGACAGGAGGCCGGCGACCGCGAGGAGGTCGCGGTGTCGAACCGCGAGGGGCAACTGCAGCAGCGGCTCGTGGTGGGCGACCCGGTTGCGGAGCGAGTGGAGTTGGTCGACGCGGTCGCGGACGTCGATCCGTTTCGTTCCCTGGGGAAACGTACGGTGTAGGTGCGTGCGCCACAGCTGGTCGTGGCGGTTGACGGTGAGGTACCGCCAGAAGCCGAGGTTCAGCTCCGCGATGACCTTGCCCGGGGCCGGCTGATCGGTGCCGGAGTGCTCGGCGGCCGCGGAGACGGCCTCGGTGATCTTCTTGCGGGTCGTGTGGTTCGCATCGTAGGGGCCGCGGCGCCCCTTCCTCATCTGCCTCGGGAAGTGTCGTTCTGGGGCGTGCACCCAATGCGGGTCACCCGCTCGATCGCGGGAGCTGAGCGCGCGGTCGTAGGCATTGCGGAGCGCGACTGAACCGCCCCGGCGTGTCCGGAGAGCTATCGGGTTGAGTGCTCTGACTCGGGCTGGCCGATGTGTTGACGGTAGTGCGCGGCCTCCAGCTCGGCCGGGGGCAGGTCCGCGGCAGCGGAGTGCAG
>NZ_JBEDNP010000046.1:0-4954 GCF_040105315.1 Pseudonocardia tropica
CGTGGTGGTCCTTCCTGGAGTTCCTTGGTCGGTACTCGAGAAAGATCACGCGGTGGCCGTCTCACGTCACGACGCCACGCCGCTCACCAGCGACGAACCCGTACACCACCTCCGCGGACGTAACCCTGCTAGGCGGCGGGCTGCTACTTTCTCCACGTCACTGCGGGGCGCAGGAAGCTGCTCGCCGGCCAGACGGGCCGCCATCAGACGGATCATCGCCACCTTGAGCATGGCCTCGGAGTGCGAGGTCTTACGTTCATGGTCGCGCGCCAACCGTCGACACCTCGAGATCCAGGCGAAGGTCCGTTCCACCACCCAGCGGCGGGGCAGCACCTGGAAGCCTTTCACGTCCGCGTTCCGCGGAACGCACACCACCTCGAGCTGCTCATGCTCGTGCGCCCAGTCGATCAGGCGGGCATCCACGGAGTGGACATAGCCGCCGTCAACCCAGACCAGCCCGACCTGCGGGAACTCACGGTGCAGACCGGCCAGCACCAGCTTGGCCCCGGCCCGGTCCTGCACCGACGCCGAGTGCACCACCGCCCGCAGCTCCAACCCGCAGCTGTCGACCAGCAGATGCCGCTTGCGGCCCCTCACCCGCTTACCAGCGTCGTAGCCGATCTCCGCACCGCCCTCGGCCGAGCAGGCGGACTGGGAGTCCAACACCGCCGCCGAGGGCTGCGGATCGCGCCCGTCGGCGACCCGGACCCGATCGCGCAGAACGTCGTGTACCCGCGCCCAGGTCCCGTCGGCGGTCCAAGCGGCGAACCAGCGATACGCCGTGGACCACGGGACCAGGTCGCGCGGGACCATCCGCCACGCACACCCGCTGACCAGCACACAGCTGATCGTGTCGATCACCAACCGCGGGGAGTACCGGCGCGGCCGGCCACCTAGAACCGGCGCCCGAACCGGCAGCAGCGGTTCGACCACCGCCCACTGCGCATCGGTCAACGACGAGTCATAAGCCGGACGGCAGGAGCATGGGCACACCCGACCGGATGATCACCACCACACGGCCCCCACCAACTACGCCACGCCGCGGGGACACCAGGTTTCACAACACGCTCTCAGGCGCGGTCGATCTCGTCGGCGAGGACGGGGGTGTGCACCGGGTTGTGCTCGCGAAAGCGGCACTCGGCGTAGGTGACCACAGTAGCCACCGTCCCCACCAGGGAAAGACCCACGATCACCGCGAGATAGATCAGTCCCCCGAGCACAGCGAGCACGACAACCTGGGACTGGACCAGCGAGAACACGATCGCCATCGTGATCAGCACGATCACACCGGACAGGACGAACAGAGTCGCCATCCGGCCCAGGATCGACGGGAAACGCGGGTTGACCAGCTGGAACATCCGGCCAAGGCCTCCACGTTCGATCACCACGGTGCCGCCGAACGCGGCGAAGGTGACTGTTCCGAAGTAGAGGAACACCCCTAGCACGACCAGGACGCCGAGGACCGTTGCGATCGCCGACTCCGACGCGACGAGTGCTATCCCAATCAAGTAGACGATCCCGAAGAGCAGCCCGAGCAGCAGCGACCAGCCGATCAACGGCAGCGCTCGGCTACGGGCGAAGGCGAATGCCTGTCCTGCCGTGTACGGACGCTGGGCCGCGTCACGGACCACCACGAACTCCGAGGCGGCCTGAGCGACGGCCCCGAGCACGATGGCCACGAGCACGAAGGCGATGTAGGCGACGACGATCCCCGCGATCGACCCGAAGCCCATCCGGCCGGTGAGGACCGAACTGAGGATGTTCATGATCGCCGCCCCGACGATCGCCGCCACGACGAGGCCCAGCAGCGCCAGCACCCCGAAGAGAATCCCCTGAATAGCCAGCAGGGGCTTCCAGCTTCGTCTGGTACCCGCCACGACCTTGGCGAACCAGTCGCCGAAGGAGAACGGCACCAGCGGGTCCGGGGAGGTACCGCCGGGCGGGGCACCGCCGGAGGGGTGGACGGGCTGGCCGTAGCCGGCCTGCGGGTACTGGCCGCCGTACTGCTGGCCGGTCGGGTACTGGCCGGGGTACTGCTGGCCGGTCGGGTACTGGCCGGGGTACGGGGCCCCGTACTGCTGCTGGCCGCCGTACTGGCCTGCGCCGGGGTACTGGCCGGGGTACTGCTGCTGTCCGTAGGGCTGGCCGGGGTACTGCTGCCCCGGGTCCTGGCCGTACGGGGCCTGGCCGTACTGCTGGCCGTACTGCTGGCCGGGGTCCTGCGCGTACGGCCGGCCGTACTGCTGGCCGTACTGCTGGCCGTACTGCTGCCCGGGGTCCTGGTCGTGCTGGGACGGGGCGGCGGTGCCGTGCTGCCCCGGCTCGCGCGCGCCGGTGGCGTCGTCCTGCCCGGCCTGCTGCCCGCCGGGGTACGGCGTGCCCTGCCGGTCGCCGCTCCCGGCCGCCTGCCCGGACTCCTGGGCGCCACCGGGCGTCGCTGCTCCCCCGGGACCGGCCTGCGGGTCCTCGCCCCGCGGCGGTTCGTTGCTGCTCATGCGCGCGGACCCTAGTTGCGGGCGGGGTGCGGCGGTGCCGAATTCACCGGCTCGCCCCCGATTCGTGACCGACGGGTACGCACCGTGATCGTCGCCGACCCCGGATCGTCGCCGGAACGCAACGCCGTGGACGCGCAGTGTCACCGGCTCGCAACAGAGCCCGTGCACGCTCACGGGGCATGGACACGATCCCGAGTTGCCCGCTCTGCTCCCGTCCGCGCACCCCCGCCGACGTCCGCGGACTCGCCTGGAGCAGCCACCACGGCCCGGCCGGCACGGTGTACCTGTGCGGTCCGTGCACGCGCACCCATCTCGTCGACCTCGAGTGCGGACTGCTCGACCCGGCCCGCGGCAGCGGCGCGCCGGATGTCGCGGCCCCGCTGCCACACGCGGCCTGACCGGTCGGACGGGGCGGGCCGGCGTGGACCCGCCCGGCCCGCGGCGCGACGACGGGCGGCCGTCGTAGGGTCACGCCGTGCGCGAGATCCTCGAGTTGCTCGAACGTGACGCGTCGTTGAGCCACGACACCGTCGCCACCATGCTGGGTCTGCCCCGGG
This sequence comes from Pseudonocardia tropica, assembly GCF_040105315.1. NCBI lineage: Bacteria > Bacillati > Actinomycetota > Actinomycetes > Pseudonocardiales > Pseudonocardiaceae > Pseudonocardia > Pseudonocardia tropica. Next base: position 3,053 of record NZ_JBEDNP010000046.1, read on the forward strand.
ACGAGGTCGACGCCCGGATCGCGGAGTGGGAACGCTCCGGGGTGATCCGCAGGCACAAGGCCGTCGTGGACTGGGCCCGGTACGAGGACGGCGGCAACGGCCACTCCGGCGCCGGCCGCACCGGGGCGCAGGTGACGGCGTTCATCGACGTGTCGGTGGCCCCGGCCCGCGGAGTCGGGTTCGACGACGTCGCCGCCCGCATCTCCCGCTTCGACGAGGTCCGCGACTGCTACCTCGTCTCCGGGGGGCACGACCTGCGCTGCACGGTCGTCGGCCCGGACATCCGCGCGATCAGCGACTTCGTGTCCCAGAAGCTGTCCACGATCGACCGGGTCCGCTCGACCGCCACGCACTTCGTACTGGCCACGCACAAGCGTGACGGCGACTCCTTCGCCGAGCCGGAGCCCGACCACCGGCTGCCGGTGACCCCGTGAAGCCGCTCAACACGACGATCTCGGCGATCCCGCCGTCAGGGATCCGGCGGTTCTTCGACATCGCCGCGGAGATGGACGACGTCATCTCCCTCGGTGTCGGTGAGCCCGACTTCGTGACGCCGTGGCGGATCCGCGAGGCCGGGATCTACGCCCTGGAACGCGGCTACACCACCTACACCGGCAACGCCGGCCTGCCGAAGCTGCGTGAGCTGGTGTGCGCGGACCTGGCGTCGCGCTACGACGCCCACTACGACCCCGCCACCGAGTGCCTGGTGACGACCGGGGTGTCCGAGGGCCTCGACCTGGCGTTCCGGGTGCTGCTGAACCCGGGCGAGGAGGTCATCGTCCCGGAGCCCTGCTACGTCGCCTACCAGCCGTGCGTGGCGTTCGCCGGCGGGGTGCCGGTCGGGGTGCCGACCCGAGCGGAGGACGGGTTCGCCATCGACATCGCCACGGTCGAGGCCGCGGTGACCCCGCGGACGAAGGCGATCCTGATCGGCTCGCCGGCCAACCCGACCGGCGCGGTGCAGCCGCCCGAGGTGCTGCGCGAGCTCGTCGCGCTGGCCGAGCGGCACGACCTGTACCTGCTCTCCGACGAGATCTACGACCGCCTCACCTACACCGGTGCCCACACCTGCCTGGGCGCGGTCCCGGGTGCCCGGGAGCGGACGGTGGTCCTGGGCGGGTTCTCCAAGGCCCAGGCGATGACGGGGTGGCGGGTCGGCTGGCTCGCCGCGCCGGCGCCGATCGCGGAGCTGTGCCTGCGGGTGCACCAGTACACGATGCTGTGCGCGCCGCACATCTCGCAGATCGCCGCCGTGGAGGCACTGACCAGCGCGGAGGGTGACGTCGCGGAGATGGTGGCGGACTACGACCGTCGCCGCCGGGTGTTCGTGAAGGGCCTGCGCGAGGCCGGGCTGGACTGCCCGGAGCCGGCGGGCGCGTTCTACGCGTTCCCCTCGATCCGCGCCTCCGGGCTGGACTCGGAGACCTTCGCCGAGCGGCTGCTGCGGGAGGAGTCGGTCGCGGTCGTCCCGGGCAGCGTGTTCGGGCCGTCCGGGGAGGGGCACATCCGCTGCTCGTACGCGACGGCGCTGCCGCAGCTGGAGCAGGCCGTGGAGCGGATCGGGAACTTCCTGCGACGCCTGTGACCGGGTCGTGCCCGATCCGCGCCGCCCTGCGGCCGGGCCGTACGAGGGCGCGCCCGGGCCCGCCCGGCAGGCAGGCAGGCACACGGGTCCCCTGCGACGACCGGAGGACGGCAGGCGATCAGTCCGGGCCGCGGTAGGTGTGCCCGGTCGGGGTCCGGGTGACCACGGTCCCGTCGGGGGCTCGGGCGACGTGCCAGCCGGGTTGTTCGCGGACGTGGTTGTGGAACTCGCAGACTCCGCGTCCGTTGTCGAGTTCGGTGCGTCCGCCGTCGGCGTCGCGGTGGATGTGGTCGAGGTGGCGGACGGGTGCGTCGCAG
>NZ_JBEDNP010000047.1:0-4819 GCF_040105315.1 Pseudonocardia tropica
GACAGCAATACAGATGGAGGTGCTGCCGCCGCGAATGCTGTGGAGTCCGCATGTCCATGCGGTGGACCGTCTGGGCAACCAGAGTCCGCAGAGTTACCCGCTTGTGGAACTTCCCGTGAGGAGTGGAATGTAGGGGCAGTAGGCCGAATAGGCTAACGTGCGATAGAACTGTTACCCCGGCCTAGCTTCCTTCCGAGTATATTCGGTCGCACTGGTCGCCGGGCACCTCGCAGCGACCTCTGAGTGCGGAGGGCTCACTTGGCAGGCGGAAGCGGATCCAGCGGAATCAAGGTTGCACTAATCGGGCTAGCGGGAGTTATCGGCGCAGCTCTGATTGGGGCAGTAGCTCCAGCCATAGTCGCGCAAACGAGCCAGAAGGAAGACCCCCCTCGTCCTTCAGCCACGTCAGGGGCGCCGTCCCCCGGCCCTGACACTCGTGGACAATTTGGTGGAGTCCAAGAGATTTCAGCAAATCGAAACGGTACGGTTGTATTTAAGAATCCGCAAGGTGAACCTGTAGATTCTTCCATTCCGCGAATTCCGTACGGTGAATCAGTCGTAGTCCTGTGTCAGGTCCCAGATGGAACCGGAATGGGATCAGTTTCGGCACTCTACCGCATCGGCGACTCCAGTCCACCCTGGAGTGGCCTCTATGCCGTCTCGGATACATTTACGAATGGCGACCCTCTCGATCCTCCCGGGAGCACTTCGGTTGATCCGCGGGTCCCGCCATGCTGATCCGTGGAGGAATTCGAGCTGCGTTCCTGCTCTCAGGCTTTTTACTGCTAACGTCTACCGCGTGTGCGGCGAGCTCAGTGTCTGCAAGGACTGACGACGCAGCGGCCACCACCTCGTTTAGTCGTATTAGCGCCGAGGGTTCGGTCGCATTACGATACTGCGCGGGTTACCCGCCGGAAGGTACGACGACGATGTCGTGCTCCGAGCTGGACCGACTCCCCTCTGGAAGTCTGGTTAGCATGAGATGTTGGGAGGATACTAAGGCTCCCGAGCTTGATGGTGTACCGCTGTACGGCCCTTAGCCGCGTTGGTTCTATGTGACAGAGGCCGAGGGCGGAAACTTCCCGGGAGGTTCGGGTTATCTGTACTCGGCATTCGTTCCGCCTTCGGAGCAAGTTCAAACAGAGAAGTGCTCGGCCGATATAATCAAGAAGTTCCCAGCTATTGTTCCGCACGAGACCGTCACGCCACCTATCTCTAGCGAGATAGCGCCGGACCCGCCTGCAGTTCCTAGCGCAGGGAGGAACACTGCTGCCTCGTCGCAGAACGCACCTACTCAGTCAGGTGCGGCGGCCCCGCCGTCGAGCGCAACACCACCGAGGCCGAATGTTGAGATCAGAGTTTCGAACTTGGTCACATCCGGGATGAACATGCGAGAGGACCCAAAGCCTGCGTACCTGTCGTCTGAGCCGCGCAACTATTGTTGCAAGATTGCTGGTACGGAAGTTGTCAGCGGCGGTGTGCTCACGGCATCGTGTCAGGTTACAGGTGAGCGCACGACGAATGGCAACGACACTGACCCTGTCGATGATTCGAATCCTGGTCGTTTTGAAAGCTCAAGGTGGTACTTCGCGGTGAACGCAAGCGGATCAAAGGGCTATCTCTCTGAAGTCTGGACTTCGGCGGCGAGTCGCGGTGGGCTAGGTCTCCCGATCTGCTGACTGGATGGATTAGGTCCGGCGCCTTCTGGGGTCACCGAACTCTGGCCGAGTCCCAGGACGAGGTACTGGACTAGGGCGTATCTCTCAACCCGGTCGCCCGGGGCTGCGGGGCGATCATCGGGTGTCGCGGCGAGCCGTCTTGATTAATTCCCAAGCCCTCTGGGAGCTCAATGTCGGCCCGGTCGATCTTCCGACGCTGCATCCCGCGTTCGGTGCCTGACCACAGCGGCCCGGTCGACGAACGAGTCCAGGCGAGCGCTGGAGGGGCCGAGGTAGGGAGTCAGGCCAGCGGCGCGACGCTTCCCCTTATCCGGTCGTTCCGAGCAACTCGGCAATTTCGCCGTCGATGCTGGCTGCAACTCCGTCGTCCTCCAGGGCGCGGCGTACGGCCCGTCGTTGGGTCTGGAACGAGGTATTAGGCAGCTCGACCGCTGCGGCCACGGTCTCGGCGCTTGCTGCGAGTTCGGCGATGCGTTGGTGGTGGTTGTTGTCGGCGTCGTAAAGCGGGAACGGGATCTGGAAGACGTATTTGTCGAAGTCGCGGGGGTTGTGTTCACCGCGGCCCTGCAGCGGCCGGACGAGTTCGAGCAGGGCAGGGCTGTTCAGGATGGCAGTGAGATATCGAGCCTCGTCGATGCTGGCGGTCGCGGCCCAGTACAGCTTGTGGTCGATCACGGCGCTTGGGTCCGACACTCGGGCGGCGGCCAGGTACATGCCGCCCTTGGTGTAGACCACGCGGTGCTCCCCTGCCGGGAATTGTGCGCGCAGCTTGCGCCTGTAATCGAGCTGATCGAGCAGTGAGAGCTTGTCGGTGCTGCGGTATGTGTTCCAGGTGTTCTCCGCAGCACGCCACCAGTCGGCGAAGCCGGGGTAGAGGTCGATCGTGTCGTCGCTGCCTTGCAGTAGCTGCCTGCCGTCCCAGGGGATGACGCCGAGGAGGGGCTCCTGCTCGCGGAAGGGAAGGATCGTGTCGCCGAGGTGGATCGGGCGCACGAACTGCTTCTCCACTGCTCCGGACAGGGCGGGGAGGTCCTTCCACGGCTTCTTCTCGTTGCTGCTGCGGCGCGAGCCGACCATCCGCCGGCCGGCACCGGCCCCGAACGGGCCGGTGCTCTTCGGTTCCACCAGCACCAGGAATCGTGGCACCAGGATCGCTCCCTGGGTGAACCGTGCAGCGTAGGGCGAGCGTTCGCCGCTTGCGGCTGTGGTCGCGGCGGCTCGGGTCAGCGCGGGGCGTGCGATGGGCAGCGGGGCGTTGCGCCGGGAGATGCGTCCAGCCCAGTTCTCTGTGCCGGGGGCAGTGCTGCCGTGTTTGGTGGTGCGGCGTCCGCGGATGACCGAGGCGGGGACGGGGAAGAAGGCGGGCTTGACCGCGTGTAGGTCCCAGGCGGTGTCGAGGGCGGCGTTGACGTTCGCTGCTCCCCCACCGGTCCCGCCGGGGCTCCAGCGGCCGCTGCGGAATCCCGCGTACTGGTTGCGGGTCAGCACCGCGAGGGGCATGACGAAGGCGAACCGGCCTGCGTCGCGCAGGTAGAGCTCGGTGGCGCGGGCGACGAACAGCGCCGACAGGTCCTGGTTGGTGGCGACCGCTGCCCCGGCCCAGAAGCCGCGTGCGGTGCTCATCTCGCGGAACTCGGACTTCATCTGTGGGGGCATGTATCGGTAGGCCAGCCAGGGCGGGTTACCGACCATGACGTCGACGCGGTTTGCGCTGTCGGCCAGTGAAAGCGGGCGGGCGAGGTTGCGGATGTAGTAGCCCCAGATGTGGTCGCGCCCGGTGTCGTGGAGCTCGCACATCTTGGCGAAGGTCGCGGTGAGCATGGCCTGGTCGTCGTCGTGCACGGCGAACAGCCGGAACGTCGCCTTCAGCGACGGGACGGGGCTTCCAGGAGCGCGGGCGGCGGCCCGATCAGCGAGCTCGGCGACGAGGCGGTCGAAACGACCGGCGTCGTGCAGGAGCCGATGGGGGAACAACAGGTCGTCGTCGAACAGCTGCCCGCCGTCGGTGGGCACCGACAGAGCGTCGGTGTTCATCAGGGTGTTCTGCTGCCCCCACTGCATCGAGTCGCCCAGATAGACCGGCACGGAGAACGCCGGCCGATCGTCGTGGGCGAGACGCTCGGGCCCGATCGCGAGCAGATAGGTGATGCGGGCCAGGGTGACCGCGACCGGGTGCACGTCCATACCGAGCACCTTGCTCGTCACCCCGGTCAGCATCTCCCCGATGCCCATCCCTGCGGCTTCGCCCGCGGCGATGTAGCGGCGTACGGCATGGAACAAGAAGGTGCCGGATCCACAGCTGGGGTCCAGGACGCGCTCGGTGAGCGCGTCGGTGACGGTCTCCTCGACGACGATTTCGGCCAGCCAGTCCGGGGTGTAGTACTCACCGAGGCTGTGGCGCTGCTCGGCATCGATCACCGACTCGTAGAGCACCTTCATCACGTCGGTCTCGACGTGTGCCCAGGCAAACCGGGCCAGGCGCCGGGCCAGGCCCCGCACGAACGGCTCCCCACCGGCCACCTCGGCCGGCCAGTCGAAGAAGTCCGACTCGATGACCCCGCCGATCTCGTGCGAGGCAAACAAGCGCCCCGACAGCAGGGTGACCGGGGTGATGGACTGGTCGGTGGGATCCAGGCCGACCACGGCGTGGCCGATGATCTCGGCCATCGCGACGAGGAGGGTGTGTTCGACGAACAGGTCGTCCTCGCCGCGGAAGTTGGTGCCCAGCGCGGTGGTGAGCAGCTTGGTCCACAGCTTGCGCTTGAGGACGAGGCCGGGATCGTCGCGGTGGCGCTCGTACAGAGCACGCAGCTCGGCGAACTCGAGGGCGTGCGCGGCGGAGCCGGCGCCGAGGCGCTGTTCGATCTCCCGTGCGGTCGGAGTGATCTTTTCCCCGGTCGCAAGCACTCCTTCCAGCCAGACGAACAGGGTGTCGGGCTCGAAGTTGCGCACGTCGGTGTGCAGGCTCGACACCAGTTCCAAGGACTCGCCGACGAGGTGGTAGAGGTGCCACTCCGCGCCGTCAGTGAGGACTCCGACGTAGCGCTGCCCGGTCTGCTCGCGCCGAGAGGACACGTAGCCGGCCAGCTGGACGACCGCGTCTTCGCGGACGTTGCCGGTGCGCAGGTCCCGCTTGACCT
>NZ_JBEDNP010000048.1:0-4793 GCF_040105315.1 Pseudonocardia tropica
CTACCGGCGCCTGTCGCGCAACCAGAGGGAGGTCAACGCCGCACACGCCCGCCGACGCGGGCCGGGTGAGCGGGTCAACGCCGAGCTGAAGAACTGGAAGGTTCTGCGCAAGATCAGATCCTGCCCGACCCGGGCCGCCGAGCTCGTCGCCGCAGTTCAGACCCTCATGATCGCCAACGGATGATCAGGTTGGCAAAGGCTCACTGACTGTACGAACTCGCTGAGAGGCTGCTCCCAGTAAGCGCTGGAGTCGGCATCGACCAGCGCTGGGATCTGTGCTGCCGTTGCGTATCGTCGACAGGTCGCCGCCGTGGTCGAATAGCGTGCGCTGATGGAGAAGACAGCATCGAGGACGCAGAGACTGACGTGCCCCCAACGCTGGGTGCGCGGCACGATCTCAAGGCCGCTGGCGGCTGCGGCCACGGTCTGGGCATCGCGGCTCACCGGCTGAGCCTCAAACTGAGAGCAGGAAATTCGTTCAACAAGCGTGCACCCCAACGTTGGGCCTGGCCGTGGTCCTTGCAGCGCTAACGCATCACGTCATCGCGCAGGGTGCTGGCCTGCTCTTGCGTGATGAGCCCCTGGGCCAATAGCGCGGCGATTCGTTCAAGTTTGCTGATGCGGTCGGATTCGTTGTTGGCGCCGATATCGGTAGTGGGAAGGGCCTCCTGCCTCTGGAGTTGGTCCGCGGTGGCGTTGATCCGGCCGGCGATGGAGCGCGGCGACGCGAGCTGGTCGGGGTTGATGGCGATGTCGACCGACCATTCGGGGTGGCTGATGGTGACGGTAGCGGTGCGGGTGTCGTGTTCCTGCTTCTTCTGGAACGCCAACCCCGGGATCAACGCGGTGCCAGGGAGAACCGAGCCGACCATCATGCGGGTCAGGGTCGGCCGGTGGGAGACCACGACGTTCCCGTCGAGTTGGACCGCGGCAGAGACGAAGGGGTCCATTCGATGCACCCGGATGCCGTGCAGGATCCGGTCGCTGAAGACGGTGACCCCCTCGCCGCGAATCGATTCGATAGTTCCGAGCAGGGTCGCTCCGCGGCGGATGAGACCTTTGCCGTGGTCACGGTCGATCTGCTGCCGGAGCCACTGGCGGACTTCGGTCCGTGAGAGCAAGGGCGCCCGGCCGGCCAGGCTCATCACATCGCGCAGGAAGCCTTCCTCGTGGGTGATGTCGCCGGCTTCTGCGGCGGCTGCTGCCGAGGACAGCAGGCGTCGTGCGTCATCGTGGACGAGCGCAACTCGAGGCGGCGTCGCAGCGCTCCCCGTCCCATAAGGGGTCAGACCCCGCCCGCGTGCGGCGGCGATGACCTCCGCAGGACCAGGTCTGGCCATCAGACGGGACAGCGCTGCGTCGACCGCTTCGCTGTCCTGGCGGTGCAACATCTGGGTGAGGAAGACGTCCTCACCGGTCTTGGTAAGCACTCGCAGTCGGGGGGTGCTACCGGGGTACTTGCGCAGGTTGTACTCGGCGAGCTCGTCGACCAGCACGTGGCGCTTGAGGTACTTGCGGCCCTGGTCGGTGGTGTCTCCCACGACGATGCGGACGTTGGTGATCGCGACGAAGTTCGCCAGTGGCCGCAGGCTGTTCGCGCGGAACACCGCCCGCACGACCTCGCCCTCCGGGGCCGCGTCGCGGATGTGGAACAGCACCTCGGCTGCGATCTTCTCTGCCTTGTGTCCCAGAACCGGGCTGTCACCGGTGTCGTCGTCCTCCGCCCGAACGCCGGGCCCCGACCGCTCGTGCGGCTCCGCTGCAGTCTCACTCACCGCCGCAGGCACACCCACGTGATCTTCCGCGGTGCGTTCTTCGGCGGTTTCGTCCCAGAACTGCCATCCCGGTGGCGCAGGTCCCCACCGGGGATCGGGTTGCCAACCGGGCGGTGGAACCCAGCCGTGCGGCGGCGCCGGCCAAGTTGGCGGAGCCACCCAGCGCCGATGCCCGTCACGATCAGCCATGTCGCCTACAACATCGCACCGGAGCCCTGATCGCAAATGGCCCTCGACGCGACCCACCGGTTGGGTTCTCTGCGCGCGGACGCGGGGACCCAGCGCCATGATCGGGCCCTACACACTGCTCCGGCCGAGCCCCGGAACCTGGCCTCGTCGCGGTGGTGACCCACGGTCCGCCCGCAGCCACCGCCGATGGAGGCGGACCGGGCGTGTAGCCCTCCCGGGACCAGCTGGGGCGGAAGTCGTCAGCTCCCGGCGATGACGATGCGGGTGCCGTCCGGGGCTGGTGTGTCCAGGTCGGTCACCTGGACGCCGTCGAGGCGAACCCGCCCGGCCTCGAAGTGCATCGTGAGCAGGTCGCCCAGCACAGACGCCGGGTCCTCGTCGACCCCCCTCCGCGTCACCGCGACGTACTGGAGGACCGGGGGCGCCCCGGACCCACCACCGCTACACAGCAGTGCTCACCGGCGGCCCATGGGACGGCCACACCGTCGACCTCGGCCCCCTGCTGCACCTCCGGCCGCTGTACGGCGCACCTGGAGCCCGGCCGGGTCGCCTGGTAAGCGGCCCGGTGGCGCCGCCCGGTCGTGCACGACGGCCCGCTCGTGCCGGACAGCTGGGGCTACATCGGCACGGAGACTCGCCCCTGGGACCTCCCCCGTCCCGAGCTCGTGGGCCCGGTCGGTCGGCCCTACGACCTCCGCAACCGGGTGGCGCACAACGAGCCGCTGATCGGTCGGAACCTCGCCGCCCGGCACGCGGACATCCTCACCGTGGCGGGGCTGTTGTCGAGCGAGCTGCGGGATCACGTCGCTGCCAGGTCGTCGGTCCTCGGGGTGCTCGCGGACCGGCCGTAACTCCCTGCATGATCTTGGTGGTTTTCGCTAGCCTGTCGTGCAATCGTTCACCGTTCGAGTGAACACCTGCTCCGAGGAGCGACCGTGAGCGACGGGCCGGACTTCGCCAAGATCATCAGAATCGTCAAGATCAGCTTGCGGGTCATCAAGTGGATCGTCCTCAGCGTCGTCGCGCTGCTCGTGATCGCCATGGGACTCGGGGACAGACTGACAGCCTCAAGTCTCCTGATCGCTGTCGCCGTCGTAGCCGCCGCCGCCGGTGTCATCGCTCTCGGGTTCCGCCACTCCGACGAGCTGGACTACGTCCCGCTGTGGCAGCGACTCAGGGATGCACGCAGGGATCGTCGACAGCGACGTATCTACGTCGATGCCCCGCACATGCAGGGGTATGGGATCAAGGTGCAGCAGCGCATCGCGGCGGATCGGGCCGCCCACGCCGCCGCGAACCGCCGGTTCCACAACCGCGGTTAACACCGCGGCTCAGGCGCTTAGGGTGGAGCAATCCATGTTTGTGACCCCCGGGGGACCGGCGTCGCACAGGCCGAAGGCCAGCCCCCCCTCGGCCCCAAGGCGCGGGGATGCGCTCCTCCTAACGTTGGGGCAGGTCGGGGCCAAGGTCCCGTGGGGATTCGTGGCGTTGTTCGTCGCGTTTGTTGTGCTGAGCCTGGTGCGCTCCGGAGGCGACGTCGTCGGGTCCCTGGTCAGCGCGGCCATCTACTCAGTCGTTTTCCTGGCGATCTGGAGGGTGCTGATTTGGAAACAGCCGACGGTGGTCATTGACGAAAGGGGCCAGCGCAGTAGCGAGCGCAACGGCCGACTCACCGCCTACTACAGGGAGCGGCGGGCGCGGCAGGTCAACATCAACGGCCTCCCACGGAGCCCGCACGGTCCATCCCGCTGACGACGACGGCCCTCCTGGGGTTAGCCGGGACGGGCGTCGCAGGCTCAGCGGAGCACCGGCCGTGTCTCCGCCGGCGCCGGGGTATCCAGGTCGGTCACCCGGACCCCGTCGAGGTGGATACGCCCGCGGCGAAGTGCTCCGCGATCGCGTCCTCACCTAGCAGCGCGAGCCGGCTCGCGCGGTCAGGCCGGTCCCCGAGGAACCGCGACCCGCGCACGACCACATGATCTTGCAGTTTGTCGCTAACCTCCCTAATTGGTGTCACCGTGTCGAGTGAACACCCAAGGGGGGAGTGATCATGCAGCCACGGTGGGAGCAGCACCCTCACTCCCAAGTGGTCCCGCCGACCGAGTGGGACACGGCTCCGCTACCCGTCGTGAGCCAGTGGCCGCCGGTCAACCTCGGACCTCAACGGCCGATAGACGACCACCCCCACCCGTTCAGGCGTGACCTCTATCAGCACTACCTCCCCCGCTTCAGGAAGCACCTCGCCCTCTTGGCGTTCGTCGTCGTCATGTTCGTGTGGGGCCTTATCGGCACCCGGTGGAACCTCAGCCTGTCCCTCTGGGGAGCGGCCCTCTGCGGCCTGATCGCCTTCGTGATCTACAGGGTGTACTTCAAGGACTACAACCCCACGCCGCGGAGCGATTCGCCGGACAACCTGACGCCGGAAGCGCTTCGGAGGAAGATGGACAGGCAGGGGGCGCTCGACCAAGCCGCCCGGAACTACAGGGCGCGGCAGGCGAAAGAGCAGGGGCGCAGAAACTACTGACGCGTCCCGGAAGGTGTCGTCAGCTCGCGCGGAGCACCGGTCGAGTGCCCGCCGGAGCTGGGGCGTCCAGGTCGGTCACCCGCTCCCCGTCGAGGTAGATCCGCCCGGCGGCGAAGTGCTCCGCGATCGCTTCCTCGCCGAGCATCGCGAGGCGGCTCCTCACGGTCGGGACGTCCTGCGGCGCGGTCTCATCACTCACGCCGGCCATCCCCTCCCCGGGTCACCGGGTTGCCTTCCGCAGGTCCGACACGCGCTGCTTGGACAGCTGGAGAACCTGCGCGATCTCCGTCCCGGACAGCCCGAGC